>JAGCFB010000080.1 GCA_017650345.1 Kiritimatiellia bacterium | reverse complement strand
TGCCGACGGCGAGGTCGAGGAGTCCATCCAGCCCGCCGGTCGCGGCGCTGCAGAGGCCGTGCGGCGACGCGGTTGTCGCCGCCTCGGCGGCGAACATCCCCTTCATCGACGCGAGCGGGGTCGCCATCGTGACGGCCTCGCAGCCGAAGCCGAAGCGTCCGGGCAGGAGCGGCCTGAGCCAGGTGGTCATCGGACCCGGGAAGCTGATGAGCATGAACGCGCGCGCGGCGAGCGCCGGGTTGAACGGGTTCATGCCGAGTCCGCCGAAGACCTGCTTCGCGATGCCTATCGCGAACACGGAGCCGACGGCGGCCATCCAGAGCGGGAGCCCGGCCGGGAGGTTCAGCGCGAGGAGGAGTCCGGTCAGCACGGCGGAGAGGTCGCCTGTCGTGTTCTCGCGCTTCATCGCGAGGCGGCAGAGGGCCTCGGTCGCGATGCAGGTCGAGACGCACGTCGCGATCGTCCATACGGCGGGCATTCCGAAGAACCATATGCCGACGGCCGTCGTCGGCAGGAGCGCGAGTATGACATCCAGCATTATGCGCGAGACGCTTGCGTTCGCATGCGCGTGCGGCGAGCTGGAGAGGATGTAGTGTTCGGCTGTTTCTTTCGGCTTCATTTTGCCTCCTTTGCCGCGGCGGCCTTGGCCTTCTCGGCGGCGATGCGCGCGCGGATGGAATTCTTGGCGCGGCGGCAGCTCTGCGTGATGGTGCGGTAGGCCGGGCAGCCGAAGCTGCACGCGCCGCACTCGATGCAGTCCATGACGTGGGCGTCCTCGGCGGACTTGATGTCGCTCGCATCGACGGCCTTCGAGATGAGCGCCGGGTTGAGGTTCATCGGACACGCCCTCAGGCAGCGTCCGCAGTTGATGCACGAGCCCGACGCGTACTGGAAGACGCGGCGCGGCGAGAGGAGCAGGAGCCCGGACGTAGTCTTCGTCGTGGCGATGTCCATCGTCGATACGGCGAAGCCCATCATGGTTCCGCCGGAGATCACCTTGGCAGGCGGCTCCTTCGTTCCTCCGCAGAACGCCACGAGGTCCGAATACTTCGTGCCGCTCGGCGCGAGGACGTTCTTCGGCTCGGCGACCGCGTCGCCGGAGATCGTGGTGACGCGCTCCAGGAGCGGCTCGCCCTTCTCCACGGCGTCCGCGATCGCGGCGACCGTGCCGACGTTCTCGACGACGCAGCCGACGTCTATCGGAAGCGCAGGCGGCTCGGGGACGACGCGCCCGACCGTCGCGAAGATCTGGTGCTTTTCGCTGCCCTGCGGATACAGGACCGGCAGGACGACGATCTCGACGTTGCCTTCGATGTCCGCGAACGCCTTCTCCATAGCGGCGATCGCCTCGGGCTTGTTAGCCTCGATAGCGATGCGGACTGCCGGTCCGCCTAGGATCTTGCGCATGATCTCGACGCCGGTGCGGATGCGGTCAGCGCGCTCCAGCATGACGCGGAAGTCCGCCGTGAGGTACGGCTCGCACTCCGCGCCGTTCAGAATGAGGTACTCGCAGCGCTTCCCGGGCGGCGGGTTGAGCTTCACCGCGGTCGGGAAGCCGGCTCCGCCCATTCCGCAGATTCCGGCCTCCTCGACGCGCTTGAGCAGGTCTTCGCGCGGGGCGGACCTCCAGTCGAGCGGCGGAAGGACCGGACCCTCCGCGGCGGGCGGCGAGCCCTCGGGAGCGGCGGCGGTCGTGTCGAGGACGACGGCGTCGGCCTTGCCGCCGGCGGGACCGAGCCGCTTCTCGACGGCCTTGACGAGTCCGTCCGCCGGAGCGCGCACGCAGACCGAGATGAAACCGTTCTTCTCGCCTATGAGCTGGCCGCGGCGCACGTAGTCGCCCGCCTTGACGAGGCACTTCGCCGGCGCGCCGAGGTGCTGGCTCATGGAGACTACGAGCTCCGCAGGGACGCCCATGCGCTCGATCGCCTTGTCGCGCGCAAGCTCCTTGTTGTAGTCGGGGTGGACGCCACCCTTGAACTTGAACTGGCTCTTGACTGTTTTCATGATATAGATATTATATCAAAAATGTCAAAATCAGAGCGAGTATTCCTTGCAGTTCTTGTACTGGTCCTCGTCCTGGTACTTGGCGCGCAGGTCGGAGAGGAGCTGCTTCAGCGCGGCGACGCGGTCCGCGTTCGCGGGGTCGCCGTAGCCGTTGACGAGCTCCTCGGGGTCCTTCTCGATGTTGAAGTACTCCCACTCGTCGCGCTTGTAGTAGTAAACGAGCTTCTCCGTCTCGGTTCGGACGCCGTACCAGGCCGCGGTCGCGTGCTCGCCGCCCTCGACGTAGTAGCGCGCGTAGAGCGCCTTGCGCCAGTCCGCGGGCGTCCTGCCCTCGAGGTTCGCGAGGAAGGACTCGCCCTGCATGACGTCCGGCTTCTTCGCGCCCGCGATGTCGATGAAGGTCGGCGCGAAGTCGATGTTCGCGATGAGGTCGTTGTTGACGGTGCCGGGCTTGATGATCGCGGGGCACTTCGCGATGAACGGCATCTTGAGCGTCTCCTCCATGATGAAGCGCTTGTCGTAGAGTCCGTGGTCGCCGAGGAAGAATCCCTGGTCCGAGGTATAGACGACGAGCGTGTTCTCCTCGACGCCCTTCTCCCTGAGGTAGTCCGTCATCTCGCCGACGGAGTCGTCCACGGACTGGCAGCACGCGAGGTAGTCCTGCATGTAGCGGAGGTAGCTGAACGCCGTCTTCGCGCGGTCGTCGGCGACCTTGCCGTCCTTATCGACGGGCCACTTGTCGAGGAACCTGCCGTTCTCGTCCTTCTGTCCGTAGTAAGTCTTGCCCTCGAACTCGAAGACGTGCCCTTCCGAGAACCACTCCGCCGCCTTGAGGTCCATCCCCAGGCGCATGTGGTGGAGGAGCGTCATCGCCGTCGTCCTGACCGGCGAGGCGCGTCCCTTCCAGTCGTCGAAGAGCGTGTCCGGGATCGGGATGTCCTTGAGCGTCAGCGAGCGGAACTTGAGGCGGTACTTCTCGCTCGGGATCCAGTTGCGGTGCGGCGCCTTGTGGTGCATCATCACGTAGAACGGCTTGCCGCTGGCGAGCGCGTCGTCGATCATGCCCTTGGTCACCTTGGTGATGTTCTCCGTCGCGTACTCGCCAGGGAACTCGGCCTTCTTGTAGCCGCCGTTCGGCGTGCGCTCGTTGGTGAAGTACCACGGATCGTGATAGACGCCCTGTCCGACATACACCATCCAGCGGTCCCAGTCCGAGTTGCGCACGCTGGCGGGTCCGCCGCAGTGCCACTTGCCGATGAAGCCGGTCCAGTAGCCCGCCTTGCGCATGTAGCCGCCGACCGTCTCGATCTCGGGCGAGATGTCGTTGAACACCGGCACGCCGTTCTTGTGGCTGTAGCGTCCTGTGAGGATCCCCGCGCGCGACGGCGTGCAGATCGGGTTCGTGCACATGACGGACGAGAAGATCATTCCCTCGGCCGCGAGCCTGTCGAGGTTGGGCGTCTTGTTGATGCGGCTTCCGTACGCGGAGATCGCATGCGCCGCATGGTCGTCGGTCATGATGAAGAGGATGTTCAGCCTCTTGTCCTTGGCGAGCCTCACGAGCTCCTCCGCTCCGCACGCCAGCGCCGACGCCGCCGCGCCCGCGCCGACGATGAACTGCCTTCTCGATGTCTTCATTTCTCTCTTCCCTTTCAGGTTGTTCCTAAGTGTTGTTTTCGATCAAACCTTGCTGCGCGGCGCCAGCGACGCGTGCCGGGACGCGGCGAGCACCGAAAGCGCGAATATCGCGGCGGTCTCCGCGCGGAGGACCGTCGGACCGAAGTCCGCCGGCGTCGCGACCTTCAGGAGCGCCGCAAGCTCGTCCGGCGTGAAGTCGCCCTCCGGTCCGACGTACAGCGCGAGCGGACGCCCCGACGCCGCGTCCCTGCGCGCGAGCGCCGCGAGAAGCGGCTCCGGCGGCGGATCCGTCAGCGCGCCCGCGTAGCAGTCCGTCTCCGCGACCATGGCGAGGGAGTCCGCGAAATCCACCGGCTCGACGACCTCCGGGATCCACGCCGCGTCCGACTGCCTCGCGGCGTCCTCGGCGATCCGCGTCCAGCGCTCGCGCTTCGCCGCGCGCTCCCCGCGCGGGAGGCGGACGATCGTCCGCTCCGATATGACGGGCACGATGCGCGTCGCGCCGAGCTCGGTCGCCTTCTCTATCGTCCAGTCCCAGCGGGAGCCCTTGGTGACGCAGGCGAAGAGGACGAGCGGCGCGGGACGCGGCAGGCGCGCCGGCGCGGACGCGGCGGACAGCGCGCCGTCCGCCTGCGACCAGCGATAGACGCGCGAAGCGCCGCGTCCGTCGAAGAGCTCGATCTCCTCTCCGTCCTTCGGACGCAGCACCTTCAGGTGCGCGGACGCCTCGCGCGGGAGCGAGGGACGCTCCGACGCCAGCGCCGCGGTATCTGCCATCAGTCTGTGCATATAAATGAAATTATACCAAAAATAACGGACGTGTGACCGCTGCCGCCTTCTTTCCGCACACCGTGAGGGCAACTTTTGGTATAATATCCATAAAGAGGAAAAGATGAAGAAGATTGCTGTTTTGATGGGCGGCACCTCCAACGAGCGCGCCGTCTCGCTCATAAGCGGAAAGAACGTCGCCGAGGCGCTGTCCTCGCTTGGAAAGTACGAAGTGGTCCCGGTGGACCTGAAGTCCGACGACCTTTCGGCGCTGCCGGACGGGATCGACGCCGCGTACATTGCACTCCACGGCGGATGGGGCGAGAACGGCGGCGTGCAGGCCGCGCTCGACGCGCGCGGCATCCCGTACACCGGACCCGGCGCGATGTCCTCGCAGATGGCGATGGACAAGGTGAAGACCAAGATGATCCTCGAGATGAAGGGAGTCCCGACCGCCGCATGGTCGCTCGCCTCGCCGGGGACCGCGGCGTCCCCGCTCCCCCTTCCCGTGGTCGTCAAGCCGCCGTGCGACGGCTCGTCCGTCGGCATAACCAAGGTGTCAGCGGCGGACGCGTGGCCGTCCGCCCTGGAGGCCGCGCTCGCCGCGCAGGGCGGAGGCGGCGAGGTTCTCGTCGAGGAGTTCATCCCCGGACGTGAGACGACCGTCGGCGTCATCGACGGAGAGGCCCTTCCCGCCATAGAGATCGTCGCGAAGAACGGATGGTACGGATACGACGAGAAGTACAACTCCGAGGAGACGCGCTATCCGTTCCTGGCGGACTCGGCGGACCCTAAGGACGCCGAGCTCGAGAAGCGGCTCCAGAAGGTCGCGGTCGATGCCTACAGGGCGCTCGGATGCCGCGGCGTCACGCGCGTCGATTTCCGCGTCTCGCCCATGGGCCGCATATACGTCCTCGAGCTCAACACGTCGCCAGGCTTCACGTCCCATTCGCTCGTCCCCAAGGCGGGGATGCGCACGGGGCTCACCTTCGCCGAGGTCTGCGACCGGATACTGAAATCTGCAAGGCACGACTGACCCCGATGATGAAGAACACGAAGAGAAAGGCGACGCTCCACTCCGCGCTGAGGCAGAACTCCATCGCCAAGGCCGGCAGGAAGGGTCCGCTCGTATGGACGGTCCTGGGCGTCCTCGCAGCCGCGCTCGTCGCCGGCGGATGGATCGGGTACGTGAAGCTCCGCGAGCTCTGGATCGAGCAGTGCGTCGTGACGGACGTCGCGAGGCAGGTCTCCGTGACCACCGGGGCGAACATAAAGTCCGGACTGATCCTGGAGAGCTTCGGACTCAGGAACGGCGCGAACCTCGCGCTCATAGACTTCGCCGCGAAGCGCCGCGAGATCCTCGAGCGCATACCGAACATACGCTCGCTCTCCGTCGCGCGCCACCTCCCCGACCGCGTCGAGATAACCGTAGTCGAGCGCGAGCCCGTCGCCAAGATGAACGTAAAGGGCGGGAAGTCCGTCACCGGACGCGTCGCGGACGCAGACGGGGTCGTGTTCGTGCGGCAGACGGGGACGAACCTGCTGCCGACGATCGTCGAGGCGAAATCCCCCTACACCAAGGCCGGGCAGACGCTCTCCGGGCGTCCGCGCGCCGCGCTGGCGCTTGTGACGGCCTGCCAGGAGAGCGACTTCTCCGAGCTCCACGTGCAGAGCGTGGACGCGACGCGCGCCGACTTCCTCTACGCCGTGCTAGGCAACTGGTCCTTCGCGAAGATAGCGTGGGAAGGCATGGACGACCCGCCGTCCGAGGCGTCGTCCGCCGCCATGCGCAGGCAGCTCGCCGCACTGCGCGACTCGAAGCGCACCCCGGGGGGCTCGGCGGTTAAGATCTGGAACGTCACGATCCCCGGCAAGGCGTACGGGGACACCAAGGAACCAATCCAATGACATCGATATACGCAGCGCTTGAAATCGGCACGACCCGCACCGTGCTGGCCGTCGGAGAGGCGGAGTCAGGCGGACGGCTCAAGGTCGTCAGCCACGCGGAGATACCGTCTTCCGGCATCCGCAAGAGCCAGATACTGGACATCAACCAGGTGACGCAGTCGATCCGCAGCGTCCTCAGGGAGAACGAGAAGAACCAGCTCGCGGCCGGAAACGCCGTGACGATCGGCAACGCGTTCCTCGTCGTCTCCGGACAGCACATAAAGGCGGACCCCTTCCAGGGGCAGGCGCAGGTCGCCGGGGCGAAGGTCGGCGCGGCGGACATCGAGGAGGTAGTGAGGTCCTCGCGCAAGATGGCCCTTCCGCGCGACCGCGAGCTCCTGGACATCGTTGACCAGGCGTACGGACTCGACGCGCTCGGCGGCATCCACGAGCCGAAGGGAATGTCCGGACGCATCCTCAAGCTCGACACGCTCCAGATCCACGCGGACGCCAACCGCATCGACGACGCGAGGACCGCGGCGAACGACGCGCACCTGGAGATCCGCGAGCCGCTCTTCGCCGCGACGTGCGCGGCCGAGGCCGTCCTCGGCGAGCACGAGCGCCGCAACGGCGCGCTGGTGCTGGACGTCGGAGGCGGATCTACCGGCTTCGCCGCGTACGCGGACGGATACCTCTCGCACGCCGGCGTCATAGGCGTCGGCGGCGACCACGTCACGAACGACATAGCGCACGCGTTCCAGACGACGCAGGCGCAGGCCGAGGAGCTGAAGCGCCGCGAGGCGTGCGCGGTCATCGGCGCGTCCGACGGCGAGCCGCGCGTCAAGGTCCCCGGGACGACGCCGCTCATGGAGTCGCGCACCGTCTCTCGCCGCGCGCTCGACACGGTCGTCAACGCGCGCCTCAAGGAGCTCTTCCTGATCCTGCGCGAGAAGCTTGAGGACCTCGACCTCCTCCACAGGCTGCACGCCGGCGTCGTGCTGACCGGAGGCGGGGCGGCGATGCGCGGACTCGACACGCTCATCCAGCGCGAGCTCGGCATGCCGGTCAGGACTGGCCTTCCGGTCCATGTTGACGGACTCGCGGAAGTCCGCCATCCCGAGGCGTTCGCCGCGGTCGCGGGCGCGCTCCTCTACGCCCACCGCAACTACGAGGAGAAGTCCCTCTTCCAGACGATCTTCGGAGGCTTCCTGAAATGAACGACAGCACGAACTCACCGATGCTCCTCATCGGAATAGGCGGCGCGGGATGCGCCATCGCGCGCGGCGTCAGCCGTGCGTTCGGAGACGGACTCAGGTACGTGCTCGCCGACACGGACGCCGCGACGGCGGGCGAGGACGAACCGTTCCTCCTTCTCGGCGGAGACAGGCTCTCCGGACGCGGCTCCGGCGGCGACATCGTCTCGGCGCGCCTCGCGGCGGAGGATTCGGTCGATGTGCTCGACGAGTCGCTCGAGGGCGTGCGCCTCGCGGTCATCGTCACGTCGCTCGGCGGCGGCACCGGAGGCGGCGCGACGCTCGAGGCCGCCAAGCACCTGAGAGGACGCGGCATACCGTCCGTCGTCTTCGCGACCACCCCCTTCACGTTCGAGGGCGAGGCGAGGCAGCAGAACTCGCGCGGCGTCCTCTCCATGATCGAGGAGGAGGCGAACGCGTCCTTCTTCATCCCGCTCGACAAGCTCATCGGCGAGGCGGACAACATGGACGAGGCAATGCGCCGCGCCGTGGATACGCTGGCCTCCGCCGTGACGCTCTTCTGGCGGCTCGTCGAGAAGCCCGGCTACATCAGGCTCGACACGGAGAGGATCAGGCACCTCATCGCGAACGCCGGGCGCGGACGCTTCGCGGCGGTCACGGTGCAGGGGCTGGACCGCGCGCCGGAGGCCGTGGACGCGCTGGCGCGAGCGCCGCTGCTGGCGGAGGGGTCGGGGCCGGTCAGGGCGATCCTCTGCGGCGTGCTGGCGGGCGAGGACCTGCGCCTCTCCGAGGTCGGCAAGATCGCGAACGGCGTGCGCACCGCGTTCGGCGAGGGCTGCGCGTTCGAGCTCGCCACGGTCAACGACGAGCAGACGTTCTGCGGAAGGATCTCCGTCGTGCTGATGCTCTTCGAGGCGAACGGCAAGGACGTGGACGAGCCGCAGACCGGAAGCGCCATCGCGGGTCCGAGGCGCGGACGCAAGGCGCGCAATCCGCTTGCGACGGGCCCACAGGGACGCGGCAGGTTCAACAACGCCGAGCCGACGGTCTGGAACGGAGAGGACCTCGACATCCCGACGTTCGTCCGCCGGAACATCAACCTGGACTTCTGATGACTCCGCGCGACGGACACATAAGGGTACTCCCTCTCCACGTCGCGAACAAGATCGCGGCGGGAGAGGTCGTGGAGCGCCCGGCGTCCGTCGTCAAGGAGCTTGTCGAGAACTCGATCGACGCGGGCGCGCGCAACATACGCATCGCGATCGTCCAGGGCGGACGCAAGCTCGTCTCCGTGCAGGACGACGGATGCGGGATGTCGCGCGACGACGCGCTTCTCTCGCTGGAGCGTCAGGCGACTTCCAAGATCCTGGACGTCGGCGACATCGAGGAGATCGACACGCTCGGATTCCGCGGAGAGGCCATCCCCTCCATCGCGTCCGTCTCCCGCTTCACGCTCACGACGCGCACGCGCGACACGGACGAGGGCACGTGCATCCAGGTGAACGCCGGACAGCTTGCGGACGTAACGACGGCCGGGTGTCCGCCGGGCACGCTCGTCGAGGTGCGCGACCTCTTCTGCAACGTGCCCGCCCGCCGCAAGTTCCTCAGGGCGTACGTCACCGAGGAGAACCACGTCAAGCAGGTCTTCACCGTCCACGCCCTCGCCCACCCTTCCATCGGATTCTCCCTTTCCATCGACGGACGCGAAATCTACCGCCTTGCGCCTGCGGCGGCGCTCTCAGACCGCGTGCTCGAGCTTTTCGGCGACGACCTCATGGCGAACCTGCTGCCGATCGATCCTGGCGTACGGCCCGACGGCAATGCGGACGCCGTGTCCGTCTCCGGCTTCATCGAGAAGCCCAACCTCTCACAGCCGACGCGCCGCGACCAGTATGTTTTCGTTAACGGACGCCCCGCCACTTCGCCTTCGATAGCCTACGCTATGCGCGAGGCGTATCCGAGACGCCAGGGCGACGTGCGCCCCGCCGCCATCGTATTCATCAACCTTCCGCCGAACCAGGTGGACGTGAACGTCCATCCCACGAAGCGCGAGGTC
The DNA here is from genome assembly GCA_017650345.1 of Kiritimatiellia bacterium. Classification (GTDB taxonomy): domain Bacteria; phylum Verrucomicrobiota; class Kiritimatiellia; order RFP12; family UBA1067; genus UBA1067. The sequence goes on along the minus strand of JAGCFB010000080.1, from coordinate 8,287 downwards.
CGCTTCCGCGACAACACCGCCGTCAAGAACGCCATAATGTCCGCCATCGAGGCGGCCGTCTCCGGCAAGGGAACCGTAAGGCCGGTCGAATGCGCGGTTCCGCCGCAACAGAACGAGCAGCCGACCGAACGCCAGGTTCCGCCGCGTCCGAGCGAACAGCCGGTCTCCGTTGCGAATCCTGCGCCAGCCGCTCCGGCATCATGCACGGCGATTCCAAGCGTTGCGTCCGCGCCAAGGGAGCCGGTCGCTCCCCTTCCAGCCCCTGCGCCAGTGCAGGTGGAGTTCGCCGTCGATCCGGCATCCACCGCCTCGCGTCCATGGCAGTGGTTCAGGTACCTTGCGCAGACGGCGTCCGGCTACATCCTCGTCGAGACGGATGCGGGACTCGTCACGGTGAACCCCCAGGCCGCGCGCGAGCGCATCGCATACGAGCAGCTGAGTTCGGAGGCAAGCTCCCCGTCCCAGACGCTGCTCATCCCGGACGTCGTGAAGCTTCCGCCTGCGGACGCGGCGCGCATTCGCGCGGCGCTCGGAGACCTCGCAAAAATGGGATTCGCCGTGGAGGAGTTCGGACAGGACACTTTCAAGGTCGATGCCGTCCCGCAGCTGATCGGCGACGCCTCTCCGGCGTCAGTCTTCGCGACGATCGCGCGCGACCTTGCGGACGGCGCAGGCGCGAGGCGCGGCGGCGTGCGCTGGCGCGAGGAGATGATAGCAAAGTCGATTGCGCGCGCATACGCCGGGATGAAGTTCGCCGCGGACGAAGCCGGCGCGACGAGGATCGTCGAGGAACTCTGCGCGTGCCGGATGCCATACGTCTCGCCGCGCGGGAAGCCGATCATGATATTCACCTCGACGCGCGAGCTCAACCGCAAATTCGCAAGGGAGTAGCAGCCATGCTTTCAGTCGTCATCACAACAAGAAACGAGGAAGCGAACATCGCAACATGCATCAAGGCGTTCGCGAAATTCAGAAGCGAAGTGGAGGTTGTCGTAATCGACAACGCCTCGACAGACGCGACGAAGGAGATCGCGTCAGGCCTCGGCGCGAAGGTCCTTGACAAGGGTCCGGAGAGGTCCGCTCAGCGCAACCTCGGCTGGCGCACCGCGACGGCGGACTGGGTGATCGTGCTGGATGCAGACATGATCCTCCCGGAGGAAACGATACGGGAGATTCTATCAGTCGCGGCGGCCCCGCTAGCGGCGGACGCACCGTCCGCATACTGGATTCCCGAGGTGCGGAGCGGACACGGCTTCCGCACGAAGGCCAGGAACTTCGAGCGTTCGTTCTACGACGGGACGTGCATTGACGCGCTCCGGCTCTTCCACAGGAGCATCCTCGGAAAGACTGGCGGATACGACGAGCAGCTGTTGGCCGGGCCTGAGGACTGGGAGCTCGACATACGCGTTCTCGCGACAGGTGCGAAGTGCGCGATACTCAAGAACCACCTCATCCACAACGAGAAGCAGCTTTCGCTTGCGAAGATGCTGAAGAAAAAGGCGTACTACTCCAAGTCGATGGCCGCATACAAGGCGAAGTGGGACGGACATCCCGCGCTTAAAAAGCAGTTCAGTCCGTGGTATCGTTTATTCGGCGTCTTCCTCGAAAAAGGCAAATGGCGCAGGACACTTCGCCACCCAATCCTTTATGCCGCGATTATGTTCGACCGCGTCGCAGTGGGCATCGTCTATCTCTTCGCGCGAGGCTAGACGCGAAGCTTCTCCGCCGGATCGAAGCGAACGCTTCCCCACGGATACCCGCCAAGCGCGGCAAGCGCTTCTCCTGCAAGGAACAGCGATCCGCAAATGAGGATGCGGGAAATGCCCTGCGTCGTTTGCGACATGGCGAGCGCATCCTTCAGCGATTCCGCGCAAACCGCCTCCATGCCGACGTTCCTCATCCGCACGACAAGCTCCTCCGGGGCGAGCGAGCGCGGATTGTTCGTGCGGACCGCGATGGCCGAGGCGACGCGGGGACGCAGGATGCGCAGCGTCTCGTCGATATCCTTGTCGCCGCAGAAACCGGCGATGAGGAGCGTTTCGGACGGATCGGTCTCGGACTCCAGCGCCGCGGCGAGTGCGCGCGCGGCGGGCGGATTGTGGGCGCCGTCGATTATGAAGCGTCCGATGCGCTGGAAGCGTCCGGGCCAGACCACGCGGGAGAGTCCGCGGAGAAGCCCTTGCGCCGCCGGGTCCGCCGAAAGGACCTTCAGCGCGGCGATGGCGGTTACGGCGTTCTCGCGGTTGAAAGAACCAGCGAGCGAGAAGCCGGACGGGATTTCTGATTCGTCCGCCATGTCCGGCGCGTAGCGGAACGGCGCGCCCAGCTCAGCCGCGCGCGCCTTGACCACGGCGACCACCTCGGGCGCGTTGCGTCCGAGTACGACAGGGACGCCAGGCTTGATTATGCCGGACTTCTCGAACGCGATCTTCTCGACGGTGTCGCCAAGCCAGTCGCAGTGGTCGAGTCCGATACGGGTGATGACCGAAAGTTGCGGACGACAGACGTTGGTCGCATCGAGACGTCCGCCAAGCCCCGTCTCAAGGACAGAAAAGTCAGGACTCTCGTCGGCGTAGAGCAGGAACGCGACGGCCGTGAGGGCCTCGAAGAACGTTGGCTCGAGGTCGCCCAGGCAGGCGGAGACCTTGTTGGCGTATTTCTCGAGCTTTTCGTCCGAGACAGGCGCGCCGTCCAGGAAGAAGCGTTCGTTGAGTTTGACGAGGTGGGGCGAGGTGTAGCGTCCGGTGCGGAATCCTCCGGCGAAGAGGCATGCGTCCAACATGGCGCAGACCGCCCCCTTTCCGTTAGTGCCTGCGACGTGGATCGCGCGAACGCGTTCCTCCGGGTTCCCAAGAATGCGGCAGACCTCGCGCATCGTGTCGAGTCCGGGCTTCATTCCGAACCGACGGCGCGAGGCCAGATCTTCGAGAAATGCGCTGTTCACGAATTGCGGCGCTTTTGGGAGACCCACATCCAGAAGAAAATCACGACAAGGACGGCGACGATGCCGATCCTTATGTATCTGGAAGTGGCCTCCGGATCGGCCGGCGGCTCCGGAGCAGGAGGCGGGACGGTCACGCCGGCTTCCGCGACGGCCAGCGTTCCGGAGGAGGCGTCCGCTTCCTGCGAGGCAAGAAGTTCGCGTTCCTGCTCCAACCTAAGCTGCCTTTCCGCCTCGCGCTGGACACGCTCCTCCTCGGCCTGGCGCTGGTCGCGGATCAGCCTGTCGGTGAGGACGGAGACGTCGGTATCATCACGGATCATCTTCGGAATCCCTTTCCCTTAATCGCCTGTCGGTTCGGTTGGCGTCTCGAACGAAATTACGTCCTGCGGAAGCTCCATCCACCAAAGCGTCATCGGGCGGGAATCGCTGGACCTGGCGAGTCCGACAACATCGTTATCGACGGATTCGCTGGAGCCGGAATAGAGGCGCGAGTCCCAGTTGAGGTAGAGAGAACCTGAATATTTGATGCCTTCGTTACGGCAGACGAGGGAACCGTTGATGGAGCAGGCTCCAATCTTGCCGAAGATGCCGTGGTTGTTGTAGAGAACTGCATCGATTCGCGTGATCGATGACTTGCAGCGGTTCTTGATTTCGCTGTCGAAGCATACGGTCTGGTAATACTTGCGGTTGTAATCGACGGAGTTGCGCGTCTCGTACACTGTTCTAGTCTCGGTTGTCTGATGCCAGCCATATCCAATGGTGACTGTGCGGGTAACCGGGACGGTTTTCTGCGTTATCTTGCCGAACTTACCGGTTGACTGATTGTATCCGCCGGGAACGAAGTCCGCAAGTCCGGCAGTTGCGGCAGCATTAAAGTCCGAAGAGCCGACATGCTCTTCTGCTGCATAGCTGGCCTTAGACGTTTCTCCAAATGTAGCGGGGTAGCCGATCGCTGCGTCGGAAGTATCGCACGCATAGTGCTGGACATACGGTTCGGTTGATATTATATTTTTGATGTCGGAAAGCCAGTCCGAACTCGTGCAATCTCCCAATACGATATTGCCCTTCGCCATGAGTCCTAGCATGTCCTTGGTTGAATTGTCTGAGTTCGCAGTTGACTTTCCTTCCCACTGCGGTGGATTGACGTACTGGATGTTTCCTACGATGTGGATGTTGCGTCCGGAGTAGATCGTTCCCTGCCCTTTGACATAGCCCTTTATGATGACGTCGCTGGGGATGATGACCGGTCCGTTGATCTCGATTGGCTTGGACTGCGTACCTTCAAGGACTATCGCGCCGTAGTCCGGGGAGACGATCTCCGTTCCGTCCGTCAGGTACGCCGTCGCCTCGCCGGACGGTCCGACACCGTCATGATAGACGGAGACGAGCATTTGCCCGCCCTGCTTGATCGTGCACATGTTCGGGTCCGCATCGTGCAGCTCCTGCACCCATGCGCGGATCTCGCTGTCGCTGGAGGAGATGTCCCCGATGTACGGCATTTCCACGGACAGCTCCTCGTTCGGGTGCAGCCTGTTGACCATGTCAGCCGTCGTGGGGTTCGCGGGGGCGTCGTATCCGCCGCCGTTCATGCCACCGCTGACCGGATCGATGTAGAGCGGACGCACGATGTTGTTCACGCCGTACTGGGACGTCCTGTACGTCTCGTAGGAGTCCATCGTTCCCCGGTTGGAGATGTTTCCGTTGACGTTCAGCTCCTCGTTCTTCGCGGCATAGACGCTGCCGTTGATGGTGCAGCGGTTGTCGAGGGACATGTTGCCGTTCGCCCTGACGTCGCCGTTTGCATAGATGGACGGACCGGAGAACCATCCGTAGTTGTTGACAAAGTACGCGTTGTTGAACACGGCGGAACGCTGCTGGGCGAAACGCACCTTCTCTGCGATTACGGACCTTGAGACGGAACCGCCAGGATTGAGCCTGGTAGCCTCTGCGACGAGCGTGACGTCGGCGAACTGCGAACCTGCGACGTGGTCCACGCGACCGATGCGCACCCTTACCGTGCATCCGTCGCGCGTGGTGGAGTTCTCTAGCGTCAGCGGGTTCCTCGTGCCGATCGTCCGCTTCGCCGACGTGCCGGTGTAGGATTCGAACCAGTCGAAGGAGCTGGCCGTCGTCGTACCGATGGACGTTCCGCCTACGATGCGGGCGGAACGGTTGAGCGAGAGCTGGAAGCGGTAGTTGACGGCGGCCTTGGCGACCTCGATCTCGCTCTGCGCGGCGAGGCGGCAGATGTCGCGTCCGACGGCCGCTGCGGTCTGGCGCGTCGCGTTGGACACGTAGCCGAGAACGGAGCCGACGGCTATCGTCAAGACACCGGTGAAGACAAGCACGGTGATGAGCGCCGCACCTCGTCTGGAAAAGCGACTTCCTTTTGACACTTCAATATCCTCCGTCTGAAAGCATGAACGGCTGGAGCTTGCCGAAGAGCGGCACCGACACGCGCTCCCGGCGCGTGATGGGCGTTCCGTCGAGATTGTTTTCGTTTGACCTGAGCTCGAGATCGAAGACAATCGCGTATGCGGCGGCAAGCGGCTGGGTGCTGGACATGCGCCGCGCATCGACCACGGCATCCATGCTCGTGCCGCTGAGGGACATGCTCCCGGGATACAGCCATCCAGCGTGGTCCTCGCTGTCCGGCATCCCGTCGTTGAAGAGGTAGTAGCGCGTCTCGTTCGCGCCGCCGTAGCCGACGACATTCGCGGTTTGCATCTGCAGCGCGATGGACTGTGGCTGGAAGTCGCCCAGCGTCTCGCCGACTGCGGACGCGTTCATGGTAATGTTCCAAGTCGCGGAATCGACGACGGAATTCGCGTTCGTTCCGCTCAGGAGCCCCGCATAGTGGATTCCGTCGATGGTCGGCGCCGCATGGAAGAGGAGCTTCTCGCGAAGCTCGCGCGCGGCGAGGGAGAGCTCGGTGTCGGACATGGCGGTCTTGAGCATCCGCTGTGTTGAAAGGAACGACGACGCGACGGCGGTGAGGACGATCGCCGATATCGCGCTCGCCACCATGGCCTCGACGAAAGTGAACGCCTTCTTCATCAGTTTCTGCCCCGTTCTATAGGACCCTTGACGACGCTTACGGGGACATGGTAGTTCGGCGTCGCCGTGCCGCCGAATGCGTTCAGGCGCTTCCTGGCCCCTGCTGGCCCCCACTCGACATCCACCTCAATGACCTTGGCCTGGTACTGCGAAACGCCGTGCCTCGGGATCACCGCGCCGTCCTGCTGCCTGACGCGGACGTAGCATCTCGGCTCGGAACCAGGCCAGGCGTTGATTTCATGGCAGTCGTCGTCCGATATCACGGCCCCGTTCTCGTTCGGGTACCACTGCCACGTCGTCGATCCGTTCAGGTTGTCCCAGGGCTTGTTGAGCCACTTCCACGCGGTGTCCCAGGCGTAAGCCTCCGCCGCCAGGAGGCGCGAGTTCTCGTTGCCGATCTTGGCGATCACGACAAGCCCCTCCATGAGCGCAAGGACGGCGAGCGCCGCGATGGAGCCGGCCAGCATCGCCTCGACGAGCGTCATTCCCTTCCGAGCCTTCATCAGAACCCTCACTCCACGGACCCGTAAACCTTCTCAAGGATCGCCTCGACGGCGGACGGGGTCGCCGTGAAGAGCCTGCAAGGGCCTCCCGCCTCGATCTCGCCCTTGAGCTTGGCGTCCAGCGGATTCAGCACCGCGACCAGGGCCGTGCCGCCGATCTCCGCGAACGGTATCACTCCCCGCTGGCGGACGAGCCACTGGGGGCATCGCGAAAGCTGCTTCTCGCCTATGTCGTACGCGCCGAGCGGGACTGGCGGCGCGCCGCTGACGTCCGCCAGGTTCTCCATGCACTGCTCGCACAGCGTGACATTCTCTTTTTCAAGAATCTGTAATGCAGAAATGAGAAAAGGACGTCCGTTCGCCGGCACGAAGCTCAGGCTCTCCTGCACCCTGTCCAGAGCCTCGTCGTCGATGATCCCGGCAGCCCTCCACGACTCGGCGAGGGCCGTCTCGGCCTCCACGGCGTCGTTGACCGCCGCGGCGATGATCTCGCCCTCGGAAAGCTTCTTCGGACGCTCCGGCGTAAGGTCCGGCGGCGGCGCGATAAGGGCGTTGGTCTTCAGGAGGAGCGCCTTGAGCGGCGGATGGTCGCTCGCCTCCATTCGCGGAAGGAGCGCCTTGAGCGCCTCGACGTCCCTCTCCTTGATGAGGAGCCTCACCAGCCTGGTAAGGACGTCCTTGTCCTTCTCCTTGCGCCCCAGCTGCTGGTAGGCGGCGTCAAGGAACTCCAAGGTCGTGCGGTCCTCGGACATGACCTCGAGCATCTGCTCGAAGTAGGCGACGCCCTCCTCAAGCCGCCAGTTTTCGGACTTGGCGGCCTCCGGGGAACCCGAAGTTTGGTTTTCTGTGTTGAACAATGACATTTCAACAAGGTATTTAGCACAAAACATGCCATATGGACGTCCTTATCGGGGCTTCTGCTGGCACATTTTGTGCTATTTCTGTTTCGTATGGCAGAAGAGCATCTAGACAAGCCAAAGCGCAGTTTCCGCATCAGGCGAGGCGGCATCGAGGAGGTTCGCAAGATAACCGACCCGAAGGAGTTCGCGGTCGCGGCGGCCAACTATCTCGGCATTGCGCCGATCACGCTGCCGGCGGGATACATCCCCACCCCGGATCTTCTCTGCGGGATGAACCGCGAGGCGTGGGAGCGCGTGAAGGCGATTCCGCTCATGCGCATTCGCGGGCGCCTGACGGTTGCGTTCGCGGACCCCTTCGACCTTCCGGCGCAGGAGGAGATTTCGCGCTGGGGGCGCGGCAAGATATGGTCGGTGGTTGCCCCTGCGAACGAGCTGACGGACATCTTCGCGAAGATGAAGCAGGCGGAGGACTCCGCCAACCCGGCCCTGGCGATGGAGAACATCATGAAGGGCGACGAGGGGGAGATCGAGATGACCTCCGGCGACAGCCCCGAGGAGTCCGCTCTCGACGCGACGATCGACGCCGCCGGCGACGCGCCAGTCATCAGGATGGTCAACACGATCATGGTCGAGGCGCTGAAGACCAAGGCGTCCGACATCCACTTCGAGGCGCTGGAGAAGACGTCGCGCCTCAGGTACCGCATCGACGGCGAGCTCGTGGAGCGTCCGGCGCCGCCGAGGGCGCTGCACAACGCGGTCTGCTCGCGCATAAGGATCCTTTCGAACCTCGACATCGCGGAGAGGCGCCGTCCGCAGGACGGACGCTTCAAGGTGCGGGCGATGAAGAAGGAGGTCGACGTACGCGTCTCAATCTTGCCGACGGTTCACGGCGAGAAGGTCGTGATGCGCATACTCGACAAGGC
>JAGCFB010000079.1 GCA_017650345.1 Kiritimatiellia bacterium | reverse complement strand
GCGCCTGCCGCGGCTCCCGCGCCCGCCACTGCGCCCGCCGCCGCCCCTGCGGCGAAGCCTGCGCAGTCCACGACTCCCACCGTCAAGGCGGCGCCGCTCAAGCCGCTTGCGCCCGCAGGCGGAATCAGGAAGCCCGTCATCGGCGGAGGCGCCGGCGCGCTAAAGCCGGGACTCAAGCTCCCCGCCAAGCCGACGCTCGCCGCCGGACTCAAGCTTCCGCCCAAGCCCGCCGCCAAGCCTGCCGCGCCTGCGGACGGCGTGGCCGAGCTCACTCCCGTGACCTGACGGCCGGGCGCGCCTGCGCCCAGGTCGATTCCGCGCGGCTCGTCCCAAGGCATTTCGCCGCGGACGGGCCGCCGCGCGGTTTGCCGCACACGGCCGGCGGATATATGGTATAATAGGTGCTCCACAAGGAGAAACAATGAGAGAGGCAACACTAGAGGAGAGAAGGCATTCGGCGGCGCATCTGATGGCGCGCGCCGTGAAGAACGTTTTCGAGGACGTGCAGGTTGACATCGGTCCGGCGACGGACGACGGGTTCTACTACGATTTCGACCTTCCGCACAGGATTTCGCCGGAGGACTTCCCGAAGATCGAGGCGGAGGTCGCCCGCCTCATAGCGCTCGACGAGCCGTTCGAGCGCAAGGTCGTGTCGCGCGAGGATTGCGCGAAGATGCTCGAGGGGCAGAAGTACAAGCTCGAGCGCCTGGCGGACATCCCCGAGGGCGAGGACATCTCCACATACGCGGTCGGCGACTACGTCGAGATGTGCCGCGGTCCGCACGTCGAGCGCTCGTCGCAGATAGGCGTCGTCAAGCTCACGCGCGTAGCGGGCAGCTACTATCGCGGCGACGAGAAGAACAAGATGCTCCAGCGCATCTACGGCATCGTCGCGAAGGACCAGGCCGAGATGGATGCGATCATCGAGCGCGCCGAGGAGGCGAAGCGCCGCGACCACCGCAGGCTCGGCGTGGAGCTGGACCTCTTCCACCTGGACCCCGAGGACCCGGGCCAGATATTCTGGCATCCGAAGGGGTGGTCCATCTACGTGACGCTCCAGGACTACATGCGCCGGAAGCTCGTCAAGGACGGCTACCGCGAGGTCAACACGCCCGCGATCATGCCGCGCTCGCTGTGGGAGAGGAGCGGACACTGGGACCACTACAAGCAGAACATGTTCATCACGGAGAGCGAGAAGCGCATCTTCGCGGTCAAGCCGATGAACTGCCCTGGCGCCATCGAGATCTTCAAGAGCCGCACCCGCAGCTACAAGGACCTTCCGCTGCGCCTGGCGGAGTTCGGACACTGCGCGCGCAACGAGCCGAGCGGAACGCTCCACGGCATCATGCGCGTGCGCGGCTTCGTCCAGGACGACGCGCACATCCTCTGCACCGAGGACCAGATCGAGGAGGAGGTCGCCAAGTTCTGCCGTCTGCTCAAGGACGTGTACAGCGACTTCGGCTTCGACAAGAACCTCCTCATCAAGCTCTCGACCATGCCCGAGGACCACGTCGGCGACGAGGCCACGTGGCAGCATGCGGAGTCCGCCCTGGCGGCGGCGTGCAAGGCGTCCGGCATGGAGTACGAGATACAGCCCGGCGAGGGCGCGTTCTACGGTCCGAAGCTCGAGTTCACGCTCATCGACGCGCTCGGCCGCGCCTGGCAGTGCGGAACGATCCAGCTCGACTACCAGCTTCCCAGCGCGGAGCGCCTGAACGCGGAGTACATCGGCCCGGACGGACAGAAGCACCACCCCGTGATGCTCCACCGCGCGGTGCTCGGCTCGCTCGAGCGCTTCATCGGAATCCTCATCGAGCACTACGCGGGCGCGTTCCCGTTCTGGCTCGCGCCGGAGCAGGTGCGCATCCTCACCGTCAACGACCGCGCGGCGGACTACGCTGAGAAGGTCCGCTCCGTCCTCGCGGCGGAGGGCATCCGCGTCGAGGTGGACGCCTCGCCGGACAAGCTCGGCGCGAAGATCCGCGACGCGGCGCTGCACAAGGTCTCGTACCAGCTGGTCGTCGGACCGCGCGACGAGGCGGCGGGCATGGTGTCCGTCCGCTCCCGCGTGAACGGCGACCTCGGCGCCATGCCGCTGACGGACCTCGTGGCGAAGCTCAAGTCGGAGCAGGTCGCCTGAATCCATGCATCTTCCGTTCCGCCGCCATTCGTGCCGGCGGACCAAAATGATAAACTCTAAAAGGAAGAAAGGGAGAAGATGAACTACAAGTACACATGCCTCAATCCGATCGCGGATTGCGGACTTGCCAACCTGCCCGACAACTACGTCCGGACGGAGAGGTTCGAGGATGCGGACGCCGCCTTCGTCCGCAGCGCCAAGATGGACGACCTCGTCCCCGGCGCAAACCTGCTCGCCGTCGCGCGCGCCGGCGCGGGCGTCAACAACATCCCGCACGCCGAATACGCCAAGAAGGGCGTCGTCGTGTTCAACACGCCCGGCGCGAACGCCAACGGCGTGAAGGAGCTCGTCATCGCGGCGATGCTCCTCGCGAGCCGCGACATCGTCGGCGGCATCGACTGGGTGAAGGCCAACGCGTCCGACCCTGCGGTCAACAAGACGGCGGAGAAGGCCAAGAAGGCGTTCGCCGGCACCGAGATCATGGGCAAGAGGCTCGGCGTGATCGGGCTCGGCGCGATCGGACAGAAGGTCGCGAACGCCGCGGTCCAGCTCGGAATGGAGGTTTACGGATACGATCCGTACCTCTCCGTCGATGCGGCGTGGCAGCTCGACCGAAGCGTCAGGCACTGCAAGAACGTCGAGACTATCTACAAGGACTGCGACTTCATAACGATCCACGTCCCCGCGCTGGACTCCACCAAGGGCATGATCAACGCCGAGGCCATCGCCATGATGAAGACCGGCGTGATCGTCGTCAACTGCGCGCGCGACGCGCTCGTCAACGAGAAGGACATGCTCGCCGCGCTGGAGTCCGGCAAGGTCCGCCGCTACGTCACGGACTTCCCGAACTCGACGACCGCAGGGCAGAAGGGCTGCATCGTGATCCCGCACCTCGGCGCATCGACCGCGGAGGCTGAGGACAACTGCGCCGTCATGGCCGTCAAGGAGATGCGCGACTTCCTGGAGAACGGGAACATCGTCAACTCCGTCAACTATCCGACCTGCTCGCTCGGCATCGCCGTGAAGGCCGGGCGCGTCGCGATCTGCCACAAGAACGTCGCCAACATGATCGGCACGTTCACGTCCATCCTCGGCAAGGCGGGCGTCAACATCGACGCCATCGCCAACAAGAGCCGCGGCGACTTCGCATACACGCTGATCGACACGGACAGCGCGATTCCGGCGGACGTCGTGAGCGCGCTGGAGTCCAGCGAGGCGGTCGTGCGCGTGCGCGTCATCAAGTAGCATCCTGAAGGAAGGGGACGGACATGGGATACGCCAGAAGGCACACTCCGAGCGCGACGCCGTCCGCGGCGTCCGCGGCGCCCCAGGCGTCCGCCCCGTCCCCGTCCGCCAAGGGCGCGGGTGCGAAGGACGGACGCAAGCAGTCCCTCCTCAGCATGCAGATAGGCGGGACCTCGGCGCGCACCACCATGAAGCGCGTCGAGGTGCTGCTGTTCACGTCCGAGCTGGCGGACCTCATAGAGGCCGGCATGACGCTCGGGCAGGCGCTCCAGGCGCTCGCCAACCAGGGCGAGGAGGGGAGCGGACAGCGCTACGTCTGCCAGGACCTGTGCGACCGCATCGTCCGCGGCGAAAGCTTCTCGGACGCTTGCGCGCACCATCCGAAGACTTTCGAGCCGCTCTACTCCAACATGCTGCGCGCGGCCGAGGCGTCCGGCGCGATGGTCTCGGTCCTGCGGAGGCTCGGCGACCATTACGAGCGCTACGACAACATGCGCGGCAAGATCAAGGGCGCGATGAGCTATCCGATCATCGTCCTCTGCTTCGGCGTCTGCGCCGTCATCGGCGCGCTCTCGTGGCTCGTGCCGAAGTTCGACAAGGTGTTCAAGGCACTCGGCGCGACGCTGCCGGCGCCGACGCGCGCGCTGATCGCGCTTTCGGACTTCATGGTCAACTACGGATGGTTCCTCGCGGGCGGCGCGGTCGTGTTCGCGCTCTGGTTCCGCAAGTGGAGCAAGACGGAGTCCGGAAGGCTCCGCATCGACGGATGGAAGCTCCGCGCCCCGCTCATCTCCGGCATCGTCGCCAACGGCGCGTATTCGACTCTCGCCTACACCCTCAAGACGCTTCTCACGAACGGCGTGAACGTCCTCCAGGCGCTCAAGATCTCGGAGGAGACCTGTAGCAACACGGTGATCGCCAAGGCGCTCGCCGAGGCGCGCAGGCGCGTGACGGACGGAACGTCCATCTCGGGTCCGCTCGCCGCGTCCGGCGCGTTCCCTAGGATGATGACGGACATGCTTGCGATCGGCGAGCAGGCCGGCGACATGGCGAGCTCCCTGGAGCACATCGGAAAACGCTACGAGAAGGACATGGACCGCTGCATCGCGAGCTTCACGAACGCGCTCGAGCCGATCATGATAGTCTCGATAGCCGTCGCGGTCGGCTTCGTCGCCGTCGCGATCCTGATGGCGGTCCTCGAGCTTCCGAACACGCTCGGACACTGACGGAGGCATGACGCGATGAACGCCACGGACCCTGTAGAGATCGGAAGGAAGATGGATTCCCTCGGACTCTGGAAGTCCGTCATGCCCTACAACTGGGCCGTGAAGCCGCGTGGCACCGTCTTCCCGTACTTCTGCACGGCGCTCGGCGACCAGAACCCCGCGGTCAAGGCGCGCTTCCTGATGCTCGAGGGCTGGCAGACGATCCACGACTTCGTGCATACGCGCGTGGACAGGAACTTCGGGTTCTACTCGACGCCCATGGAGCTTCCGCACTTCGAGCTCCTTGTCCTGGCGTCCGGCGAGGTCAAGGTCTTCCGGCACGACCCAGGCTACGTTCCGCGCGAAATAACGGAGTCCGAAAGCCACCTCGTCGCCCGCATACTCTGGGAATGCTACGGGATCATGATGCGGATAGAGTCCGAGCCGACGCTTCCCATGTCCTACTCGGACGACCGCTGCATGTTCTCGCGCGTGGAGACGGAACCCGGCGTGTGGGCGGACGCGCCGCTCAAGATACCGGATCCGCAGCCGCACGTCGAGAAGGTGTCCTTCAAGAAGGAGGACGTCGCGAAGGCGAAGGACCTTCCGTTCGCGACGGAGGAGACGCTGGAGGTGGACTTCCGCCTCGTGCCGACGCTCGTCACGCGCGAACCGCGTCCGCGCTGCGCCTACATCCTCTGCGCCGTGGACCCGGCGACAGGCGAGAGGCAGGTCTGGGACAGCATGTCGGTGAGGCCCGACGGCGGACTCCGCGCGATGTGGGAGAGCGTCCCGCCGCGCCTGCTCGGACACCTCATCGCGCGCGGCAGGATACCCGGCGAGCTGAAGCTCCTATCGGGGCGCATGTTCCGCCTGCTCCGTCCGCTCTGCCTCGAGCTTCCGTTCAAGCTTTCGCTCCACGATTCCCTACCTGCGATAGAAAAGGCCTACGCACAATGAACAATGGGTCAACGGACCACAATCGCCAGCGCAAGGCGGCGGTCATCAACGACTTCTCGAGCTTCGGACGCTGCTCGCTCGCCGTTACGCTTCCAATCCTCTCCGCTCTCAAGGTGCAGTGCTGCAGCGTCCCCACGGCGATCTTCACGAACCACACCGGCTTCGAGCACTTCTCGTGGACGGACTACACCGACCACATGGACGCCTACATCCGCGACTGGCAGGCGACGGGGCTCAGGTTCGATGCCATAGCGACGGGCTTCCTGGGGTCAGCGCGGCAGATCGGCTTCGTCCGCCGATTCATCGAGGCGTTCCGCGGACCAGACACGCTCGTCTTCGTCGATCCGGTGATGGGCGACTACGGGAGACTCTACGCGACATACGACATGTCGCTCGCAGAGTCCATGCGCGAGTTCCTGGACGTCGCGGACGTCCTGACTCCGAACCTCACCGAGGCGTGCGTCCTCGCCGGATGCGACTACGACCCTGCGATGTCCGACCGCGGACTCAAGGAGCTCTGCGAAAAGCTGACCTCGCGCCATGCCACCCGCGTCGTCGTCTCCGGCATCTCGCGCGGAGCCGACCTGATCAACTACATCTACGAACGCGGACGCAACCCGACGTCCGTCGTCGCGCCCAAGCTGGGCGAGGACCGCAGCGGAACCGGCGACGTGTTCTCGTCCGTCATACTCGGCAGGCTCGTGCGCGGCGAAAGGTTCGAGGAGGCCGTGTGGTCCGCCGCCGACTTCGTCTCCAAGGCCGTTGAGCGCACGATCGAGATGAAGCTTCCCGCGACGGACGGACTTGCCATCGAGGAGGTTCTCGGATGCCTCTGCGACTGACGTCCGCAGCCGTCGC
>JAGCFB010000078.1 GCA_017650345.1 Kiritimatiellia bacterium | reverse complement strand
GAGATCGCGAAGGCCGGAAAGATCACGATGAAGAAGGGCGTGGTCGATACTTCGAAGGCCGGGGAGAATCCGTCGGGACTGAAGCTCACGTACAAGGCGAAGGACGGCTCGTTCAAGGGTTCGTTCAAGATCTACGCCGAGGTGAACGGGAGGCTGAAGGCGACGACGGTGAACGTCTCCGGCGTGATGGTCGGCAACGCCGCCTGCGGCACCGCAACCGTCAAGAAGCTTGGTTCGGTCGGCGTGACGATAGAGTAGCCCCATAGAATGCTTGGCGCCTGCGGCGCGGACCACGAAAAGCGTGGCCCACATGGTGGCTGACAGCTGCCTGTATGGCCGCATAAAAAGAGAGGCTGTATCTGCAGCACGCCGGGACAAAAGAGACAAGAGGGACAACAGGGGCGGAAGGGACAACAGTGACGGACGGGACTGGCGGCGCAAATCCCATCTGTCCCTTTTGTCCCTGATGTCCCTTGAGTCCCTTTCTGCAACCTAAGATAGCCTGGAAAAGCGCTCATTCAGCAGGCCGATGGTGCTTCAGCCCGACGAGCGCTTCTCTTGGGGCCAAGAAAAACACTGGAGCGAGCTGGCGGGCCACCCGACGGAGCGCACCTCTTGCGATGAACGGCGTAATATGGTATTATTTTTCATGCAATGAAAGACTTTCTCATCCCTGCGGCGTGGATCGCCGCCGCCTACCTGGTCGGCGGCGTTCCGTTCGGCTTCATCATCGGCAAGGCGCGCGGAGTTGACGTGCGCACGGTCGGCTCGAAGAACATCGGCGCGACGAACGTGTTCCGCACCGTCGGCAAGGGCTGGGGGCTCGCGGCGTTCGCGCTGGACGTCCTGAAGGGACTCGTCCCCGTCCTCCTCGCCAAGCGGTTCGCGCCGGTCGCGGACTTCCCGTGGCTCCCGCTCGCCGTCGGCATAGCCTGCGTCGTCGGACACATGCTGACGCCCTACATGAAGTTCCGTGGCGGAAAGGGCGTCGCTACGGCGTTCGGAATGCTCATCGGACTCGTCCCAGCGCTCGTCGGCGTCGCCTTCGCCCTCTTCGCCGTAGTCTTCGCCCTATCCCACTACATCTCCCTCGGAAGCTGCACGGCGGCCGCCTTCCTCGCGGTCGGCGTGTGGTTCCAATGGCTCGGATGCCCCGGACGCGCAAACCTTCCGCAGGCGATCCTGATCACCGTCATAGCGCTCTTCGTCATCTGGAAGCACCGCTCTAACATCGGACGCCTCGTCCGCGGCGAGGAGAACAAGATATTCCTCTTCGGAAACCGCACCGGGTCCGCCGCGGCGAAATGACGGACTCCGCCAAGGCGACTGTCGCGGCGGTTGCGCCGTACGCGCTCTGGATGGCGCTCATGTCCGTCCTGCCCGCGACGGCCGGCGGGTACGCCGTCCGCACCGCCTTGACCGCCGCCGCCCTCGCCGCCTCCATCCCCTGGCTCCGCCGCGCATCCGGCGCTTACGCGCCCGAAGGCTCCGCCGCGCGGACCCTCCTCTGGGGCGTCGGCGCCGGGCTCGCCGTCTGCTTCCTCTGGATATTCCCCGAACGCTTCGCCGCGTACCGGGAGTTCAGCCTGCTCGGACTCCTCGGACTTTCCCCGTCCGCCGCGCCGGACGCGCCCTCGCCATACGATCCGTCCGTCTGCGGATGGACGCTGACCTGGATACGCCTCGTCGGCAGCGCGTTCGTCATCGCGCCCGTCGAGGAGGTGTTCTTCCGCTCCTTCCTCTACCGCTGGCTCCAGCGCGGCGAATGGACCAGCGTGCCGCTCTCGCGCTTCGACCTTGCGGCGTTCCTCTGGATGGTCGGCGTGTTCGCCCTCGAGCACCACACGCGAATCGGCGTCGGCGCGATGGCTGGCGCGGCGTACGGACTCCTCGCCGTCCGCCGCGGACTCGGCACGGCGATCGTCGCGCACGCGGCGACGAACCTCGCTCTCGGACTCTACGTAATCCACACAGGCGAATGGGGGTTCTGGTAATGGAGACCACAGAGATACTCGGCGTGAAGGCGCTCGTCGCGGAGCGGTTCATCGACAGGGCGCGCGGACTCATCGGACGTCCGTGTCCGCCGCCCGGCGAAGGCATGCTCATCAAACGCTGCAATGCCATTCACACATTCTTCATGAAGTATCCCATCGACGCGACGTTCATCGACCGCGACGGCAACGTCGTGAAGGAGGTCTGCGGCGTTCCGCCGTGGACGCCGGTCGTGTGGGGCGGATTCCGCGCCGTGGCCGTCCTTGAGACGGCCTCGCTAGACCGCTAGCAGAAGCCGCGCTGCGTTGTCGTGGCAGATGGCGCGGCGCTCGGACTCCGAAAGCGGAAGCTTCAGGAACGCCTCCAGGACCTCCTTCGGATCCTGCCACGGGGCGTCCGTCCCGAACAGCACCCTGTCCGCGCCGTGCGCCTTCACCATGCGCAGTATCTGCGCGTCCGGCATCCAGAAGAAGGTGTGCGAAAGGTCGAGGTACACCGGCGAGCCGACGATCGTCGCCTCCGCCTCGTCCCACATCCCGAATCCGCCGAGATGCGCGGCGACGATCTTGAGCTTCGGGAAGCGGCGCTGGAGCTCCACGATGTCCGAAGGCGTGGAGCGGAAGGGCGGACGGAACACGCGCTCGCCGCCGGCGTGGAGGTATGCGACGAGTCCGAACTCCGCCATCGCGGCCCACGCGTCGTCCATCGCCGGGTCGTTGAATCCGAAGAGCTGGTACTCAGGATGGAACTTCACGCCCGTGAAGCCGTCCGCCGCGATGCGCTCCATCTCCGCGCCTTTGTCCGTCACCAGCGGATGGAACGCAGCGAGCGAGAAGACGCGCGGACGTTCCGGCGAGAGGCCGCCGGCCGTCGCGCCGTCGCGGCGTGCGGCGTATGCGGACCAGAAGCGGTTGGTGTGTCCGATGCTGTCGGGCTTCGTGGCGACGGGCAGGTTCAGCGACGCGGCGACGCCGGACTCCGCCGCGTGCGCGATGCAGCCCGCGACGGTTCCGTCGAAGGAGGGCGCGTTGCCGAAGCGTCCGGCGAGCGCAGGCGTCACCTTGCACGCGATCGCGTCCGGATACAGGTGGACGTGCGCGTCGATGACAGGAAAGTCTGGATGGCTCATGGGCGAATATTATATAATTTCCGGCCCCGATAATCAATGCGGGACGCGAGGCCTCCGGACGCCGATTCTTTTCTCCGATTCCTGTTGCGGGCGAGTGTGGCTTTTGGTACAATAACCGAAATTCAAAAAAAGTGCGCACATGAAATCGCGCAGAGGGAGCAGATAAAAAGATGAAGATTGGGGGCCTTTCCGCCTTGGCCGCAACGTGGTTTGCGGCCATTGGCGCATTTGGTGCCGAAGTCACGGGAGACGTCGCCGAATCGACGGCGGACGCCTTCCTGCAGCGGAGCGCGATGGCGCGGCGGATGCTGCCCGACCGCACGGTGTCCGGCTCGCTGCGATGGAGAAGCCTCTGGATCGTCAACCTCTCCCCGTCTGGACACGTGGTCGTGTCCGGCAGCGACAGGTGCGCGCCGATCGTGCAGTTTACGACGGACGACTTCACCGAGCCCGAGCCCGACACCGCGCGCATGGACATGATGTCCGGCGCAAGCGAGCGCTGCGACGAGGCGGAGGCGGACGCGACGCTCGGGGCGAACTCCGAATGGGAGACCTACGCGTCGTCCGCCTCCACCGCGTCCCGCCGCACCAAGGCCGGCGCGGCGGGCGCGGACACGTGCAGTCCCTTCCTCTATCCGCTTCTCGGCGCCTCGTGGCACCAGGGCTCGCCCTACGGCGATCTCTCGCCGCTCACGGTCGTCTGCGGATGCATGGCGACGGCGGGCGGACAGGAGCTCCGCTACTGGCGCTGGCCCTACCACCTGCCCAGGTTCAGGACGTGGGGACACGGAGTCTCCAACGAGCCTACGCAGGACATCCGCGTCAACGGCTTCGTCCCGTTCGACTACGACCTCATCTACAGCAGCTATCCCGGCGGCGGCACGCCCGAGAAGACCGGACTCGACAGCCACGGCAACAACGCCAAGCGCGCCCGCCTCGAGTGCGCGCACCTCACGCAGTGGGCGCAGTCCCTCGTCCACATGCACTTCGCCCCCGGCGCGTCCGGCGGAACGCAGAAGCTCTGCCAGGAGGCGAACGAGTTCTGCTACGAGCGCGGATCCGTCATCAGCAAGTGGAGCGAGGGGTACGACGGACTCTGGTCCGCCATCACCAACGACCTTGAGTTCGGCTCGCCGATCCAGGTCAACACGCCCGGACACCAGATGGTCGTCGATGGATACGGAGTCGAGATCGACGAGGACGGCGTGCAGAAGGACTGGATCAACATCAACTACGGCTGGGGCGGCGGAATCACCTGGGTCGATCTGCGCACCGAGTGCGAGTCGCGCAACCTCGCCCACTTCCAGGTCGGCTTCCGTCCGCGCAAGATGGTGCAGGTCGAGCCGATCGCAAAGAAGGCGACGGGTGCGATAGACCTGACGTTCCACTTGCCTTTCTGCTACACCAACGCGGTTAGCGGCTTCACGGTCCAGGTCTATACCGTCAACGACGAAGACCAGGATTCCTTCGTCCGCGAGGAGACGCTGGCGTGCGCCCAGCCGAACACATCGACGGTCTTCACGAAGGGCATCGACCTGAGCGGCTACGCCGATGGCACGAAGCTCAGGTTCTACGTCGCGCCGGTGATGGCGGACGGCTCTGACACCGTGGCGGACGTCGTCGAGACGACGGTCGGAACGCCCGCCGCGCCTCCGCAGATACTCGGCATGTCCGTCCGCTCCAACGGAATCGAGCTCCTCCAGGACGGGTTCTTCGCGGAATGCGGAATCGGCGTCACGAACGAGATCAAGGTGACCTGCTCCGAATCCACCACGGAGCTAATGGGCTACACCTCGCGTCCCACCATGCTTCCGGACGATAAGGTGGGCGTCGCCAAGAGCGGAAACACGTTCACATTCAGCATCGACGCGACCGAGATCCTCAGCGACTGGGACGGCGACATGATGCGCTTCACGCTTATTGCGAAGAACGCGGACGGGACGGAGGCGTACGACAAGATGGTGCTCCGCTTCTCCAACGTCCGCAAGGTCGTCAACGGCGAGTACGAGGTCGTGGAATCCGGCGTCACGACGGAGCCGCTGGAGTTCTGCGGAACGGACTGCACGCTCGACGCGAAGGGCAAGACGCTCACGTTCGCCGCCGGCATGCTGAGCGGATCAGGGTCCGTGACGCTCGAGGACAGCGTCGGTGGCGGCGGATTCGTCTTCGAGACGCTGAACGGCTTCAGCGGCTTGCTCTCCTTCACAGACGGCGTGTCCGTGACGCTGCCTGCGGACGCCTCCGGCTACAGCGACTTCCACGGAACGCTCAGGACTGTCTCCGGCGCGGTCCCGATCCTCGGCAACCTCCCCGCGACGGCGACGCTGGACATCGCCGCAGGGGCGGCCAACATCCTCGCGGGCGTCGAGGCGCTCGCAAAGGTGACGGGCGAGGGAACGGTGTGCGTCACGAACGGGACGAACAGGCTCGGCAACTCGCGCGGACTCGGCGGCGAGATCGTCGTGTCCGGCGACGGCACGGTACTTGTGATGGACGCCGGATGCGAGGGCTACGTGACTGTCGGGGATGGCTCCACGCTCCTTCTGGCGCTCACGGACGAGCAGTACAACTTCGGATACTACACGTTCCGCGTCGTCAGCGACGGCGGAACGGTCCTGTTCACCTACAACGGCGAGCCGTGCGCGACTGTCGCGGATGGCAGGTACTACATCTTCGAGGCGACCGCCAACACTTGGTCCAGCACCGGCGAGAACGACACGTATTCCGACATCGGCCACTGGAGCAAGGGCAGGCTTCCCGTCGAGAACGAATACGCGATATTCATGGTCTCGTCGGACGAGGAGCCCTTGTCCGCGTCGATACTGCTGGACATGGAGTCCGACGTCACGCTCAAGGGCCTGAAGGTCACCGGGGCCTTGTTGTACTACAACACCCTCACGATCGCCGATGGCGGAACGCACAAGCTCTACGTCGGCAAGTTCACCAGCGACAGCGTCGTCGATCTCGACACGACGCAGATCGTCGCCGAGACCGTCGAGCCTAACTACGACGTGCTGCTCCACGCCGGCAAGCCCGTCGCCTACAAGATCGACGGCTCGTACGGCGACAGGTTCCGCCTCTTCGACGATCCCGACAACGTGTGCGGACTGACCGTCCCCGAGGCCTGGCGCGGAACGGTGGAGTTCGTTGGCTGGGATTCGGACGTCGGCAGCGACGCGCTCAACCCCAACGACTACGGAAACGCCGAGTCCGTCGTCCGCTTCAAAGGCGTCGTCGGACGCCTTTACTACAGCGACGCGGAGGGCGGCGCGACGTACCTGCCGACGGTCGAGCTCGTCGATCTCGGCGACACCCCGGCCCTGCTCTGGCACAACGGATCCGGCTCCGTCGCGGAGACGTTCGAGAGGCTGACCGGCGACGGAACGTTCCGGACGCGCAGCCCCGCGAACGGCGGATGGGAGAAGGTGCTCATCAAGGACGTCTCCGGGTTCACGGGCGACTTCGACCTTGAGTCCAAGACCGTCGCCCTCGGCGGCGCGCTGGTGCCTTCCACGGATACGTCGAACAACGGACGCCTCCACATCTGCGGCGACATCACCAACCAGACCGGCAGCGTCTGGCGCGCGAACGACAACGTGTTCATCGCGGGCGGCGCGAAGCTCGCCGTGAAGGGCGTCATAGACACGCAGACGATAGTGTCCTTCGGGTCCGCCGCCACGCTCGAGCTCCTCGACGGCGGCGAGATCAAGGTGCTGTCCGGGTCCGCCAGCAGCGAGCCGGTCACGTTCGCGCAGCGTTTCCGCGCGGGCAAGCTCACGCTCAAGGACGACATCGAGGAGGAGCTTTCCATAGACTTCTGCGCGGACGCCGGCAAGTGGACGACGGTTGACGTCGCCGGACGCACGCTCACGCTCGGACCCGACGCGATGACCGGCTCGGGCGACATCTACTTCACCTCGTCCGACACCGAGAACCGCGGCAGGGTCGTGATCCAGGGGCTCGACGGCTACTCCGGCACGATCCGCGTTGACGGAACCGTCGATATCGAGTTCCCCGAGGACGCGTCGTCCTCCAGCTGCACGGTCCTCGTCATGGGCGGACTGGAGTTCTCGGTCAAGGCCGGAAACGAGTGCAACATCAGGGTCGAGAGCGGCGCGCTGCTGAAGGTCGTCCTCTCCGCCGACCAGATCCTCTACGGCTACGACGCGTCCGACACCGTGACAGTCGAGGACGGCGGAAGCGTCATGTTCTTCAACAGGAAGGGCGAGCAGGTCGAGTCCGCGTCCGCCACCGCCACGGTGTACGAGCCGCTTCCCGGCGCGACGACGGGCCTCTCCGCAACGGCGGTGTGGATGACCGGAGACTTCGAGGCCGTGGTCAACGAATTCGACATCGGACTCAACGGCAACTCCATCGCCAGCAGGAACATCGTCATCGACGGCGGCGCGAAGAAGGGCGTCACGATCGACCTTCCCTACGGCGAGCTGACCAAGGCGTCCGTCATCGTCCGCTTCCGCATTCCGTCCGGCGGCGCGCCGTCCGACAACGCGGCGCTCGCGGGCGTGCTATCGACGGACGAGTACCCGATCAGCGCGATATGCCGGACCGAGGGCGGCGCCGAGATGGAGGGCGCGTTCCTGGACCACACACAGGACTGGGCGCTCAACACGGGAACGTGGAACTTCACGGCGGACGACGAGGATCCGCCCGCCGCGGAGGCCGGGCACGGCTACATGCTCTTCGCCTACCAGTCCGACACCTACGGCGGCGCGAGCCACGGAACGGCGCTCTACCTCGGCGACTCCATGGAGAGCCTCTACGGCGGAAACAAGTCGAGCCTCCAGTGGGGCGGCAAGACGCTGACGACGATCTCGATCGGCGGACCCGTCGATGAGAAGGAGAGGACGTTCGTCTGGGACGGACTGGAGATCGACGGCATCGCGCTCTTCACCAACCAGTGGCTCACGGCGGAGACGGCGCAGGACTTCGCGTTCCCGCACATGGAGCTCAACGTGTACGACGGCGAGACGCTTTCCGTCGATGCGGGCAATCCGCGAATCTACGACGGAATCGGCGGACTCTCCGCGTCCGGCGTGATCAGGGTCGACAACATCGCGGAGCTCGACGAGGGGACGTATGTGATCGCCAAGTGGCGCACGGCGGCGGACGCGAACGCGTACGGAAGGGTCGGCTCGCTCCTCCTGAACGGAATCGACGAGGACTACGGCGCGGAACTCGTGTACGGCGAGAAGGATATCTCGCTTCGCGTTTTCAAGGCGGTCTATTCGGCGACGATCTCCGGCGACGCCAACTTCTCGCCGACGCTCTTCACGCCGGAGCTGCCGTCCGACTATTCCAGGAAGACGCTGGAGGTGGTCGTCACGGCGGACGCGACGCTGACGCTGCCCGCGGGCGGAGTCGCGGTCAAGGCGATAGACTTCCGCGTGGCGGACGGCGCGACGCTCACGCTGTCCGGCGGCGCGATCAGCGCGGACGTCATCGGCATCTACGGCAGGAACCCGATCGGCGGAACGCTGGACCTCGGCGAGGGGACGGTCGTAAGGCTCCCGACGGATGTCGAGTCGCCGTTCCAGCTCGCGACGACGGTCACCGGCACGATGACGTCGTTGATCCTCGGCGACTCCGTTTTCAACGGCGAGTGGTCGCTTGTCGGCAACACGCTGACGATCAGGCGCTTCAAGGCGATCTCCATAAACTTCGGCGCGGACCAGGGCAACGGCAACGCGTCCGTCGGAAGGCGCGCGTGGGAGGGCATCGCGTCCGTCGCCAACTGGCTTGACACGATGAGCTACGGCGTCAGCGGGACGTATCCGACCATGGGCCAGAGCGCGCTCGCGCTCAGCGACTCCGACGGGACGACGTATCCCTCCATGACGCTGTACATCAACTCGCGCGGCGGCAACTACTACGGAAAGGGCGACACCGAGACCACGACGTCCGCGCTCCTCTACGGCTTCATCGACGACCTCAACAACTCCACCGTCAACGCCGGAATCAAGGTGACGGGCGTCAATGACTTCGCCGCGAAGTACTCGGTCTATGTCTATTTCAACGCCGACGCGGCGGTCGGTACGGAGAGGAAGTTCCCGCCGTACTACATCAACGGAATCATGTACATGGGCGACGGAACGACCACGGTCCCCGGACGCGAAACCTGGGGCACGGTCCTCTCGGACTCCCTCGCCGACGGCGTGAACGCGCTCGTCGTCCATGGACTCACCGACGACACGCTCGTCGTCGCTCAGCCGAACAACATGGGCAACGGCATACGCGGCTGCATCGCTGCGATCCAGATCGTCGTGGACAACGAGCACGAGTTCGAGCCGCCGGACTGCCTTGAGAGCGTCTCTGTCGTCGCGCCCTCTGACGACTGGTCGTCGCGCACGCTTCCGACCTACGCCTTCCCGACAAACGTCGCCGGGTCCATCGTCTCCTTCGGCTCGACCGTGCCGACCGACTACTACCAGATGCTCGGCGACCGCGAGTCCATCGTCGCGCTCATTACAGGGACGGACTCCGCCGTTTACGAGGCGGCCGGACTCCAGTCCGAGGAGGACGTCGTGTCCAAGTCCTGCGGCAACCGCGACCTCTACCTCATCATAGAGGGCGGCGTCATCTCCAACGCAATCGGCATCATAAACCAGAACCACGGCGGCTCGGTAGCCAACGGATCGCAGTCCGGCGGAAACGCCATGGTGCAGCTCTGCGGCGACGCGGTCGCCCAGTACGCGTACGGTGCGGGACGCGAAGGCAATGGCGGAAACGCGCCCGGCTCTACGGGCGTGACGATCAAGGACGGCGCGATCCTCACCGGCTCCGCGTTCGGCGGATGGTCCAGCCAGCACCAGGCGAATCCTACCGT
>JAGCFB010000011.1 GCA_017650345.1 Kiritimatiellia bacterium | reverse complement strand
CTGTTAGTCGCCGTGATGAGCCGCACGTCCGTCTCGATCTCCTCCGTGCCACCCACGCGCATAAAGCGCCCCTCCTCCAGGACACGCAGTAACACGCCCTGCGCCTCCAGTGGCAGTTCGCCGATCTCGTCGAGAAAAAGCGTACCGCCGTTCGCCAGCTCGAAAAGCCCGATCTTCTGCTTATCCGCGCCCGTGAACGCGCCTTTCTCGTGTCCAAAGAAGCAGCTCTCCAGAAGCTGGGGCGCGACGCTTGCGCAGTTGAAGGCATAGAACGGATCTGTCCGGCGGGAAGAGCGGTTGTGAATCTGCAAGGCAACCGTCTCCTTGCCCGTCCCGCTCTCGCCAAGGATGAGGACGCGGGCATCCGGATTTGCCGCCACGAAGTTGATGCGTTCGCGCAGATTCTTCATCTGCTGGCTGTTCCCGATAAGCTCGCGGTTGCCGTACCGCCGGTAGTGTGCGACGAGCTTTCGCGCCTTGTCGCTCCACGCTTCCTCTCGGACGCCGTTCGCAAGATATCGAATCGCCTGCGCATACGGTTCCTCGTCGCGGTAGTTTCGATAGGCGTACATGGCGGCACAGATCAGTTCATGGTACTGCGGCACCGACTTCGGAACCTTGCCGCCCTCAACTGCATACGGCAGAACATCGGTAACATCAACATCGAACACATGGCCGACCGCCTTCACGAGAGAGCCGTTGAACAGTTCGCCATCAACTTTACGCACATCGAGCAGCGGCGCGATCAAGCGCTCCTGTTCGTCGCTCATGGGCAATGCGCTCACCCACGTCACCTTGGTTCCGCGCAAGGACTTCAACGCCGCCGCAAGACGCTCCTCGTCACCGCCGAGCGACAGGCCGATGAGATAGATGTGTTTCCAGCCGCGCCCTTCGAGTTCAAGGAACTCCGGAAGCCGCCGCTTGCTCATGCCCATCACGTCCGCCTGCCCGTTCAACGCCCGTAGCGTCACGGCGGCGGAGACGGCATACTCCTTCCAGCCCCAGCCGGTCAGGATGAGATTGTCCATGTGCTTGCCTTCTTTCTTCATTTGTCAAACAGTATATCATAAATTAGTCACTATTGGGCAAATAATAGCCATCTCACAACGTGCCCTCCCACCGCTCAAACTTTCACATGCTGCTCAATTAATGAACAGACGCCATCTAAACCACCGGATCGCCGCAGAAGTCGCGACGGCCGCAATCGCGGCAGAAGTCACCTCGCCATACGGAATCGAACTGCTCGACAAGCGGTTCGACAAGTGCGGGGTCGTCGGTGAGAACGCCGTTCTCGAAATTGCGCTTCTTCTCCGACTTCGCACCCATCCCGGCACCCGTCAAATTGGCCGAGCCGAAATACGCCTTGCGCCCGTCAACGATGATGCATTTGAAATGGACGCGCGGGCAGAGCATCCGCTCGGGCTCTTGCGACCGCTGCGCGGCTCATTCGCTTCGCTCATTCGGCCAACCTGATCGCCTTCGGCGACAGGCGAATCTCATCGCCGTCCAGAGCGTCGGATACCGGTCGAACTCGTCTCGCCAGTTCGACCCCGGCTCCTTCGCGTGGATGAGCCGTACCTCAATCCCGCGTTTCACCATCCCGTCCAGCACTTCCAAAAACGGCACCATTTCCCGCCCGCCCGCATCGACATACATATCCTTAATGTCGGCGGTCGCGATCCACAATCTCTCCCTCGCCTGCGGCACAATCCCGCAGACAAAAATTTTGGGCAGGAAAATTTTGGGCAAAATCACACCTCCGGCCTGACCACATGCCGGGCGACGTCGTTCCAGCAGAGGCCGAGGTTGTTGCAACGTGAGGGATCAACGCCACGCTCCAGCAACACGGCAACGGTCTTTGGACAGGCGAAGCCGCCGACGGCGTTTCGGTCGTCGCGATAGGTGAGATACCAAAGCAGATTGTTGCCGCGGCAATCGACAAACGCCAATTCTTTTTCCGTCAGCCCGTCCAGACATTTTGTCGCGAGGAGAACATCATCGTATGATGTCAGCGCGTATATCAGTATCTGCAGCGGTGAATATTGGGATGAATTAAAACCCATACCGATAAAGAAATCAACGGTCATCTGCGTGTGCTCCCAGCCCGGTAACCGGTTCGCGACAATCCACCGGCGCATCGGCAAGGCGTCGGCGAACGCCTGCTGCACGGTCGGATTCTCCATCACTGCTCCCTGCAGTATCTCGTCCACGCCCCACCAGATATGCGAGTAACGGACAGCATCCCACACCGCCACCGTTACCGGATGCGGCAGTTCCGCCGTCATCACACTGGCGAAACAGGCAAGTGCCATTTCCCCCGACATCCGCTTGAACGCCAGTTTTACCTTACGCGCAATCTCCGCCGGATCGGCGCAAGTCTCTATCGACCGCTGAAATACCGCTATTTCATTCTGGTCCATACGCTACCTGTTCCACTTGATTTTGCAGGTCTGTTTTCATGCCACGCATATAGCATTTCCCGTGCCAAGGCAAAACGAGGCCGGAAACACATCGTTTTCGGCCTCTCTCTGCTCAAATTATTTGCAGGTGGTCAGTTTGTGAACATTCACGCGGTTAGGACGCCACTAGCCCCTCAGAGCATTATCCAAAATCGCAGCATCAAGCAAAAACGGTATGACGCCAACATAGATGATTCCCTCTTCCGAGGTACGAGGAGCCGAATATCCGGAAGTCACCACCATCTTTACGATCCAACATGTCAACCAGACTTAAAAACTTACTCAATAATACGAGTAAGTTTTAAGTCTTAGTCCTTTTTATGCCACCGGGTCGCCGCAGAAGTCGCGTAACCGCCGAACGAAGTGAGGGCCGAGCATCGCGAGGGGATAGCCGAGGCGAAGCCGAGTGCCGAGCGGCCGCAGCCTTTACAAAACGCTCCTCGCCAGACGGAATCGAACTGCTCGACAAGCGGTTCGACAAGTGCAGGATCATCGCTGAGAACGCCGTTTTCGAAGTTGCGCTTCTTCTCAGACATCGCGCCCATGCCCGCGCCGGTCAAATTGGCCGAGCCGAAATACGCCTTAACGCCGTCAACGATGATGCACTTGAAATGCACGCGCGGACACAGCATTCTTTCCATCGCCGTCCAGAGCGTCGGATATCGGTCGAAGTCGTCGCGCCAGTTCGGGCCAGGGTCCTTCGCATGTATGAGCCGAAGCTCGATGCCTCGCTTCACCATTCCGTCCAAAATCTCGAGAAACGGCACCATGTCCCGTCCTCCCGCATCGACATACATGTCCTTGATGTCGTAACCGCCGAACTAAGTGAGGGCCGAGCGTAGCGAGGGGATAGCCGAGGCGAAGCCGAGTGCCGAGCGGTAGCGATCCACAACCGTTCCCTCGCCTGCGGCACAATCCCGCAGACTACCCGCTCGTAGATTTCGCGATTGGAGAGGAAGTGCGTCATTGTCGTACAACTCTGATTATTCCAATATCCGATCCACACACTCGCCTAATAAACGAACATCTTGATTTGCGGCATCATATCGCCATGCCGCGTCGAACATTGCCGCTGCCTGAAATCTCCGCCATGACGAATTGCCTTGCTCTATTGTCAAAGCGAAGAAGCGATTTTTCGCCTCTTTGTGGCATTCTATCTCTTTGAGCGTCTTTTCAGAAAGACTGTCCATCACAAAATCTGATACAACGAGCAAATCCGCTTTTGCATACATTGGGGATTTCATCATCTCCATCCCTTTTTCAAGCGCCGGAGCCGCATCTGTGCCGCCATGGAATCCCAATTGCAGAAATGACAACAACCCTCGCAGGCTTTGATTGGCAGTAAAATCAAACACTT
Organism: Kiritimatiellia bacterium; assembly: GCA_017650345.1. GTDB lineage: Bacteria > Verrucomicrobiota > Kiritimatiellia > RFP12 > UBA1067 > UBA1067. Next base: position 26,631 of record JAGCFB010000011.1, on the reverse strand, counting down.
CAATGCCTACGCTGAAAGCAATTAGATAGCATGAGCGGTTCTCTTTGTGCGCCTTGGATGCCAATGCAAGAGCTACGGCCTTCGCTACCGCCTCCGGAGCACCTGCCATCGACCCGCTTGTGTCCACGCACAGAATGATCGGGCCACGCTCATCCTCCCTGTCCCTCTCCCGCCATTGTTCCTGCTCACTCGTTCTTGTCTCAGACGAACGGCCGATCCTTTCGAAACTCAACAGCCTCCCCTCTACATACTTTTGGTCGAAGACCGCTGACAAATCATTATCCGACATTGTCGCCAGCTCGCTTGGAACAATGTCATCAACTCGGCGGCCAAACGTCAACCCGACAATTTCTTCACGAGAGTTCACGTCTGGAACTGTCGCCTCGTATTCAACTGACGCCATGATGCGTTCTATCTCTCTTCGCCGGTCATGAGCCGCCATGCGTCCAAGGATATCGCACAGTTGTCGTACGCCAGGATTTGACTCGATGAACTTGGCTGTTTTCAAGACCGTTTCAAGGTCCTCTCTGGCAAGTTCGCCTAAAGACAGATCCCAGAACATCCCCATTTGGCCTTTCCCCAATGCCCTTTGGATTGCCTGAACCGACTCTAGCCATTTCTTGATCTGATCCCAAAGAACATTTCGTATTTCTTCGACCAGCTCAAGTTCTCTTTTCAGGACAGCTGATTCAAAGTCTTTGCGCCATTCCGACAGTATGTCACGTCCTATTGCGCGAATCCTTCTGGTGTCATTGCCATAATGCACTCCACTCTCTTCCAGCTTGCTCTTCCAAAAAGATATGTCGCACCCTGGCCTGAATGCCTTATACGAGGCAAGGTCGCGCATGCAGCTTTCCCGTGTTGCATTGCCAAATTTCATCGCATACTCGGCCATGCGAAGTACAGCCCCATGGCGATTGAGCTCCGCGAGCCTGGCATCGTCTGACACCCTGGACTTCACTTGTCCGGTTATCTTCTTTAGGCCGATAAAAACATCCTCAACGGCGCAGTCAGGGAAGTTGCTTCTGATACAGGAGACCAACTCTTTCCGAGTCTGCTCCAAAAGTTCATCGATCGTACGCATTGCAAATTCTTACCACAACGATGGTTTAGGTTGACGATCAACATGCGCATCTATTTTCTTGACCATTCGTTCCAGATGCAGTCTCTCCTGTTCGAGTTCGTCCAAATGCTCCATTTGCGCAGACAGAACCGCGTCCAATCCAGAAGCCCCAACAAATGGGGACTCCAGCCTCGACTTGTCAATGTTGCAGAGATCGTTGGCAGCATCGGACAGCTCCTTGCGCCGTTTCTCAAGCAGGGCGATGTCATTTTGCAATTGCTTTTTCTCAGCCGGCGTCACGGGTTTACAATCACCTTGCTCGTGGACGCACCTGGGCTCCAGAAACTCCTTGCCTGACGTCCAACCACCCCAGCGATCTTTCGTCTTATACGAGAAAGCCACCCCCAGCTCCGCTTGACATATGACTTCTCCAAATTCTTTTCCTTCCGCATCTGTAGGATGGAATTCTTCAGTCGAATTAAGGTAATCTCTCTTGATGTAAATCTGGTCTTCTGTTTGCGGGGTATACACCGGGTTGCCATCCACATCGAAACGCATTGGAATATTAATTCTAAACGTGAAACAATCCTCACCACAAACACTCGTCGTTTCATACACATCGTCCGAATAATAGAGGGTCTTTGACATTATCTTTTCTCGCGCGTCAATATCTGATTTCAGTTCTTCGAAATCGATGCTCTTGCATTTGCCAAACTCCTTTACCGAATCAATCACAAGTTTGCAAACCTCTTCACATTGTTCCGGCTCGTTCCAAAGGCAATCTGAAAGAATCGTCAGATCAACTGGCAATATCTCTTTTCTGTCACAGAGCAATGCGGCCATCTTAAGGACTCGGGCAATCTTCTGCCAGCGCCGATCCGATATGTATAGAGGCGATTTCTTCTTGTCTTTCGCCGCTACATTGTAATCGTCAATCCTTTTACGGATGGCATGTAAAACACTCTTAGACTCCTCAGTGAAATGAACCTCCGAAAGCCCCTTGAGCATCGACACCCATTCATCCTCGCCAAAGGCAAGGTCTGGGTCCACGGTGACGTCGGCAGGGACAGGATTGCCATCAAGGAGAGAAAAGAAGTTCTCCTTCTCTTTCAACGGTCCCACGTTAAGGCGTAAAACTAGGCGATCATAAAGTGCATCAAGGCCCTGCCCGGACTCCGGGGTTTCGTTGCTGGCGGCAATTATTCCCTTCAATGGGACGCTGTCAACCTTTCCATCGTTGCGGAACTTGCGCTCATTGACAATTGTCAGCAATGTGTTGAGGATCCCTGGACCTGACTTCCATATTTCGTCCAGGAACGCGAATCTTGCCTCCGGCAGATATCCGTCCGTCTTGCGCAGATAACGATCTTCCTTCAATTCCTTCAGACTTACTGGACCGAAAATCTCCTCTGGCGTGGTAAATCGGTTCATTAGGCACTCAAAGTAAGCCGTGTTTTTGAAGGCTCTGGCAACTCTTCGCGCAATCAAGCTCTTCGCTGTTCCAGGAGGGCCAAATAGGAACGTAGACTCGCCGCTTAGCGCCGCCAGAAGACATTTCGCCAGGATATCCTCGCGCTCATAAAGCCCTTGTCCGATCTCATTAAGCAGCTTCTTGATCCTTGCCTTGTTTTCCATTGCATCTCCTTATACTTTATACCTCTATTGGCGTTATTATACCAAATCTAGAATGCGTCTATACACATCAGCATCCCGCTCCGAGAAGCAGCAGAAGATGACATCAATCTGCGGCGTGCGCGGGGCGCCCGCCCTACCATTCGGCGCGTGAGGACACGCGACATCCCTCTCTGCGTCCTTTGCGTTCTTTGCGGCTAAGAATTCCTTCACCTCCCGCACGGCAATTTTCGCAGCGTCTTCAATCGGATAGCCGTAGATGCCTGTCGAGATGCAGGGAAAGGCGATGGACTTGCAGCCGTTCTCCGCCGCAAGGGCAAGCGAATTGCGGTAGCACGCCGCGAGCTTCTCCGGCTCTCCGTGGTTACCGTCGCGATAGACCGGGCCGACGGTGTGGATCACGAACTTCGCGGGCAGCTTGAACCCCGGCGTGATCCGCGCCTCGCCCGTCGGGCAACGAACACCTGGACGCACCTCGGGCACCTTGAGACACGCCTCGTAGAGTTCACGCCCCGCCGCGCGGTGAATCGCTCCATCAACGCCGCCGCCACCAAGCATCACCTGGTTCGCCGCGTTGACGATGGCATCCACCGCCAGCGTCGTTATGTCTCCATGGATGATCTTTATCATACTGATATTCCCCTTCCTTCCGATGCTATTATACCAAAAATCCCGACATTACTTTATCATACAGTCTCTACCATCATCCTGAAGAAGGCGATTTCGCCACATGTATCGTGATCGCTTACGCCATTTATGCCAAGGGCCTCAATGTAAACATCCAACCTTATAGCGTCAACCCGTTCGGGGCGATTCTTCAAGGAAATGGGCCCTGAACGCCAAAATCAACCCGTTCGGGACGACGCAAGACTGGCGCGCCCTTCTGCGCCGCTCATCGGCTACGCGATGCCTGCCATGTCAGCTTCCAGGGCCTTCGCCAGCTGGTCGGGGCAGGACGTGCCGTTGCGGCACTGGATGCCCTTGAGCATGGCGATGACGTCTTCGACCTTGCGTCCGACGGCGAGCTTGGCCACGCCCTGCGTGTTGCCGGGGCAGCCGCCGACGAAGCGGCACGCCGTCAGCACGCCGTCGGACGTCTCGAACTCTATCGCGCGGGCGCACGTCCCGCTGGTGTTGTAGTGTTTCATCATAATTGCACCTCGTTTCCGTTGCATTCCTTAGACAACTGCCTGAAGCATTCGTAGGCCGCGATCGAGACGGCGTTCGCAAGGTTGATGCTCCGCGCGTGTTCGCCCGGCATGGGGATGCGGAAGAGCGAATCCGCATAGCGTCCATAGAAGTCCTTGGGCAGCCCGGACGACTCGTTGCCGAACACGAGCGCGTCGCCAGACTCGAATCGGCAGTCGTAGAGCGACTTCTCGCCATGCGTGGAGAGGAAGTGGACGCGTCCAGGCTTTTCGGCGGCGAGATACTCTTCCCACGTGTCGTGGAGCTTTACCTTGAGATGCGGCCAGTAGTCGAGTCCGGCCCGGGCTATGTAGCGGTCGTCGAGCGCGAAGCCGAGCGGCCTGACGAGATGGAGCGGAACGCCCAGCCCGACGCAGAGGCGTCCGATCGCCCCAGTGTTGTGCGGTATCTCGGGACGGAGCAGGACGATGGAGAAGTCCGGCGTCATCGCAGCGCCTCCAGGTCGCATCCTTCGCCGGCCTTGCGTCCTATGTCATAGACGCGCTGCATCACGTCCGGGTCGTGGCAGACGCGTGAGATCGGCAAAGGCTCTTTCGGCGCGATAAGGACGGCCGCGCCGTCCGCCACCCGCCGGTCGATGTACTCCAGCGTCTCGTTGTACCAGAGGTAGCGCGTCTTCAGCGCCCTGTAGATTGCGGGGTAGCGTCGGAGAAGCGGCTTGAAGAGGCAGATCCTCCTCTTCGGAAACTTGCGGTAGCCGTGCGGACGCGTCGTTACGACAAGGTTGCGCTCGTAGCCGATCGACTCGAAGTAGCGAAGCGGTATGCCGTCCGAGAGTCCGCCGTCGAGATACTCGCCGCCGTCGATCTCCACAGGCCTGGAGACGAGCGGCATCGAGGCGGATGCCCGGATCCAGCTGAAAGCCGTATCGTCCGCCTTGTCTAGGCGCCTGTAAACGGACTTCCCCGTCGCGCAGTCGGTCGCGACGACATGGAACTCCATCGGATTCGATTCGTACGCCGCCGCGTCGAACGCATCAAGCTCCAGCGGCAGTTCCCGGTAGCAGAAGTCCGCGTTGAACAGGTCTCCCGTCTTGAGCAGGGATGTCCACGAACAATAGCGCGGATCGTCGGCGAAGCGCTTGTTGTAGCGGATGACGCGTCCGGCCTGCCCGGACTTGTAGTTGCACCCGAAGCAGGCGCCGGCTGAGACGCCGACAGCGCCGTCGAACTTCACGCCGCGCTCCATCAGCACGTCGAGCACGCCGGCGGTGAAAAGTCCGCGCATGCCTCCGCCCTCAAGGACAAGTCCGCGCCTCATCCTGCACACTCCCTTCCGTGTCTATTTGGATTCGGAGGGATAGCCGATGGGATGGTTGAGGTGGAGGGCCGTCTTGTCGCCGAGCTTAAGCGCCTTCTTCAGCGCAGCCTGGTCCATCGAGGCGCGGCAGACCGTGACGAGTCCGTTCGCGGCGCAGTACAGATAGATGTTGCCCGAAACGATACCGGCGTCGTAGTTGGAAAGATATCTTCCCGCGCCAGAGTATATCGGATCGCTCAAGTCAGCCGCGATGAGGATGGAGACGGGAGCGGTGGCCGCGAAAGGCTGCTGCGCGGCGATCGCAGGGCGCAGATCCTCGTCGCACACCTTGACGAGGGCATTCTCCTTCGCATCGTATCGATACGCGCCGGACTTCATTATGGCATAGACGACTATCGTCTGCTTGTTCATCCCCGTCGCGTTGGTGCGCTTGTCCGGACGGTTGAATCCGTTTGCCGCCCAGAGCACTCCCGACAGCGTCTCGAGGGGAATTTCCCGCTCCGAAAAAGCCCTTTCGGAATGCCGCGCCTTGAGCGCCTGCACAACCGTTACGCCCGAATCGCCGGTTGGCGCGGGGAGCTTTACCGTCTCTGCGCCAACTACGCCTGCCGCGGCGAGTCCAAGGACGATTGACATCACAGCTTTCATTTCGACCCTCCTTTTATGAGTTTTCATTCGCAATCTTGTCGCAGGATGCCGCATGTGCGTTCCTGTCACATGCAAATATTATACCATTATTTGCACTACATGTCTGTGCGGACGCATTCCTTCAGTCCGGCGCAGACTTCGAACGAGTCTGAGTTGGTCCACTCGAACGGGAATGTGCGGCACTTGTCCGGCTTTACGGAATGGATCCGGCAACGATTGTCGTCCGTCAGCCACGCACACGCGCCGTCCGGACGGCTCTTGAGGATCAGCCCCCTCCTGTCCGGCGCGATCTCCGTCTCGCGGTCGATGAATTCCTGCTCGGAAACGCCAAGGAACGCCGCGATCCGCGCGATCTCCGCGTCCGACACGCGAACGATGCCGTCCTTTATTCGACAGCACGCCCCGCACCCTCGACATTCGAAACCGGTTCCTTTCGTGATTCTCTTTAGCATCATCAAAGTTGAAGCCTGTCTTTTTTTCTTTCCTTGAAGTATATCAAAAACGCGTTCTTCCGTGGGCAATAAAATCGGTTCTTGGAACAGACGTCTTAACACATCCGCATGCTTTTGATATAATAGAAGCAGAATACAGAAACCTAAACAATAAAAAAAAAAGGCGAACATGTCCAAGGCAAAGTGCATCATCGTCATGACGACGCTCCTCGCGCTCGTCGGCTGCAAGTCCACCCTTACATCCTGGCTGCGCGCAGATCCGGTTCCGTTGACGGACTTCCTTCCGCGCCACGGGGACCTCAGGCGCATGGACGACAGCTGTCCGTTCCACTACTACTGGGCGGACCTCGACACGCTCATGTCAGCCAACCTCAAGCACATCTACATAGCGCCGATCGAGATGGGCTACCTTCAGAAAGGAAGCGCCTGGGACGAGTTCGCGAAGAGCATCACGACCGCCGACGAGGATCTGCGGGACCTCGCCGAGTACTCGCGCCTGGCGTACTACAAGGCGTTCAAGTCGATGGAGAAGGAAATCGGCGCGACAGTCGTAGATAGCCCCGACGTGCCCGACACGCTCGTCGTTGAATCCGCGATCGTGGCGTTTGCGCCGACGAAGTCGAGCGTCTATGCCGCAGGCATGGTAGGCGACTTCTTCGTGCCGTGCCTCGGTCTCGTGACGAGCTCGATCTCCTCCGGCACGGTCGCCGTGGAATCCCGTGCGCGCATCGGCAAGGACGGCCCTGTCGTCGCCATGGTGGCGGACACGGAGAACGATCCCGATGCGCTTGTTTCGATTGCGAAGTTCTCCTGGACGACCCCTGCGAAGATCAACCTCAAGCGCATCGCCATTCAGACCGCCAGCAGCTGCACGGTGGACAAGATGGAGGATCTCGACCGCGGCTATCCGATCGAGTTCATCTCAACCTTCTCCGACGCCGATCTCGACGACCTGTAGAAGGAGACGACCGCACCTGTTCACCCTTCCTGAGACTGTCCATGGGGTTCGTCACCATGGATGCAGTTTGACTTGAAATAGGCGATCGCCCCGTCCAGGTCGGAGAACGCGCCGTCAAGCTGCGCCTCGAAGCACTCCTTGAGCCAGACGCCGAAACGGACGGAGGGACGGTGCCCCATCGCGATCAGGTGGCGTCCGAGCAGGATCGGCTTGGGCGCGGCGTCCGCCACCCTGAGCCGCTCCGCCTGCTCCGCGAGCCAGCGCAGGTCCTCGCCGCCGGACGTCGTGCCGCCCGCCGGATCGAGCAGTCGCCCCTGGTCGTCAGCCTGCGCGACGCGGATGAGCCTGTCGATCCTTACCACGCGCACCGCAAGGCGCCGGATCGCCGCGTCGCCCACCTTCGACTTCCACATCGCGAACGGCTGCATGTGGCACTGGACCAGAGGCGGCACCTCCTTCAGGATGCTCTCCTCGTTGGTTAGCCGACGAAGGAACGACAGCGTCGGCGCGACGCCCGCCTCGTCGTGTCCGAGGCTCCTTATGCGCTTCTTGACCGGATCGTAGGACGTCGTGGCCGGCTTGCCGAAGTCGTGGCAGACGACGGCAAGCCCTACGATCAGGTCCTCGCGCCTGTCGCCGATGCGGTTTCGGGCGAACGCGTCCAGGCACAGGCACGTGTGGTTCCAGACGTCGCCCTCGGGATGCCAGTGCGGATCCTGCCTGCATCCGATAAGGCGCTCCAGCTCCGGGAAGTAGCGCGTCCATCCGGTCGCGCGCAGGAACGAAAGCCCCTTCCCGATCTCCACGCCCTTCGTGAGAAGCTTCGCCCATTCCTCGAAAAGCCGCTCCGGCGGAAGCCCCTCCATCGTCATGCCGCGGCAGACGGCGACCGTCTCGGGCGCGGGGTCGAGTCCGAACCGCGCGACGAACTGCATTCCGCGCAGGACCCTGAGCGGATCTTCGGAGAACTTCCCGGAGACGTGCCGCAGTACGCGCGCGCGGAGGTCGGCGAGTCCGCCGTACGGATCCTCGATCTCGCCCGTGAGCGGGTCGCCGTATATCGCGTTGACCGTGAAGTCGCGGCGGCTCGCGGCCTCCGCGACGGAAAGCGAGGGATCGGAATCCACGAGGAACCCTCGGTGCCCGGTGCCGCGCTTCGTCTCGCGGCGCGGCAGCGATACGTCGATGTCCAGCCGCTTTATCTTGAGCACGCCGAACGAGACGCCGCATGGGTCGAATTCGAAGCGCCGCGAAAGGATGGACTTCAGCCGCTCCGGCTCCACGCCGAAGACCTCGACATCGACGTCCTTCACCTTCGCCGCGCCGGTCACGAGGTCGCGCACTGCGCCGCCGACCATCAGCGCGCGGCCGCCCTCGGACTTCACGGCGCGCGCGATCTCCACGACCGCGTCGCGAAGGTCGCCGCCGACGGACGACAGATCCAGCCTTCCGCTCTCCATATTCCGCCTTCCTAGCCGACCACGAGGTCCGCCACGTTCTCGGGGATCGTGGCCGGGTCCGGCGCGAGCCAGATTATGTGGTCGTTGTCGAGCGAGATGACCTTCCTGTCCACGAGGTAGAGCATCACCGGCTCGGGATCGTCGATCTTGAACTGCGAAAGGAGCGTGTTGTTGAACTTGCGGACCGATCCGGGCGCGAGCTTGCGAAGGCGCGCGAGGTATTCGTCCGGGAACTCGAACTTCGGCTTCTTCGCCGCCGCCTTCGCGCGCGTCCTGGTCGCCTTCCTGGCCGGCTTCGCGGCTTCCTCCGACGGTTCCGCGGACGCCCCTTCGCCTTCCTCCGGGGGAGGCGCGTCCTCGGCGGACGCCTCCTCCGCGGCTTTGGCGGCCTTGGTCTTCCTGACGGCGCGCTTGCGCTTCGGCGGCTCCGCCGCAGGCGCCTCAGCGACCGGCTCGGCTGGCGCGGACTCCGCAGTGGGCGGCTCGGCGGGCTGCGGATCGCGGGATACGGCGAGCGCGGCGGGCGGCGGCACGGGAACCACCGCAGGCGTCGGCGCGCCGGAGGCGAGGGCGAGTATCTCCTCGGGCTTCTCGCGCACGTCGTAGTCGAGCCCGTCGCCGATCGGCACCACGACCGACCCTCCGAAGCGCGAAGGCTCCACCGTCACCAGGAAGCTCGCGTTTATCCACACGGGCGAGCCGTCCTTCTTTGTAAGCTTGATGAACATTGTTCTTTCCTGTTTTGTTTTCAGATAGGGGTTCAATCCGCCGGATCGCGCACGCCGACTATGGCGGACACGCTTTTCGACGGAACCATCAGAAACGAATCGGTTAGCGCGACGCCCGCGCGGCGCGAGGCGTCGAGGGCTTCGAGGAGCGGACGCTGCACGGACAGCGGCAGGTCTCCGTAGCCGGGCGAGAAGCGCGGAGCGAGCGCCGCGCCGCCGAGGGAGGACGCCATGTCGCGGCAGCACTCGTCGCAGTACGCCTCTATCAGCGCGGTAGCGACGCCCTGCGCCATCACGAGGTCCGCCGCGCTCGTCTGTCCGCACCGCCTGAGATACGCATCGACGCCCGCACCGAGCGTCGCCGCAAAGAGGAACGCACGGCCGCATCCGGCGAGCGCGCGGCGCAGGTCGCGTCCGGGAAGGAGGAGCGGTCCGACGCGGACGGCTTCGGGTCCGGCGTCCGAGACGGCCACCATCTCGCGGCAGGACGCCGGGCGGACGGACGCGAGGACGTCGCGCTCGACCTTCTCCAGGCGGCGGAGCATCTCGTCGTCCGGCGTCGCTGCGCCCATGCGCATGTAGCGGAGGGCCTCGGCTCTGTCAACCTTCAGCACGTCACTCCTCGTACGGACGCACCCTCAGGCGCGCGCCCAGCCTTTCGCAGATCGCCCGGCAGCGCTCCTGCTTCTCGGACGAGGTCACCGGCTCGCCGACGACCGTCATGACGACATCGGGGACCGCCCGCACGGCGTCGGACGCGAACTTCAGCATGGCGGGATACGCCGCGTCGCCGAACTTCGGACGGCACACGGCGAGATACTCGGCGGGGTCGTCCGTGTTGAGGCTGATGGAGAGGCAATCGACCTTGCCAGTGAAATCCGCCGCGGTGGGACGTCCGTTGACGAGATCGGAAAGTCCGTTCGTGTTCACGCGGATGCGCGTTTCCGGACTGCGCGCCTTCACCCACGCGGCGACCTCCAGGAGGTCCGCAAGCCGCTCCGTCGGCTCGCCGTATCCGCAGAACACGATCTCGTCGAACTTCGAAAGGTCCCAGCCCGCTATCGACTCCTCGATCTCGGCGACGGACGGCTCGCGCTCAAGCCAGAGCGGACTCGAACCGTAAACGCCCGGCCCGTTCAGCCGGAGGCAGAACGTGCATGCGCACGGACAGCGGTTCGTCATGTTGACGTATATCCCGCGCTTGACCTGGTATGTTATCGTCATCTTAACGTATTCCTGTTCGGTCCGCCGTTTAGCGGACAGCGCATATTTTACCAAAAACCTACTCGACCGTGCCAACGTGCGCCTCGCCCGCGTAGATGCGCGCCCCTCCGACTATCAGCGAGCCGTCCTCCGCCACGCCGCCGCACACGCCGGATACCGGGGACGCGTCGGAGTCCGTCTGCACCACGCTGACGCGGCGACCCTTCAGCGCGTCGATGCGCGCGATGTCCGGCAACAGCGCCGCGAAGCCGCGTCCGCGCCATTCGCCGCAGCGCACGGCGAGCGCGCTGAGGACCGCGTCGCGGACCTCCGCGACGTCCAGCGGACCCGCCTCGCACAGAAGCGCAAGGGACGTCGCGCGCGCGGAAATCTCCTCAGGGAACTCCGTCTGGTTGACGTTCACTCCGATTCCGGCGATCACGCAGTCGCCGTGGCGCTCGCAGAGGATTCCCGCGATCTTCCTTCCGCCGGCGAGGACGTCGTTCGGCCACTTGAGCGAAAGGTCGCACCGCGTGAAATCGCGCAGCGCATCGGAGACGGAGAGTCCGACGACAAGCGGAAGCGTGGAAACCTCCTCGGGCGACAGGCCTTCGACGCCGATGACGGCGGACATCGCGAGGTTCGCTCCCGGAGCGGAAAGCCACTTGTGGTCGAGGCGCCCCCTTCCGCGCATCTGGAAGTCGGCCGTGAACACGTCGCCGTGGCGTCCGGCGCGCGCGTCGATGTTGGTGGAGTCCGTCACGGACTTGTGGTGTATCTTCCACTCCATCAGAACTCAAGCCCCCGTATCTCCGGCTCCAAGGCGACGCCAAGCCTGAGCCTGACGCGCTCGTGCACGAGCCGCGCAAGCGCGAGTATGTCGCTGGACGTCGCGCCTTCGTCCGCGACGATGACGTTGGCGTGCCCTTCCCAGACATGCGCGCCGCCGACGCGCATGCCCTTCGCGCCGACGCTCTCAAGGAGGCGTCCGGCATGGTCGCCGTCGGGATTCTTGAATACGCTTCCGCAGCAGCGGACCGGGAACCGCCTCCGCCGCGCGAGGTAGTCTTCGGCGTCCGCTTGCGCAGCCGCGAAGGCGTCGTTCCATTCGACGTCCTCGACAACGCCGTCGATCGCGCTTGTTCTGTATCCGAATCCGCATTCGTCGCGTCCGATCCACTTCCCGTCCACCTTTACGCGACGCACGAGCTCGCCGATCGAATGTCCGAACGCCCCCGCGTTCATCCTGATCCATCCGCCGACCGTTCCCGGAATGCCCGCCATCCACGGAATCCCGAGGCTCGCGCCGGGACGTCCGGCGGGGAACTCGGACGGATCGAGGCGTACGTATTCGTCGTCCGTCGTCAGGTCGCTTATCCAGGTGTTGGACCCCATGCCGACGATCCGGCGCGCCCCGCCGCCGACGGAGCGCCCTCCGGTGCGGAAGAACGAAAAGGCGGACAGCGTGCGGGTGATGTCCACGGGGTCTGTCCCCACATGGCCATGTCCGGTCCGGGCGGCGGCGGACTCCATGTCCGCAATGATCGAAGGCACGAGCTTTATTATGTCGCCGGCGCCGAGGAGGAGCGTCAGGTCGCCTGACTTCGCCTCGAACCAGGCGTGCCTCCACGCCTCACGGCAGCTTCTTGCGAGAAAAAGCGCCGGAAATGCGCCTTTCGAAGGGGTCTGTCCCCATGCGTTGCGGCAGGCGAGATACAGGTCGGCGATGTCGCCGCCTTCGACCGGCGGCTCGAACGCGGCGTAGGTCGGACACAGCACCACCTCGTCCGCGCCGTCGAACGCGGCTGGGAAGTCGGCGAGAAGCGCCTTCGTCCGCGAATGGCGGTGCGGCTGGAAGAGGACGCGCAGCCTGCCGCGGCACTTCTCGCGCGCCATGGCGACGGCGCACTTCATCTCCGTCGGATGGTGCGCGTAGTCGGTATAGACGAGCGGACCGGCATCGGTGCTCGACCCGGGATGCGAAGCCGGCCATATCCGCTGGAAGCGCCTGTCTGGAAGCTCGCGGACGACGCCAGACAGGACATTGGATATCGACACGAGGGAGTGTCCCCTCCGCAGCGCGACCTCGACCGCGGCGCGCGCGTTCTTCCGGTTGTGCGGAGCGAGCGCGTCGATTGTCGCCGCGATCTCCGGAGGGAGTCCGTCCATCGTCAGGCTTTCGCTTTCGATGACGCATCCGGCGCGGCGACGGGCGGAATCGTAGCACGCGAAGTAGTCCGCCGGCGTCTTGAAGTGGTCCGGGTGGTCGTACTCGCAGTTCGTGACGACGAGGATGCGTGCGCTGTAGAGCGCGAGCGTGCCGTCCGACTCGTCCGCCTCGACGACGAGCGGACCGTCCGCGCCGCCTGTCCCGGCGACGGGGAAATCTCCCGTCTCGCCACCGATCGCCCAGCTGACGTCCTCGCCCAGTGCGCGCAGGAGCTTTGCTATGAACGTGGAGGTCGTTGTCTTCCCGTGCGATCCGCAAACCGCGATCGAGTCGCGTCCGCCGACGATCTCCGCAAGCACCTCGCCGCGCATCCTAACGCGCTTCGCGGCGGCGACCTCGGGGTTGTCCGCATGGACGGCGGGCGTCGCGACGAGGAGGTCGGCGTCCGCCACGTGTGCGGCGGAATGTCCGACGGACACGGGAATGCCGAGCGCCTCCAGCCAGCGGGTGCGAGGGGAGGACGCGAGGTCGCATCCGGACACTTCGTCGCCGCGGGACTTCATGAGGACGGCGAGCGCGGCCATTCCGACGCCGCCGATTCCGGCAAAGTGCACTTTCATCTTGCAGATTCCGTCCCGTCGTCGCCGAGGCACGCCGCAATCCTGCGGCGGTCTGCGGACGTGAGCCCCGTGCCCGACGGAAGGCACACGCCGGTTTCGAAAAGCCTTTCGGCGACCGCGCCGCCGTATGTGCGGCATCCGGCGAAGACCGGCTGGAGATGGAGCGGCTTCCAGACGTGGCGCGCCTCTATGTTCGCGGCGGCGAGGCGCGAGAGGAGCGCGTCGCGGCCGGCGGACGATCCGAGAAGCGCGACCGTGAGCCAGTTGTTCTCGCCTTCGACGGACGGCAGGGTGCGGCAGCGCGCGGCGTAGAACGCGCGGTTGCGCGCGCGCGCCTTCAGGATGCGCGGCAGCTTGGCGAGCTGGGCGAGTCCGACGGACGCGAGGATGTTGCTCATCCTGTAGTTGTAGCCGACCTCCTCGTGCTGGTACCAGGGGAAAGGCTCGCGGCTCTGCTGGCTCCGCTTGCGCGCGCGCTCGGCGACGCCCGGGTCGTCCGTCAGCAGCGCGCCGCCGCCGGAGGTTGTGAAGATCTTGTTTCCGTTGAAGGAATAGACGGACGCGAAGCCGGCGCTTCCCGAGGGGAGTCCGTTCCATGTCGCGCCGACGGCCTCGGCCGCGTCGTTGACGAAGACGGCGCCGTGACGGCGGCAGAGCGCGGCGATTGCGCCGTGGTCGCAGCAGCGTCCGTAGAGATCGACGCCGATGTAGAGGATTCCGCCGCTCTTCGTTCCGCGGCGTTCGCGCCTGGCGTCCGAGAGCGCCTTCGCAAGGAGCGTAAGATCGACGCACCCGCTCGCGTCGCAATCGACGAACACGGGCTTCGCGCCGCGGTGCCAGGCGGGTCCGACGGTGGCGATGAACGTTAGCGTCGGCGCGATCACCGTCCAAGACGGATCGACGCCGAGCTCGGACATCAAGAGGTCGATCGCGGCGGTTCCGCTGGAGACGGCGACGGCGAACCTGCGTCCGGCGAGCGCGGCTATGCGGCGCTCGAACTCATCGACCATGGGTCCGCAAGGCGCGACGTAGCCGGAGTCGAACGCACGTTCGACGGCAAGCCGCTCCTCGCGTCCGACCCACGGCGGAGAGAGGAAGATGCGGGGAGGAGTCCCTGCACCGGGTTTGTCAGGCGATCTCCTTCGCGACGGCATAGACGTTGTCCGCCGTGAAGCCGAACTTCTCGGAGAGGACCTTGTACGGGGCGGAGGCGCCGTAGCGGTCGAGCGTGACGAAGCGGGTCGTCTTGTGGTCGAGCCTGAAGCGGTCCCAGCCGAAGCGGACGCCCGCCTCGACGATCACGCGCTTCTTCATGAACTCGGGGACGACCTCCTCGCGGTAGGCGCACTTCTGGGCGAGGAAGAGCTCGACGGACGGCATGGAGACGACGCGGACGCCCTTTCCTTCAGCCGCAAGCCTCTTGGCGGCCTCGATGCTGATCGCGACCTCGCTGCCCGTAGCAATGAAGAGGACGGTGTCGTATCCATGCGGACCCTTCTCGAAGATCACGTACGCGCCCTTGGCGACGCCCTCGTGGCGGACGCCGGAGAGGACGGGGACGTTCTGGCGCGTCGTCATGAGGCAGCTCGGACCGGCGGTGTTGAGCAGCATCTCGACCCATGCGTAGGCCGTCTCCGTCGCGTCCGCCGGGCGGAACGTGGTGAGACCGGGCGTGACCCTGAGCGCCGCGAGGTGCTCGACGGGCTCGTGGGTGGGTCCGTCCTCGCCGACGCAGTAGCTGTCGTGCGAGAAGATGAATATCGAAGGGAGCTTCATGAGCGCCGCGAGGCGCATGGCCGGCTTCATGTAGTCGCTGAACACGAAGAACGTCGCGCCATAGCCGCGCATGCCGCCGAAGGCCGTGATGCCGTTGGCGATGGCGGCCATCGCGAGCTCGCGCACGCCGAAGTGGATGTTCCGGCCCTCGAACGACCCGGCGGCGATGTCGCCGCAGCCCTTGAGGATCGTCTTGTTGGACGGACCGAGGTCCGCCGATCCGCCGACGAGCTCGGGGACGATCTTGGCGAGCGCGTTCATGGCGTCGCCGCACGCGCTGCGCGTGGCGACGGAAGCGCCGGGCTCGTACTTGGGAAGCGCCTCGACCATCTTCATGTAGTCCGGGGCCTTCGTCTCGCAGGTGATCGCGGGATTCTGCCTGCGCCACCTCTTCGCCTGGCGGTTGAGGGTCGCCGTGCGCGCGGCGAACATCTGATAAACCTCCTCGGGGACGTAGAAGCTCTTCTCGGGGTCGAATCCGAGGGCGGACTTGAGTCCCTTCGTCTCCTCGGCGCCGAGGGGCGCGCCGTGGCTCGCCTCGGAGTCGTGCTTCGTCGGGGCGCCGTATCCGATGTGGGTGTCGGCGATGACGAGGACCGGCGCGCCGACGATGCGCATCGCGCGGCGGTAGGTGCGGTCGATCGCATCGAAGTCGTGTCCGTCGCAGACGAGGACCTTCCATCCGTAGCTCTCGAAGCGCTTCCTGGTGTCGTCCGCCATCGCGAGCGCGGTGGAGCCCTCGATCGTGATGCGATTGGAGTCATAGACGAGGACGAGCCCGTCGAGCTTCATCGCGCCCGCCCAGCTGCACGCCTCGTGGGAAATCCCCTCCTCCATGTCGCCGTCGCCGCAGAAGACCCAGGTCTTGTTGACGACGCCGGACTTCTTGGCGGCGAGCGCGAGGCCGACGCCCATGGCGATGCCCTGCCCGAGCGGGCCTGTCGTCACCTCGACGCCGGGCATGAGTCCGCGCTCGGGGTGCCCTGCCGTGCGGGAGCCGAACTGGCGGAACGCCTTGATCTCGTCCATCGTGAGACCGGCCACGCCGGCGAGGTGGAAGAGCGAATAGACGAGCGCGCTGGCGTGTCCGCCGGAGAACACCAGGCGGTCGCGCCCGGGCCACTTGACGTCGCCGGGGGCGACGTTGAGGAAATTGAGCCAGAGGGAGACGGCTAGGTCCGCCATGCCGAGAGGCGCGCCGGGATGTCCGGAGTTCGCCTTGTCGATCATGTCCGCAGAGAGGCAGCGGACGGTGTCCGCAGCGAGCTTAAGCTGGTCTGAAGTGAGTTTCATAGGTGTATATTATACCAAAAATGGGGGGAACGCGGCAAAAACACTTGATGACAAATCACTTAGCCGCCCCTTCGGACGCCATGGCGTCCGCCAGCTTCTTGATTCGGCGCGATGTGCGGACCGCGCAGAACTGCTTGCCGCACATTGAGCAGTGGTCGTCGCCGTGGGCCTCGTCCGTGAAGGCGCGCGTCCTGAGCCAGCGCTCCTTGGCGCGCTTCGGGTCCATGCAAAGCTCGAACTGGCGGTCCCAGTCGAATTCGGCGCGGGCGTCGGACATCGCGTCGTCGCGGTCGCGCGCCCCGGGAAGGTGGCGGGCGATGTCGCCGGCGTGGGCGGCGATCCTGTATGCGATGCAGCCCTGGTGGACCTCCTCGGCGTCGGGGAGTCCGAGATGCTCCGCCGGCGTGACGTAGCAGAGGAGCGACGCGCCGTACGTCGCGGCGGCGGTGGCGCCTATGGCGGACACGATATGGTCGTAGCCGGGCGCGATGTCCGTCGTGACGGGTCCGAGGACGTAGAACGGGGCCTTCTTGCAGACCTCCTGCTGACGCTCCATGTTCATCCTGATCTGGTCGAACGGAACGTGTCCCGGACCTTCCACCATGACCTGGACGCCGCGTGCGCGGCAGCGGTCCACTAGCTCGCCGAGGACGTCCAGCTCGCCGAACTGCGCGCTGTCCGACGCGTCCGCAAGGCAGCCCGGACGGAGTCCGTCGCCGAGCGAGACGGTCACGTCGTGCTCGGCGAGGATGTCCATCACCTCGTCCCAATGCGTGTAGAGCGGATTCTCGCAGCGGTTCTCCATCATCCACTCCGCCATGATCGCCCCGCCGCGCGAGACGATGCCCATCTTGCGCTTCATCGCGAGCGGGATGTGCCTGAGCAGGAGTCCGGCGTGGAGCGTCATGAAATCGACGCCCTGCTCGGCCTGCGCGCGGATGACGTCGAGGAGGAAAGTCGGATCCATGTGGGGGATGTCGCCTTCGAGGCGCGAGATCGTCTCGTAAACAGGAACCGTGCCGAGCGGCGCGGGACTCGCGTCCAGCATTCCCTGGCGGATGGACTTCAGGTCGTCCGTTCCGACAGAAAGGTCCATCACGAAGTCCGCCCCCGCGTCGAGCGCGACCTTGAGCTTGTCCAGCTCGTCGCCCTTCCCGGAGTGCGTCACGCTGCGTCCGAGGTTCGCGTTGATCTTCGTCGTGAACATGCGCCCCACGCCGACGGCGCGCGCGTTCTTGTGGTGGATGTTGAGCGGGATCACGGCCTCGCCGGTCGCCACGGCGGCGCGGACGGTCTCGGGATCCAGGTGCTCGGCGGCGGCCACGGACTTCATGGCCTCGGTGACAATGCCCTTGCGGGCGGCTTCCAGCTGCGTCATTTCGGTTTCCTCCGCAGGAATTACCCTGTTCAGGTTCTCGGGTCTCATCTCAGCCGACGCGCACTTCGCGCCCAGCACCCCGTTTCCAAATATTATACCAAATCCGGCGCCGGATTGCGCGGCGCAGTCCGGTCGGGACAGGAAACGCCAATCGCCTCCGCGATGCGGGCCGTGAGCGCGACGGCTCCTGCGCGGTCGTTCGCGCCGGTTGGGACGATCGACGCGCGCTGCTCCAGCGATATCCTTATGACCTTGTCGCCGACGTCCCACCACGGCTGGCCCTTGGCGAGGACGACCGGATCGTACAATATACTGAACGGCACGACGTCCGTCCCCGTCGCGAGCGCAAGCCGGGCCGCCCCGCGATGGAGGGTATCCCCGCCGCGCGTCCCCTGCGGAAAGATCACGACGTTGACGCCTTGTCCGAGCAGCCTTCCGGCGTCCGCAACGGTCTTCTCCCAGCCGCTGTCGTTGAAGATGAAAAGCTTACGGGCGACGGCGGAAAGGAACGGATTGCGCTTGGCTGCCGCCTTTACGACGCAGGCGGAGTCCGGAATGCGGGCGAGAAGGACGCAGACGTCGATGAGGGAGACGTGGTTCATCACGACGATCTTGCCGCGCGGGACGGCGGACCCCGCTCCCGGCGCGACGGCGAAGAGTCCGGTAAGCCGAGCAAGGAGCACGAAAAGCCTGTAGAAGAACCTGACGAGTCCGCGCCCGGCGCGTTTCGGAAGGCACGGGATTACCACGGCAAGCGGCAGCGCGAAGAGTCCCCAGGCCACGAAGAACGCCCCCGAAAGGAGCGAGCGCGGCAGGCGGACTAGCGGCCTCGTCATCGCGTCACTTCTTTCCGCCGGAGAGCGCGAGGCGGACGACCGTCTCGGTGTCCTTCGCGTCGGGATTCGCCGCGATTACGCCGCTCACCATCTTGTTCGCGGTCTCCTCGCTGAATCCGAGGGCCGAGAGCGCAAGGATGGCGTCGCGGAGGACGGGCGCCGCGGCGTCCGCGCCGCCCCTGCCCGCGCGCTGGGTGGCGGACAGCGCCTCTATCGCGTTGACCTTGTCCTTTAGCTCGACGCAAATCTTCTCGGCGGTCTTCTTGCCGACGCCCTTGATGGACGATATGCGCTTCGCGTTTCCGCTGGCGATCGCGAGCGCGAGTTCCCCGACCGAGCCGCCGGAGAGGATGGAAAGCGCGATCTTGGGTCCGACGCCGGAGACGGCGGTGAGCTTCGCGAACATCTCGCGCTCGGACTTCGTGGCGAATCCGTAGAGGACCTCGTCGTCCTCGCGGACGGAATGGAAGGCGAGGAGCTTGACCTCCTCGCCGACCTTGGGGAGCCGGTCGAAGGTTGAAAGCGGAATCAGGATCTCGTAGCCGACGCCGCACGCCTCGACGACGACGCGCGTCGGATCCTTCTCGTCCAGCGTTCCGCGGATGTAGGCGATCATGGCTGGTTCAGCGGGTTCCGCCGTTGGCCTTGGCGAGCTTCTTCAGCTTCGCGGCGAACGAGAGTCGCTCGACGGCGGACATGTGGTCGATGTAGAGGATGCCGTTGAGATGGTCCGTCTCGTGCTGTATCGCGCGGGCGAGGAAGCCGCGCGCGGTGATCATCTGCGGACGGTTCTCGGCGTCGAGGTACTGGCAGGTCACCTGGGCGGCGCGGGTGATGGATCCGCCGACGGACGGGAAGCTGAGGCATCCCTCCTTGTCGTGCTGCGATCCCTCCTGCGCGACGATCTCGGGATTGAACATTACGAGCGGCATCTGGATCGGTGCGTTGAACGCCTCGACCTCGGTCTCGTCGCATCCCGAAGGTATGTCGATCACGCAGACGCTCTCGAGCCTGCCGACCTGCTCGGCCGCAAGCCCGACGCCCTTTGCCGCATGCATGGTGTCCAGCATGTCGTCCGCCAGCGCCCTGAGCTCGTCCGTCACGATCGCGACCGGCTTCGCCTTCTCGCGAAGCACCTTCTCGCCGTACTTGTAAACCCTCAGCTTCATGTCAGACTCCAGTGGAACCGAACCCGCCTGCGCCGCGGTCCGTCTCGTCGATGGCATCGACCTCGACAACTTCGGGCTGGAGGACGGGCGCGATGACGAGCTGGGCGATCTTGTCGCCCTTGGACACCGCGAACGGCCCGTCGCCGAGGTTCACGAGGATCACGCCGATCTCGCCGCGATAGCCTGCGTCGATCGTGCCGGGCGTGTTGAGGACCGTGACGCCGTGCTTCAGCGCGAGGCCGGAGCGCGGACGCACCTGCGCCTCGTGCATGGGGGGCAGGTTGACAACGAGTCCCGTGTGGACGAGCGCCCTTCGTCCGGGCGCGATCACGACATCCTCCACGCTTTTAAGATCCATGCCCGCATCGCTCGGGTGAGCGTATGCGGGCAGGACTGCGTCGGGATGGATTCTCTTGAAGCCGAGCGTCATGCGGCCTCAGGCTCCTTCGCCTCCGGCTCGTCTTCCGGCTCGGAGGCTTCATCCTCCTCGGCGGACTCGGACTCGACGGACGACATGTCCGTCGTCGTGAAACCGAGCCTTTCGAGGTTCCACTTCGGCCACTTGGCGGCGGCGTCCCTCATATGGGGCGTGAGAGCCCTGTCGCGGGCGCCAGAGCGGGCGACCGTCACGCTGGCCGCATCGCCAGGGACGCGGTCCGTGCAGACGACGAGGAGTCCGGTGCCGACGCCGGTCGATACGAACGGGGAGATCTCGCCCTTCGTGAGCTTGGTGGCGGCATCGACGATCTCGAGCTGGTCGTCGAAGTCGCGACCCTTCATGTCCGCCACGACGAACTTGACGCCGTTGGTGACGTTGCCGGACGCGAGGACTGCATCGACGCCCTGCGCGGCGATCGCCTCGACGGACGCCTTGAAGGCGTCGGCCCAGGCGTCGGCGAGCGCACGGTCGCCGATCTTGTCCTTGGCCTCCTCGAAGGAGGGCGTGTGGGCGGCGCGGGTGCCGGACCTCTCAACGAGCCAGACCGTCTCGTCGGAGCTGATCACGGCGTAGCGGAGGTCCTCGACCTCGGGATCCAGCTCGGAGACGGCCTCGAGGAGCCCCTTGGCTCCGGGGAGGACGCTCTGAGAGGGAACGGTGAAGCCTTCGCTGAAGGATCCGTCAAGCGCGAACCAGCCGCTCGTCTGGACGGCGGCGCCGTCCTCGGCGGCGATCTTCTCTAGGCGGGAGGTTCCCTTCTCCTCTTCGGTCGCCGTGGCGTATGCGCGGCGGGTGAGGTTCGTCTCGAAGAACGTCAGCGCCTCGACCTTGCGGAGCTCCTTCTCGATCTCGTCCTTGACCTCGTCGAAGGCCTTGACGACATCGACGCCGTTGGTGTCCGTGGAGGTGTACTTGTCGATGTTGGCGTCGTACTGATCGCGCATGTCGTCCTCGGTGACGGTCATCCTGGCGAGGACGTCCTCGGCGAGGGCGTCGTACCTGACGAAGCGGATCTGGGCGAGCTCAGGGAGGGCGAGCTTGGAGACGTTCTTGTCGTACCACGCCTTGAGACCCTCCTCATCGACCGTGATAGCGTCCGCGGCAGCCTGGTCCTGCTCGAACCTGGCCACGCTGACCGTGAACTCGTCCGTCCTGTCGGCGACGAGCTGGTCGATCTCCATGGGGGACGCCCACGTCGCGGAGCGCACGAGCGTCGAGAGGATCGCGTCGTCCGTCACGAGCCTGCGGCGGAGGGACGCCTCGAAGGCCTCGGGCGTCATGCTGAGCTCGCGGGCGATCCAGGCGCGGTAGCTGTTGAAGTCGAATCCGCCGCGTCCGAACATGAAGTGGATGCGCTCGCCGAGGACGGCGTCGGAGACGGCGACGCCGTCCCTCTCAGCCGTCCTGTAGGAGGCGAGGTGCTCCCACGCGTCGCGGTTGACCTCGGACTGCGCACGGGACATGTCGCGTCCCTGTCCGTGTCCGCGGACGTCGTCCGCGAACGCGGCGAACTCGGACGCCGAGACGGGCTCGCCTCCGAGCGTGCCGGCGTCGCCTGCGTCGGACCGTCCGCCACGGTCGCCGGCGAAGGTGGACACGAGGTCCGAGCCGACGAACATGAGGCAGAACAGGACCGCTATGGCGCCCCAGAGCCACTTGTTGCGAATGATCTTGTTGAATTGCAGGATGACCATGTTGATACTTTGTGCTTTCTGTTGTCTTTTGGGTTGGATGTGGCGCCGGAACGGGCGTCGGAAATCAGAATTCGAAGTCGTCGTCGCCGCCGGAGCCGGAGTCTCCGCCGTCGGAGTCCCCGCCGGCCGCAGGCGCGTCGTCGTCGCCTTCCGGCTCGACGTCCACGTCAACGGTCACGGCGTCGGCCGCATCGGCGGCCTTCCTGTCGAGCTCCTCGCGGTCCTTCTTGGCGGCGGGCCCGAGCTCGCCGGAATTGACGGCGACCGTGTTCTCCGTGAAGACGCAGCGGTTCCTGAGCGCGCCGTTGGCGTCGAACGTCATGACGGACACGGACATCTTCTCGCCGATCTTGGGGAGGGCGCGGTGGATGCGGACCGCGGTGCGCGGGGAGAGCTTCCACTCGAGCTTCTTGTCGCTCTCGCTCGTCTCGCCCGTCGTGAAGTCCTTGATCTGCACCCTGCCCTGGTCGAGGACGACGTTGGCGTCGCCGCGCTTTCCGTAGAGCCCGGTGAAGAGGAGGTCCTGCGACATGCGGATGTCAACCTCGGTAGCGGCCTTCATCGCGAGGATCTTGAAGTGGCGTCCCTCGACGGAGATGTCGCCGGTTATGCAGCGCACGTGCGTGTCGTCGCCGTCGCCGGTGTGGCGGTAGGTGAACAGGGACTGTCCCTTCGGGTTCACGGCGCTGAAGCCTGGCGCGGAGACGATCATCATCCCGTCGGGGAAGTTGATCGGGACCGAGAGCTTGACGGTGCCGGACTCGAGCGCGACGGTGCGGGACTTGACGTCCAGCGTCTGCGAGCAGGTGCGGAAGCCCGAATCCCCGGCCGCGGAGACGAGAACCTCCTTGCCGAGCTTGATCGTGACGCGGGCGAGAGGGCCGACCGTGCGGTAGGACGTGCCGAGGGCGTAGAAGCGTCCCTCGACGGCGGGCTCCCACTTCTGGACGCCGGGCCTCAGGACCTCGACCGTGCCATCGACCGCGGAGCAGAGCGGAAGCGTCTCGAACAGCTTGTCGCCCTTCTTCGCGGTGGAGGCTTCGCCCTCCGCGCCTTCCTCGCCTTCGGCGGCCTCGCCGGCGTCGCCTTCCTCAGGCTGGGCGGCGTCGGCGGCGGACGCGGAGTCCGCCCCGAAGTCGTCAAGCTCGAAATCGTCCGCGCGGAGCGCTGCCCCGGCGGATGCCACGGCCGCGGCGACGGCCAGGATTCGGACTGTGTTGTTCATGTTCTGCCTTTTTGCCTTTCGGGTCGATCAGACGAGGTGTGCGCCCTCGGAGGGCTTGATGAGCGAGCAGACTGGCTCGTCGCCGAACTTGGCCTTGTACTCCTTGGTGATCTGGGCCGCGATCTTGTCCGCCGCCGTGGGATCGACCAGCAGGCAGCAGCTGCCGCCGAATCCGCCGCCGGACAGGCGCGCGCCGTAAACCTCAGGGATGGCCTTGGCCGCATCGACGATAGCGTCGAGCTCCTCGCAGGAGTTCTCGAACCAGTTGCGGCTGGACTCGTGGGAATCGTACATGAGCGCGCCGAAGCCCTTGAGGTCGCCCTTCTCGAGGAGCGCCGCGCCCTGGAGGACGCGCTCGTCCTCGCCGATAGGGTGGACCGCCCTCTTGGCGGTGGTCTCGCTGAGTCCGCCGCGATAGAGGACCCACTCGGCCATCGTGACGTCGCGCAGGTGCGTGACCGGCTTCCTGAGCACTCCGGCGAAGTACTTGGCGGCGTCCTCGCAGGCCTGGCGGCGGGAGGCGTACGCGCCGTCCACGAGGGCGTGCTTGGCGTTGGACTTGACCATCATGAAGGCGACCTTCGGACCCATCGAGACCGTCTCGAACTCGTTGGTGCGGAAGTCGCTCTTGACGAGGGAGCCCTCCTTGCCGTACATGGAGGAGGCCTGGTCGAGGAGTCCGCACGGGCATCCGGCGAACGTGTGCTCGGCCTTCTGTCCGATCTTGGCGAGCGTCGTCCTGTCCTTGTCGATGCCGTAGATCTTGGAGAGGGCGAGGGCGGTGCACATCTCGAGGGCGGCGGACGAGCTGAGGCCCGCGCCGAGCGGGATGTTGCCGAGGAACATGCCCTTCCAGCCGTGCGGCGCCGTCGCGGGCTTGCCGTCGAAGAGCCAGTTGAACGTGCCCGTCACGTAGTTCTGCCAGGTCATCTCCTTGGCGGGGGCGACGGTGGCGGTCGTGAACCTGGCAGTCTCCATGAAATCGCCGGCCGTCAGCTCGCAAGTCGCGTCCGCCGTGGGCGAGACCGCGAAGAAGGTGCCCTTGTCGATCGCGGCGGAGAAGACGTAGCCTTCGTTGTAGTCCGTGTGGTTGCCGAGAACCTCGATGCGGCCCGGCGCGTACGCCACGACCTGCGGCTTCTCGCCGTACATCTTCTCGAACTTTCCGACGAGCTCGTCGTAGATTTCCTGGTTCAGCATTTTGAGGGTCCTTTCGTTATGCGGTTAGTTTTCAATCGACCTTGATGTCGGTGTTGACGTTCTTGGAGAAGAAGAGTGCGTAGGCGAGCAGATAGACGAAGCACCCGAGCGGGATCGCGAACGACGCCATGAAGTTCACGTTGGCGATCTTGCCCATGATCGTGGGAAGGATGCCGCCGCCGACGACCATCATCATGAACAGGCCAGCCGCCTTCTCGGTGTACTTGCCGAGGCCCTCGACAGTCAGGTTGAAGATGACGCCCCACATGACGGACGCGCAGAGTCCGCACAGGATGAAGAAGAGCGCGCCGATCGGGAGCTTCGTCATGACGAACTTCGTCTTCGCGAAGAGCGGGAGCGTGACGACGGAGCTGGCGCCGAGGCACATGCCCAGCGTGACGCAGACGACGCCGAGCGCCGAGACGGAGATGAGCATCGCGCGCGGCGAGACCTTGCCGCCGAAGATCGTGCCGAGCAGACGCCCGACGAGCATCATGAGTCCGAACAGTCCCATCGCGTTGCCGGCCACGACGCCGAGCTCGACGTTGCCGTAAACCTCGGTGTCGAGGAGCGGGCTGATGTTGGGATCGGAGAGCCACTGCTTGAGCTCGGCGCCGACGCCGGACTCGATGCCCATGTAGAGGAAGATGCCGATGACGCCGAGGAGGCAGTGGCGGAACGCGAGCGGCGAGCGCTCGAACGTGAGGTTCGCGGGGCGCTGGGCCGGGTTCTCGATCGGAAGGAAGGCGATGACGACGAGCGAGACGGCGAAGACCGCCGCCGCGACGAGAAGCACCGCGCCGATGTCGGAGAACTTTGCCGTCGCCGCGTCCGGGACGAAGGATCCGATGAGGACGGGGCAGGCCGCCATGCAGATGCCCTGGAACGTGCCGCCGCCCAGGTTCAGGCGGTTGCCCTTCAGTCCGCCGCCGCCGAGCGTGTTGAGCATCGGGTTGATGACGGTGTTGAGGAAGCAGTTCGAGACGCCCGAGACGAACGCGCCGGCGAGGTAGATGAACCAGTTGGCCGGGAAGCCGCCAACGGTCTGGCCCACGAGGAACACGCTGGACGCCCACTGGAGGAGTATGCCCGCGAGACCGGAGCCGACGGCGAGGAGAGCCATCTTCTTGTAGCCGAGCTTGAGGAGGAGGTTGCCCGCAAGCACGCCGAAGAAGAGGTAGGGAGTGAAGTTCATCAGGAGGCCCATCATGCCAAGGGCGTTGGAGCCTGCCAATCCGGGCTGGTACTTCCAAATGTCGCCTGCGGGGGCTGCGAGGAACGTGACGAAGCCGCACATGCCGTACAGCGCAAACATGGTCAGGATGCCAACCAGGTTGCCACCCTTCTTGGACTGTTCTTCCATCTGAATTACTCCTTAGTTGAATTTTTGATTGTGATTATTATACCGCAAAGCGTGTGCTTAGTCAATCAGCCTTGCGGCGGATGACGCGCTTGGCCTTGCCTTCGGAGCGCGGGAGCGCCCCTATCGGGAAGACCTCGCCCTTGGGCAGGAAGCCGAGCCTCTCCTTGAGGTGCTTGGCGACCGTGTAGCCCGTGACGCCGGGCTCCGCCTCGACGTTGACCGTCACGTCCGTCATGCCGTTGCGCTCCTCCAGGATGATCTGGAACTCGTCGCGGACGCCCGGGATCTCCATGAGGGCCTGCTCGACCTGGCGCGGATAGAAGTTGACGCCCTTGACGATGAGCATGTCGTCCGTGCGCCCCGTGATGCGGTCGATCCTGAGGGACGTCCTGCCGCACTCGCACCTCTCGCGCGAGACGATGCGGCTGATGTCGTGGGTCCTGTAGCGGACGATCGGCATGGCCTCGCGCGTCAGCGACGTGAAGACAACCTCGCCATACTCGCCGTCCGGGACCGGCTCGCCGGTCGCGGGATCGACGATCTCGGTTATGTACTGGTCCTCCCAGACGTGGATTCCGCAGTGGCGGCGGCAGTCCTGGCCCGTAGTGCCGATTCCTCCGGTCTCCGTCATGCCGTAGATGTCGAAGCACTCGATGTGGAGGCGCGACTCGATGCGGCGGCGCATTTCGTCGGAGAACGTCTCGGAGCCGAAGATGCCGACGCGCAGCGACGGTATATCGTGGTCGCCTGTCGGGTCTGCGTCGAGCTTCTCCATGATGCGCGGCACGTAGCTGACGACAGAGCAGAAGCCCTTGACGTGGAAGTCGCGCATCAGCTTTATCTGGCGCTCGGTGT
>JAGCFB010000077.1 GCA_017650345.1 Kiritimatiellia bacterium | reverse complement strand
GGCACCATCTGCCTGCAACTCCTGTCAACATCCTGTAGGCCGATGGCGCTTCAGCACATTTGCCGCGCGCAGCGCGCGCTTGCCTTAGCGAGGAGGGCGAGCCGAGGGAAGCATATAACTGTTATGTGGCGAATCCCTCCCAAGCGCGAGGAGGGTGAGCCAATATTTGATATACATCGCCTTTGCCAGTGCGGAGGTAGGCGGAGCCGAGAGTCGCGGAAGTTTTTTCTTGGCCCAGCGTGGCTGCGGCGTGCTTTATTCACCTCGGCGATTCTGTGCGGAAGCAAAAGCAGCTCACTTGATTCACCTTGCAGAGCCATGCTGGTGGGGCCAAGAAAAACACTGGAGCGAGCCCTCGGGACGCCTACCGGAGCAATCACTTTGTCGAGACCGAGCAGCAGCTTCAGCCCGACGAGCGCGTAACTTGCTGGAGGGGCCAAGAAAAACACTGGAGCGAGCCCTCGGGACGCCCGACGAGCGCGTCGCTTGACCCATTGCCTGTTTCCCGTTCTTTTGCTATAATTTCTGCATAACATGCAGAAGCAAGGGGAACCATGGCGACATTCCAATACATAGCCAAGGACTCCGCGGGCAACGAAACCCGCGGACAGGTCGAAGCCGGCGACAGGGCCTCCGCGATAGCGGCGGTCCGCGCCCAGGGTCTTTTGCCGACGGCGATCGGCGAGGTGAAGTCCCAGCCGCAGCAGGCGCAGCAGCCCGCCGGCAAGCCGCAGCGCGGCAAGAAGGGCGCACCCTCTCCGGCCGGCGGCGGCGCGAAGAAGAAGGGCGGCCTCCACTCCGACATCAACATCAAGCTCCCGTCGTGGCTCAGGGGCAAGGTCAACACGAAGACCCTGACCCAGTTCACGCGCCAGCTTGCGACGCTGGTGAACGCGGGCCTTCCGCTCATGCGCGGAATCGAGGTCCTGAAGCGCCAGATGAAGGATCCGCAGATGAAGGAGGCTCTGGACGGCATATCCGAGACGATCTCCTCCGGCGGAACCTTCTCCGAGGCGCTGACGGCGTACCCGAAGATATTCGACAACCTCTACGTCAACATGGTGAAGGCCGGCGAGGCGGGCGGCGTCCTTGAAGTCGTCCTCGGCCGTCTTGCCGAGTTCGCCGAGAAGAGCGAGAAGATCAAGAACAAGGTCAAGGGCGCGATGATATACCCGGCGGTCGTCCTCTGCGCGGCCGTGGGCATCACCGGCTTCCTCATGGTGAGCGTCGTCCCGAAGTTCAAGGACGTGTTCAACGACCTCATGGCGGGCAAGCCGCTTCCGGCGATCACCGAGGGCGTCATGGCCGTCTCGCAGTGGGTGCAGGAGCACTACATGGTGGCGCTCATCGCGGTCGCGGTCGTGGTGGTCCTGAAGAAGATCATCGGCAAGACCGAGAAGGGCGCGTACCTGTACGACGTCCTGTCGCTCAACATGCCGGTCACCGGCACGCTGGTGCAGCGCACGGCCGTCTCGCGCGTGACGCGCACGCTCGGAACACTCCTCTCCTCGGGCGTGCCGATCCTCCAGTCCCTTACGATCGTCCGCGACACCACGGGCAACCGCGTGGTCTCCAACGCCATCCAGAACGTGCACGACGCCGTCAAGGAGGGCGAGGGCATGACCGAGCCGCTGTCGCAGTGCAAGGTCTTCCCCCCGATGGTCACCTCGATGGTGGAGGTCGGCGAGGAGACGGGCGCGCTGGCGGACATGCTCACGCGCGTCGCCAACACGTACGACGACGAGGTGGACAACGCCGTCGCGGGCATGACCGCCGCGATCGAGCCTGCGCTCATCATCGTCCTCGCCGTGATCGTCGGCACGATCGTCGTCGCGATGTTCATGCCCATGGTGCAGATCATCGGCAACATGTCCAATCCGGGCGCCTGATGACGAAAGGGGGCGACGTGATGCGTCGTAGAGGCTTTACGCTGATAGAGCTGATGGTCGTCGTGACGGTGATCGTCATATTGATGTCCATCGCCTTCAAGCTCGCCGGCATAACCAGCTCGCGGGAGGCGTACGCGGTCACCCAGAAGCGGCTCCAGGGCCTTAACAACGCACTCTCCGGCTACTACGCCGCGTACGGGAGCTATCCGCCCGTCAAGCTGCACGCGAGCCGCAACATCTACATGAAGGCGGACTCCGGGGGCATCCAGGACGAGGACGGCAAGACGGAGAGCGGACTCCACTGGCAGAACGTCAAGGCGGCGCTCCTCGCGCAGCCGGTCGCGGTGGCGTATCCGTTCGGCGAGGACAGCGACTACGTCAAGCAGGTCTCGGACGCTCTCAGGGAGAAGGCCAACTCCGGCGACCCGGACGACAAGGAGTTCGCCGCGAACGAGGCCCTGAAGTACGGCTTCGACGCGCTCACGCGCCCGGGGGCGGAGCTCGGCAAGTACAAGGACTCGCCGAACTTCAACGAGGCGCCCGTGTTCATGTTCGGCGTCCTCAGCTACCTGCTTCCGCGCTACCTCTTCATGACGCGCGGCGACAGCCAGCTGTACAGGCTGCCGCAGTGGACGTACAACAACGAGGAGCAGAAGAAGACCTACGCGGACGGCAGCGAGACCTACACGTGGGAAAGCATACGGCAGGACGTCCAGAACGGCGGAAACGGACGCTTCAAGGTGCAGATGCTCCCGTCGCAGGCCGTCTGCGCGCGCTGGATGCCGAACCTGGAGGGCATAATCTCCGGCGGCGAGACGTTCTTCGGCGTCAACACGTCCGTCACGGTCAACGGACTCGTCATGACGACGTTCCACGGCAACAACCCGTACATCCGCATATACTGTCCGACCGGCAACAGGTCGCAGCAGTACGTCCTCGACGAGATGTCGGTGCAGGACGGCTGGGGGCACGACTTCTACTACTATTCCCAGCCGCCGTACCAGGGCTACCGCCTCTGGAGTTCGGGTCCGGACGGGAAGTCGTTCGCGCCCTGGGTGGAGCTTTCGGCGCTGCCCAAGGACCAGCAGAAGACGGCCGCCGGGTGGATGGCCGACGACGTAGAGTAGCGCCAGGCGCAAAAAGGGAGGAAAAGGGATGAAAAAAGGATTCACGCTTGTCGAGATGCTGGTCGTGATCGGCATAATCGCAATCATAGCCGCCGCGCTTTCGGCCGGATACTCTTCGGTCACCAAGACGGCGCAGAAGACGCGCGGGGCGGAGCTCGTCTCGAACGTCGCCACGTCGCTCTCCGCGATCTACCAGGACAAGGGCCGCTGGCCCAAGCCGCTCCTCGACGGGAACGGCAAGGACGAGTACAGGCTCGGGTCCGAGCAGGGCGCCATGCTCGCCAAGCACGGCGGCTTCTCGCTGTCGTACAACAAGGACTCCTCCGGCAAGTACAGGCTGACCGGACACGACAAGTACGGCGTCCTCGACCCCTGGGCCGCGGCCGTCATGAAGAGCAAGGCGAGCGCCACCCTCACGACCAAGGTCCCGACCGGCGGGACGATCGGCGACCACATCGTCCGCTACGCCGTGGACGCGGACGGGCTAGGCTACGTCGATGCGAAGGTCTGCGACAAGCAGATCCGCGTCAGGGCGTCCGCCATCGCGTGGTCGTGCGGACCCGACGGCGTGTTCCAGCCGTTCGACCAGATGGGCCGCAGCGACGACATCTTCAGCTTCTCGATGGGACAGGTGGTGCGGTGATGAAGAGGCGCGGATTCACCATCATCGAGCTTCTCGTCGTCGTCGGCATCATATCCGTCCTCGCGACGATCGTGACCGTCACGGCGTCCGGCTCCGTCAAATCGACGCGCACCAAGCGCCGCGCCATCATGGCGGACGTCCTGCGCGAGGGCATCGCGACGTACTACGCGCGCAACGGCAAGTGGCCGGGCGGCGTCGAGAGCTACGCGAAGAACGGCACGGACCACACGTTCCAGGGCTCGGAGGCGGACCCCGTCTTCCAGGAGGTCGTGAAGGGCTCGGTCAAGAAGACGGCGACGCCGTACCTGAACCCGCACGGGCTCTTCGTCGCGCCCGTCGGCGAGGCCGCGAGCAAGAACGCGCGCGGACTCAACTTCGACGAGGCGATCAGGAAGAACCCGCCCAAGCACTACAGGCACCTCAACGTCAACCAGATGGCGTTCGGCTACCAGAACCCGACCGACGGCAAGTTCGTGCGCTACAGGATCAAGTACACGGCATCGACGGACTCCGTGAACGTCACGTATCCGAGCGATTCCGAGCTTAGGAACATGTGAGGAGAATGCGAATGAGGAAGGCGTTCACACTGCTTGAGCTTCTCGTCGTGATGGGCATAATGGGCGCGCTCGCCGCCATGTCGGTGAGCAGCTACCGGGCCCTCACGCGCGGAATGGAGGACCGCTCCGCCGTGGTCGCGGCGCAGTCGTTCCTGGACCTCGCCGTCCAGCGCGCCGAGATCGACCACACACCCGTCGTCATCTACCTCTACGACGAGCTGCTCCAGAAGGAGAGCTCGGACGGCACGGAGGAGCAGAGCGGACGCGGCATCGCCTACGCGATCCGTCCGTCCGGGCGCGTCACCGGACTCAGCACCGACGAGGGAGACGACCTGATCCTGGACGAGTTCAGCGACCTCGACCAGATATACGTCAGCGAGGAGTCCATGGAGGACGACTCGAAGGCCCAGTCCTCGAACGCCGTGCGCACGAAGTTCTACCTGCTCAACGGCAACGGCGAGTACTTCGAGGCCGCGCCCATGGTCGTCACGCGCAACATGACCGAGGCGTACGTCGTGACCGGCCAGCAGAGCGCGGAGTCGTCGTCCGGCGGCGGCACGAAGTCCATCCGCGTGCCGGCGTTCAGGATGCTCGGCGGGAAGAAGCCGAGCGTCGGCGACGTGTACGGGACCGAGTTCGCGGTGAGGACGCTCCCGAACGGATACTTCTTCGGACAGTCGCCGCCCACCTCGGTCGGACGCAGCCAGAACCCGGTGACGACGATCAAGATCACGGCGTCCGGCGAGGGCTCGACGTCCATCCCCGTTTACAGGTACAAGAGCGGATCGTCCACGACCGAGAGCGTCGGCACGGCAACGAGGAGGAAATGACGACATGCGCAGGGCTTTCACTCTCATAGAGGTCAACCTCGCCATCATGGTCATGGCGATGGGCGTGCTCGGGCTCATCTCGCTCTATTCGCTCGGATACCGCGAGAGCCAGCAGAGCAACGAGGACGTCGAGGCGTCCGCGCTCGCGGAGCGCAACATGAACGCGCTCGTTACGATGCTGAGCGACACGAACATGACGTGGACCGCCTGGAACTCCATAGGGACGCTTCCCTCCGGCGGACGCGACAACTCGGGCTGGGCGTCCTACTTCGACTTCGACAACGGGAAGGTCCGCTCCAACCCCAGCGCGCGCGCCGCGACCGTGTTCGACACGGTGAAGGGCAAGTGCGCGGGGTGCGACGGCGCTAACGCCTCCTTCTACACCGGCAACCTGGAGTGCGGACTCGTCGTCCGCCAGGAGCGCGGACGCTGCGCGATCTCCTTCCGCGCCGCCAGGCGCGCGGGCTCCATCGTGTTCCAGCCGCTGTACTTCACCGAAGTGTACTTCCAGGGGGATCCGACGAAATGAAAAGGGGTTTCACTCTCATCGAGATGCTCGTCGCGAGCCTCCTCCTGGGGATGCTCGTTACGATGCTCACCGAATTGTTCTCGCAGTCGTCCATAGCGTGGTCCGCCGGAACCGCGATGGTCGCGGACCTCGACGACGCGCGCTCCGGCATCGCTAAGTACCAGCGTGCGGCGGACGCCGTCCTCGACCGCAACGGGACGACGATTGTCTCCGTGTTCTCCGGCATGTCGGGTAGCGACATCAACCAGCGCGCCATCGCGGTCTCCGGAGGCGAGGGCGTCTCGCTCGCCATAGACAACCCGGCCAGCTGGACGGCGATCGGCGTCAACGGCGCCCAGGGCGGCAGCGACGGACGCGCGGGCCTCGGCAACGGCAAGGCGTACCTCGTCGGCGTCGCAAGCCGCGGACCCGACGGACTGCTCGAGACCTGGGACGACATAACCACATGGCCGGCGGAGGAGGAGTGACGATGAGAAAGGCTTTCACGCTAGTCGAGATGCTTGTCGTGGTGGCGATCCTCGCCATCCTCATGGCCTCGCTCAGCATGTCCTTCGCGTCCGCCCAGAAGAAGGCGCGCATCGCCAAGGCGACGGTCGAGGCCGGCGAGATCACCAAGGCGATCCTCGCGTACGGAAACATGGTGGATACCGGCATCCCCGAGATGACCGAGGAGGAGGCGGGCGAGAGCTCGCTCCCGTTCCTGCTCGGCGACGGGACCGACCGCGGCGGAAACAAGATACCTATCATGTACAACGGCGCCTTGTCCAACGGAAAGATGGTCGATCCGTGGGGCCACCCGTACCTCGTAACCGTCAAGGCCGTCACCGACCAGGGCGACGGCGACCAGGTGGGCAAGAACCTCACTACGGGCGTGTTCCTGCCCAACAGGTACGGACGCAGGGCGACGAGACAGCAGACGGTGGAGCAATAGGGAGGCGACAGAAATGGCATTTTCATCCGACCGCAGGGGAAGCGCGCTGCTGATAGTGCTGGGCATGGTGGCCTTCATGGTCGTCTCCGCCGTTGGCTTCTCCATCTACATGCGACAGAGCCGCATGCCGTCCAGCATGCTCCGCCGCACGACTTCCGCCCACGAGCTCGCCCGCGCCGCGCTCGTCGAGGCCATGGCGTCCATAGAGTCCGCCCTTGAGAACGCCCCCGCCCCCGGCGTCGGCGGCACGACCGCGAACTCGTGGATGGGGCGCGTCCTCACGCCCGGCGGCACGTCCGGCATGCTCGACCCCTCCGACACGGTCTCCCCGTTTACGCTCGAGTCGCTCGCCTACATGCCGCCTGCGCTCGTAAACGACATCCGCTACTACTCGCGCAGGTCGAAGACGGCGACGTGGAACCGCCTCGACTTCGACGCCGGACGCTCCGCGTTCTGCGCCGTGGACGTATCGGACTACTTCGACCTCAACCGCGTCGCGGCGGCCGTTCCGCGCGGCAGCGGCGACGACAGCCTCGTCACGCTCGCCTATCTCTTCCAGAACGGCACGTACACGGGCTATGCCGCCGACCCCGTCAAGTTCCAGAACTTCCTGGACGACGTGGAGGACTCCGCCGAGGGTCCGTTCGCGTCGCTGGCGGACTACAACCTCGCCCTTGCCTCGCTGGGCTCGAGCACGGGGCTCACCTCCCCGTTCGTCGAGTTCCTCAAGCGCGGAACCGGCGTCAACGGCTTCTACGGCTTCACCCGCCCCGACGAGAACTCCGCAGACTTCCGCAAGGTCGCGCTCCAGCGCTTCGTTACGGACGGCAACTCCAACCTCACGCGCGAGGAGTGGATCGCCGACACCTCGTCCGGCAACGCCAAGACGCAGGTAGAGCTGGACATATCCAATCCCAGGAACCAGCCGTTCCCGGACCTCATGAAGAAGGACGACGACAAGTCCAACGACGACGACGCCTCCACCGTCACAACCTTCGTCAATGACTTCTGGGACAAGTACGCCGATTGTCTGGGCACGCTTCCGACCCTAGCGCTCTACGACTACCTCGACGCGGACGACGTGCCCATCTCCGTGATCGCGCCGACCGTCGAGCGCGCGCCGATGATCGTCGGCATAGACGCCGTGCCGGATCTCAGGGTCTCCATCGAGGAGAAGGAGTCGGACCTGCAGCAGAACGAGCTTGGCGGCAACCTCTACGAAGAGCGCAAGACCGTTGACTTCTGCCTGAAGGTGTCCGGGTCCGTCGATGTGAACGCCGGCTTCGCCTTCCCGTTCAAGTGGCAGAAGGAGCGCAACGCCTCGGCGGGCGACTTCTCCGCCGTCGCGCAGGCCGCGTTCTACATGATCGCCCAGGACTCCGTCGCAGTCGCGGGGCAGTCCGGAAAGCAGGGCTGCACGGCGAAGGTGGACGGCGCGCTGAAGAGCTGGCCGACGAAGAGCGGCGAGGGCGCCTCCGACGTCCGCGAAGGCGGCGTGGTCGTGATGACCTCCACGAAGGGCACGACGGGCCTCCCGAGCGAGGACGTCGATACCGAGAAGAAGGCCGTCTCCGCCGGAGGCGGACGCTTCCGCGACGTCCAGCTCACGCTCGACGGCTTCGAGAAGGCGAACGGACGCTTCGAGTCCGACTACCCGATCGTCCGCTTCTATCTCTACAGGAAGTACAGAAGGGCTCCCGGCTCGATGTCCGAGACTCCTGACATCGACTGGTGCCTCGAGTCCGATGCCCAGATCGAGGGTGCGCGCCAGACGGAATACAAGATGCAGGCCATGGACTTCTCGACCGGCGATCTCGCCACGGGAGGGGCAGGCACGTACACGTGGGGCATGGGGCTTTCCGTGTCGCTGAGGAACAACAACGGCAAGCTGGTCGATATGGCGCCCGCCCATGCGCTCGACGACGACAGTCCTGCCCCCGAAGGCTTCGGGGACGAGACGAGGTTCAAGACGTTCCCGCGCGGACTCCTCCGTTTCGACAACAAGGACGAGGGCTGCGTCGTCGAGATCAAGGACGGGTTTGAAGGGTACAACGCGCTCCACGAGAGGGTCAAGCAGGGCGATCTGACCAACAAGCAGATGCAGTTCAACATCGCGACGTACCTGACGGACGACCCGCGCTACAACTTCGCGGCCGGGAACTGGTATCCGGTGACGGCGCCGGACGGTTCGCTCGGCGAGGCCTGGCTTGAGCGCACGACCTGCGATGGAGCGGGCGGCAAGGACGGCGACATCTTCATGAGCGTCTCCAACCAGGGCTACCTCCAGGACGCCGGCGAAATCGCCTTCCTGCCGAGGGTTTGCCCCTTACGCGACGCCGATACGGAATGCAAGGCCATAACGGACGTCATGAGGAACGGCAGGATACCGACGGGCGCCGGCGACTGCGGCAACAGCGCGCAGATGTGGCGCACTTACGGATGCTTCGGCAAGCTGGACGCGAACTACGAGGTGGACAGCCTGGGGATGACGAGTCCGGTCAACGGCTTCCGCATCAACCCGTACACGGACGACGACACGATCAGGCTCGGCGCGTTCATGAACACGCCCTACGACTGGTGGTCCGCTGGCACGAACTACGTCAAGGACGCGATAAAGAAGACGTTCGCCGATCAGGACGGAAGGGCGTCCGACATGACGAAGCCGCTCAAGTACACGTTCGGTCCGTCCGGCACCGGCAACGCGAAGATCGACGCGGACAAGATGAAGGAGTTCTCGGCGTGGATGGGGACGAAGCTCCGCAGCGCGACGGACGGCAAGTGGTGGAACAAGTGGGACGATATAGACTGGCTGGGCGGCGAGGTTGACGACCAGCTCGGCGTGGAGCTCCATGACGTCGATCGCAAGTTCCTGCACAGCTACTGGCGCAAGTGCTTCGCCAACCAGCAGCAGCTGTTCCTGGTGTTCTTCCGCGCGGAGCCTGTCGTCCTCGGCGGCGGCTCGGGCGAGGGCTCTACGCCGGCGCAGCTCGGCGCGAAGGGTGTGGCCGTCGTCTGGCGCGATCCGCGCAGGGGGGACAGCAGCCAGGGCTCGGGGACGGACGGCAGCACGGACGTTCCGCACGCCATGCGCGTTCTTTTCTACCATCAAGTCAACTGACAAACCTCGGAGGTCCAAGAATGAAGAAGGGATTCACGCTCATCGAGCTTCTTGTCGTCATCGGCATCATCGGCATACTGTCCGCCTCGCTCATGGCGGTCTTCGGCGGCGCGTCCGAGTCGGGCCGCGCGGCGAAGTGCCAGTCCAACCTGCGCCAGCTCGCGCAGGCGTGCTACAGCGTGGCGATGGAGGACGACCTGCACAAGTATCCGCTCGCGGGATCGTGCGAGGCGAAGAGCAGGGCGGAGAGCGGCTGGAACTACACGGAGAAGCGCGGCTGGCTCAGCTGGCTCAGCAAGGACAAGTACGGCAGGGACGGCACGGCGACCTCCCACGTCCAGTGCGACATGCCTGGCGTGTTCTCAAGCCAGGAGGACGTCATGCACGCCTACACCAACGGCGCGATCTGGCGCGCGGTTGACGGCAACGCGTCCTGCTTCAAGTGCCCCACCATGGTCAAGCAGGCGTACGACAAGAAGAAGGCGAAGTCCGAGATGGCCTGGAGCTACGCCATGAGCGCGAAGTTCGGCTTCGACAAGAGCCACGGAAGCGGGACGACCGGCGACACGGCGTCCGGCCTTTCCATGAGCGACGTCAAGAAGCCGGACAGGATGCTCATGTTCGCGGAGCTGTGCCTCGACGACATCAGCAAGGGCGGAAACAACGAGCGCGCGGCGGACTGCGTCCTCGAGTACGGGTCCTACGGAATGGACTCGGAGCGCATCGGATTTCCGCACGCGACGAAGCGCGACGCCTACGGACACGTCGCGTTCGCGGACGGGCACGTCGAGCAGATGCTGAAGCCTTCGGGCGGCACGAGCGCGGAGAAGGACCTCACCAAGTGGCTCTGCATGGGATACGACGTCTCCATGGAGGGCGGAAGCTACAGGAAGCTGGACGACTCGATCGACGACTCCGAGGTTGACGACGACTGACGCCGTCCGAAAGACCGTCCGTGCAAAAAAAAAGCGGCGGCCGCGGAAACCCGCGGCCGCCGTTCCGTATCCGGCGCGCGTCTTACTTGACGACGACGACGGAGTTGAACGTGCCCTGGTCGTTCTGGACCGAGTTCGCGTTCTCGGGATCGGCGCACCAGGTGCCGTCGATCACGAACTTGTACTGGTACTCGCCCGGGTCGAGCTTGATCGTGGCGGCGTAGATGCCCTCCTTGGCCTTGTACGCCATCTTCTTGGCGGTGGGATCCCACTTGTTGAACTCGCCCGCAACGAACACTTCCTTGCCCTTCTCGGCATGGACGGTGAACGTCACCGACTTAGCAACCGGCTTCGCAACGGCCTTGGCCACGACCGGCTTGGTTTCTTTCTTGGTCACGACCTTCTCGGCCGCGCACTTGCAGGTTTTCTTGATCTTCATGTTTCTCCTTTGGCATATGCGCTTCCGGCGTCCTTCCATCAGGAAAGAGCCTTCTTCGCATCACACGCGCGTATAGTATCTCATATTTTTTGGAAAAGTCAATGTTTAATAGTAAAAATTTTTCCGTCGGGGTCGAGGAACCTCCTCCACCGGGGGAGGTACCAGTCGCGCACTAGTTCGCAATATTCGCGGTTTGCGTAGTCGGAAAGCGTATTTTTCCCGTGTTTCGGGTCCGTCCATGTGGTCACCATCCGACGCCACGCCTTCGCGCCGCGCTCGCCCGCGCGCAGGCGGGCCATGTCCTCCCACGTCGCGAGACGGAACTCGGGAGGGGCGGACCTCGTGTTGCAGAGGTATTCGGCCGTACGCAGGAACTTCGCCCTGGCGTTCCCGTCGTCCTTCAGCTGCGGGACGAGCGCGCGCAGGCGGTTCGCGACTACCTGCCTGAGCACGTCGAAGCGGTCGCGTTCGAAGTTGCGGTTGTTGCGCAGCCTGGGGTTGGCGGAAGCCTCCCTCATGAGCGCCGCGACGGCCTCCAGCTTCGAGGGGTCGTACCAGAGTCCGCCTTTCGGACCCCACGTGCTCGCGTTGTTCGCGTTCCACGACGGCTCCGCGCAGATGACGTTCTCCACGGTTCCCTCCTGGCAGCGGCGGCAGTCGTATGCGGTGTCCGCCAGGATGCGCCACGCCTCGCGCAGCTTGGGGTTGGACGTTCCGTAGCGCTTCAGCGCCCAGGCGTCCAGCCACGAGAAGAGTTCGGCGTCCGTCATCTCGCTGCCTGCCGGACGCATCATCATCTCCTCGAAGAGGTCGTAGCAGACCTGGTTGGTGAAGAATCCCTCGGAGAGGGCTCCGTAGCCGCGGAAAGTCTTCGCGCCCTTGCCCTTGGCGGCGCGACCGAGCCGCGCGAACGTCCTGAGGTTCCCGTAGAGTCCGTGGTTTCCGCCGAAGTTCAGCACCTCGCACCAGATCCACGGGATGTCGCCGTACTCGAGGTCGCACGTCGAGTCGTCCTTGGCGAATGCGCCCATGTCCTTGACGAGCGCCTCGATCAGCGTGAAGCGCGGATCGAGTCCGGCGCGCACTGCGGCGGTCGGGTTGGCCTGCCACGCCTGGACGACCCAGGTCGTGCCGGGGAAGGCGGACTGCTGGGCGGACTGGACGGCGCGCACTGCCGCGGTGACGTCTATGCCGTCCGTCTTGCCGCCCTCGTGGAAGAGGTCGCCAGCGAGGTACTTGGGCTTGAATCCATAGACCTTCTCAAGGGCGCGGTGCCAGAGGTCGGCGATCCTGGCGTATTCGGGGGACGTCGGGTCTAGGATGGGCGGACGCTCGTAGCAGCTCCACTTGCCCTGCGGGACGGCGGACGGCGCGCCGAGCGGCAGCATGCCGAAGTAGCCCTGGAGGACGGGCTCTATCCCGCGCGCGCGCATCCTGTCGCATATGAAGCGTCCGCGCTGTCCGTCCTCGTCGATCGTGCGCTGGTCGAGGGGTCCGCCCTCGCCCGTGAGGTTGCCCATCAGCCACCACGCGCGCGCGCACTCGTCCGGTATGAACCTCAGGATGTCCTCGTCCGCGTACCCCAGCTCGCGCAGGACGGTCTCCCAGACCTTGAACGTGCCGTCCGTGACGAGCGCGACGTTGTATCCGGCCTTGGCGAGCCTGTCTATCTCGCCAGCCCAGTCCGCCTCGCCGTAGTAGGCGAAGGTGTACGAAAGGGTGCAGTAGTTGTACGCGAGGCGTATGGGCGGCGGTTCGCCTGCGGAGGCGAGGAATGCGGCCGCTGCGGCGGCGATCGAGAGAATGGTTCTGTTCATGCAATGATTTTACCACATTCCGCGTCCGCGCGCAATTGACCGCATAGCCGCTTTTTGGTAAAATATCATACAAATTCGGCGATCCATCGGGTCGGACCGCAGGTTTGCTTTGATTTTTGACAGGAAGGAGCGAAGAAGATGTCGATGAACAACCAGTTGCTGGCGGTCGTCCAGCACATCGAGAGCGAACGCGGCGTGAGCCGCGAGATCGTGCTTACGGCCATCGAGCAGGCCATACAGCAGGCCGCCCGGAGGAACCGCGACGTCACGAACGACCTTCGCGTCGTCATCGACCGCAAGGATCTTTCGCTCCACGTGTACGACACTCTCGTCTGCTCCGACGAGGACACGGGCCCCGGCTTCATCCCGCTCGCGCGCGCCGTCCGCTACAACCACGGCAACCCCGTCAAGGAGGGGCAGACGATCGAGATCGAGATGCCCGCCTCGCGCCTCGGGCGCATCGCGGCGCAGACCTCGCGCCAGATGATCATGCAGAAGATCCGCGACGCCGAGCGCACGAACACCTTCTCCGAGTACAAGGACCGCGTGGGCGACATCGTATCGGGCACGGTCTCCTCCATTGGCGCGCACCGCGACGTGTACGTAACGGTAGGCAAGGTCGAGATGGTCCTTCCCGGCA
Source organism: Kiritimatiellia bacterium (assembly GCA_017650345.1). Classification (GTDB taxonomy): domain Bacteria; phylum Verrucomicrobiota; class Kiritimatiellia; order RFP12; family UBA1067; genus UBA1067. The sequence goes on along the minus strand of JAGCFB010000077.1, from coordinate 4,436 downwards.
AGGAGCGCATCCCGACGGAGGACCTCCAGGTCGGCGACACGGTCCGCGCGATCGTCATCCGCGTCGATCCGGACGCGAAGGGTCCGAGCGTCGTCATCAGCCGCGCCAGCGGCAAGTTCGTCGAGGCGCTCTTCCGCCTCGAGGTCAGCGAGATCTCCGACGGCGTCGTCGAGATCATGGGCGTGAGCCGCGACCCGGGCTACCGCGCCAAGCTCGCGGTGAGGACTTCCAACGAGAACGTCGATCCGGTCGGCGCGTGCGTCGGCCAGCGCGGCAGCCGCGTGAGGTCGATCGTTGACGAGCTCCACGGCGAGAAGATCGACATCGTCCGCTGGAACGAGGACATCCGCCAGTACGTCGCTCAGGCGCTCGCGCCGGCGAAGCTGGAGTCCATCGAGGTCGATCCCGCGCTTCCCAACACTGTCCACGTCGTCGTCTCGCCCGACCAGTATTCTCTGGCGATCGGCAAGCGCGGACAGAACGTGCGGCTCACGACGAAGCTCACGGGCTGGCACATCGAGGTCAAGAAGTCCGTGGCGACCCTCAGCTTCGAGGACCAGAAGGCGGCGGCGATCAGGGACCTCGCGGAGACGTTCAGCGTCCCCACGGCCGTCGCCACGCAGATCGCGGACGCCGGCTACCTGACGGTGGACGTGATCGTCGAGGGGGACGAGGCGAGCTTCATGTCGGCGACCGGACTCGACGAGGTCACCGCCAAGGGCGTCTATGCGGCCGCGCAGGCCGTCGCGGCGCTCACATCGGGAGGCTCCGCCGGGGCGGCGGAGTGACGGACCGGCAACAATACTTAAGGACGGGACGAGGAGAGCCTAGAAAATGAGAGTTTACGAACTGGCAAGGGAGGCGGGCGTGGCGAGCGCCGATGTCCTCAAGGCGGCCGAAAGCTGCGGTGCGGACGTCACGAGCGCCATCAGCACCATCGACGCGGACGAGCTTCCCGCGCTCAAGGCGGCCGTCGCAGGCCTGCCGAAGGGCGGCGACCTGGAGGCGAAGCGCGCCTCGAAGCGCGCCCGGGCCGAGGCCATGAGGCGCGAAAAGGCGTCCGCAGACAATGACGTCCTCGCCGCGCACCTCGAGGCCGCGAAGGCCGCGTACGAAGGCCGCGCGTTCACGCCGGTCGCGTCGCCGAAGGCCGAGGCCCCGGCGGCTTCCGCACCGCAGTCCGAGGCTCCCGCTCCCGCCGAGGCGCCCAAGGCCGAGGCCCCTGCGGAGACGGCAGCCGCGCCTGCGGCGTCCGCGCCCGCCGCCAGGCCCGCGCCCGGAATCACGAAGATTTCCATCAATCCGAAGAAGCCCCAGCGTCCCGCTCCAGCCGCGCCGAAGATCTCCATCACGGTCGGACAGCAGAAGCCCGCGATCCGCATGGCCCCCGGCGTGAAGCCGAAGGCCCCCGCCGCCGCGAAGCCGCAGCCGCAGATCAAGGTCGGGCTCACCTCCGCCGGATTCAAGCCGCTCGCCCACTCCGCGCCGGCGCCCGCGATCAGGATCACGGTCGCCGCGCAGCCGAAGGTCAGGCCCCCGAAGGTCGTGGACTACGAGGACGACGGAACGCGCAAGGGCAAGAAGGGCAAGGACGCGCAGCGCGCGTTCGAGAAGCGCGTGCCGCACGGCACGCCGTCCAACGCCAGCGTCAACGGCGGCATCCGCGTCGATGAGGAGAACAGGGAGATCTCCATCCGCGGCGCGGTCGTGGTCAAGGACCTCGCGCTCAAGCTGAACATCAAGCCGAACAGGCTGATCGCGGACCTCATGGGCCTCAAGATACTCGCTTCCATCAACCAGCGCGTCGAGCCGGACGTCGCGACGAAGGTCGCGGAGAAGTACGGCTTCAAGGTGACGGTCGAGAAGGCGCGCGACAAGGCGGCGGCGAAGCCGGTGCTCAAGTCGATCGACGCGGACGACCTCATCCCCGAGGATCCGCCCGAGACGCTCAAGCCGCGCGCCCCGGTCGTCACGTTCCTCGGACACGTGGACCACGGCAAGACGACGCTCATGGACTGGATCCGCAAGGAGCACGTCGCGGCCGGCGAGGCGGGCGGCATCACCCAGCAGATCAGCGCCTACCAGGTCGATATAGCAGGAAGGCTCATCACGTTCCTCGACACGCCCGGCCACGCCGCGTTCAGCGCGATGCGCGCGCGCGGCGCGCAGATCACGGACATCGCGGTGCTCATCATCGCGGCGGACGACGGCATCATGCCGCAGACGGAGGAGTGCATCCGCGTCGCCAGGCAGGCGGGCGTCCAGATCATGGTCGCCATCACGAAGGCGGACAAGCCCACGGCGAACGTCGATCGCGTCAAGCAGCAGCTCCAGAAGGCGGGCCTCACGCCCGAGGACTGGGGCGGCGACATCATCTGCTGCCCGGTCTCCGGCGTCACCGGAATGGGCGTCGATTCGCTTCTCGAGAACATCCTCGTCCAGGCGGAGGTCCTGGAGCTCATGGCTAACCCCAACCGCCGCGCGAACGGATACGTCATCGAGGCGGAGCTGCAGCAGGGCCTCGGACCCTGCGCCACGCTCCTCGTCACTGGCGGAACGCTCAAGGTCGGCGACGCCATCCTCATCGGCGAGCACTTCGGCAAGGTCCGCGCGCTCATCGACGACCACGGCCGCCGCATCAAGGAGGCGCCTCCGTCCATGCCGGTCAAGGCGACGGGCCTCTCCGGCGTCCCCGAGGCGGGCGCGGAGTTCCGCGTAATGCTGGACGAGAAGCGCGCGCGCACGCTCGCCGAGCAGACCGCGCAGGAGCGCAAGGAGCAGGAGCTCTCCAGCTCGAAGGCCGCGACGCTCGACGCGCTCATGTCGCGCATGGCCGCAGAGGGAAGGCGCGAGCTCAACGTCATCGTCAAGAGCGAGAACCAGGGAACCCTGGAGGCCGTCGTCGAGGCTCTCGGACAGATCAAGAGCGAGAAGGTCGGACTCAACATCATCGGAACCGGAACGGGCAACGTGTCGCTGACGGACGTCAAGTCCGCCGCCGCGGGCAAGGCCATCGTCGTCGGCTTCGACATCGGCAACGACTCCGGCGTCCAGCAGCAGGCCCGCCACGACGGCGTCAGGATCAACTCGTTCAGGATCATCTACGAGCTCATCGACCACGTCAAGCAGTCCATGCTGGACCTCCTCCCGCCCGAGTACAAGGAGGTCGTCCTCGGCCACGCCGAGATCAAGGCGATCTACGACATCGGCAAGCTCGGCAGGATCGCCGGCTCGCAGATGCTCGACGGCAAGCTCGTCGCGAAGGAGAAGTTCCGCATCAGGCGCGGCAAGGAATTCGTCTGGGACGGCAAGGTCCAGACGCTCCGCCACTTCAAGGACGAGGTCAAGGAGGTCACGGGCCAGCAGGAATGCGGCGTGTGCTTCGTGAACTACGAAGGCTTCCTGGAGGGCGACGTCATCGAGTGCTACCAGATGGAGGAGCTCCCGAGGAGCCTCTGAGGGTCCGCCTGCGCGGACGCCCCCGCCACTGAAAGATGACCGACGCCCACTGCCACGTCTGCCGCGGAGAAGGGCGGCGCTTCATCTGCGATCCCGCCGGGTCCGTTCCAGGGCCCGGCGACGTCGTATTCCGCGGATGGCACCCCTGGTTCCTTGACGGATTCGATTCGGAGTCGCTGCGCGCGGCGCTGGCGGAGGATCCGTCGCTCGGCGTGGGCGAGATCGGACTCGACAGGCTCAAGTCGCGCGACATCACGGACCGGATGCGCTCCGCGTTCGAGGAGCAGCTCGCCGTCGCGGCGGAATTCGGGCGTCCGGTGGTCCTCCACGGCGCGAAGTGCTGGGGGCAGGTGGCGTCCGCGTGCCGTCCGTACGCCGGACGCATCCCGGCGTTCCTTTTCCACGGGTTCTCGCGCTCGGGCGGACTCGTCCCGGACATCGAGGCGATGAACGGGTTCATCTCGATCGGACCGGCCCTGCTGAACGACCACGCCGTCAACTACCGCGAGCTTGCGGCGTCCGTCCCGGAGCGGATGCTCCTCGTCGAGAGCGACGCGACGGCGGAGACCGCGTCCGCGCTTCCGTCCGTCTCGGCGATCGCCGCCAGGCTCGCCGCGCTGCGCGGCGTCCCGACGGAGGAGATGGAGTCCGTCCTGGAATCCAACGCCGACCGCTTCGTTCACTCCCTGAACTGAAATATCCACAGCCCGGTTGCTTTGTTGTGATTTGGCGCCTGCGGCGCAACCACGAACACCGGCCGGGCGATGCATCGCCTTGCGGCGATTGGCGCCGCAGCGCCTTCCCGCTTCGGCTGCTTTGTCAACGTGACGGCTCGTTTCGCGCCAACCGTGCTCAGCTTCGAGAACCGGGCGATTTGCGCGTCCATGCGCCCGCTCGACAATCTCCAGATTGTCTTCGGGGCGCAGTCCTGCGCAACTCGCCTCGTTTTCAAAGCCTCCGCTCGGCTGGCGGGCGCG
>JAGCFB010000076.1 GCA_017650345.1 Kiritimatiellia bacterium | reverse complement strand
TCCTTCGGCGCGGCGGGGTCGATCCATTCGATCGCCTCGAACTGCGCATGGACGTCCGTTCCGCGGCGCTTTGCGGCCTCGCGCGAACCGGAGTCCGCAAAGAGTTCGCCTGCGGACATGCCGGAATGGAAGGATAGGGACGGAAGCCTGCGGCGGACGGACGCGCGCTGTCCGCGGCGGAAGACCGGCAGCGGATGCGCGGACGCAGGCTGTCCGTCGGTCCGGTCGCCCAGCTTGTCGTACCACAGCGGATCGCCTATCGGCTCGGGAATTGCGTCGCGCACGAAGTCTGAGACGTAGCTGCGCGCGGAGGTCTTCGAGGGCGGACGGCAGATCACCGTCATGGCGTTCTTCGCACGGGTCATGGCGACGTAGTATGTGCAGAGCGCCTCCTCCTCCACGCGCTCCTGCCGCGCGGCGAGCGCGCCGGAGAGGCCCGGGAGCATCGAGGCGACCGTCGCGCCGGGATCGGGGACGACCCAGCCGTCGGCGACGAGGGGTCCGTCGGACTTCGCGTCGATCGGATCTGACTCGTAGAGCGGAAGTACGACATAGTCGAATCCGAGCCCCTTGGAGCGGTGGATCGTCATGATCTTCACCTTCCCCGGCTCGGCGATGTTGCGCTTCTTCTTGGCGGCAAGGAAGTCCGCGAAGTCCGAAAGCCTCGTCCCCGGCTCCATGGAAAGCTCGAATTCGGACGCAGCGCGCAGCATGTCCGTGAAGCGCGTCTCGGTGAACTCGCTCCACGCCTCGGACGGCTCCTCCGGCAGCAGCGCGCGCAGTTCGCGGAAGGTCCGGACCAGCCCCTTCGCCATGAACGAGCGCGCGGCGGACATAGAGACCTCCGACGCGTCCGGCACGCCGTCGGGATACATCGCGGCGGCGAGCGGAGTCGATGCGAAGTGCCTGTAGGCCTGCTTGTCCCCGGGATGGTCCGAAAGCGTCGCGAGATCGACGAACCCCTGGAGCGCGGGCGTGTCCAGGATCGCGCTTTCGCCCTCCCACACGACTCCGTCCATCCCCTTCAGCTTCAAGTAGGTTGCGATCTTCTCGCCCATCTTGTTTCCGCGCACCAGGACCGCGGCGGAAATGCCGCGACGGACGGGATCAGCAGCCGCGAGAGCGGCCCTGACCGGCTCGAAATAGTCCTCCAGCGCCCTTCCGGGCGCGACGACCGCCTGGACGAAGCCGGGCATCTCGGGGCGAGCGGAAATGTGCTCGGACGCCTCCCAGCCAGGGAACGCGTTCCTGAGCGAGCCGTTGACGAACACGGCGTTAACGGCATCGACGACGGCCTTGGACGAGCGGTACGTCATGTTGAGCTTGCCGATTGCGTACTGTCCGCTGTCGCGCTCGCGGCGGAAGATTCCGACGTCGCCCTCGCGCCATCCGTAGATCGCCTGCTTGCAGTCGCCGACCACGAAGACGGACTTCTCGCCGTCCGACTGCGTGGCCTCGTTGACGAGCGGACCCAGCGCCCTCCACTGCTCGCGGCTGGTGTCCTGGAACTCGTCGAGCGCCCAGGCGCGGATGCGCGCATCGAGGCGGTATTCCAGGGCGAGGCGGACCGGATCGGGCATCGCAGCAAGGAGCCTCGGAACGTCCGCAAAGCAGAGCCTACCGCGTCCGCGCACCTTCTTCGCGTACTCGACCTCGTACTCGGCGATGAGCGCATGGACGCCGCGGGCGAGCGCGAGCCTGCGGCGGACGACGTATCCGCAGACGCCCAGGATGGCCCTGCGTATCGCGTGCGCGCCTTCGCCGCCGAAGACGTGCTCTTTCCTGTTGAACTTGACGTCGATCGTCGCATGCTCGAAGAGCTCCGGTCCCATCTCGAGGAACTTCTTCGCAAAGCCCTTCACGCCCTCCAGGCTGCCGCGGAAGGTGCGGACCCAGCCGACGAATTCCGGCCACGAGCCGTCGCCGTCCAGCCCCTCAAGCGCGTCCGCCAGGCGGGCGAGGCCCTGCTCGTCCGTCGATGCCCATTCCGGGGTCTCTCCCCAGATCGCAGTCGGCTCGCCCCATGCGGACGCTTCCGGGTGGGCGAGGACGAGGGAGTGCCACTTTTCGACGAAGCCGCGGAAGGATTCGACGTAGCTGCGGACGTCCTCGCCGTCCATGGCGAGCGCGAAGGCGTCCGTGAACGCGCGGCGCGTCAGGGTGTCCGTGCGGCGGAGGATCGCGAAGAGCGTGCGCGACACCTCGCGTCCGATCCCGAAATCGTCCATGATCTCGGCCTGTCCGTCGAGTCCGAGCTCCAGCGGAAACATACGCACGACGCGCGTGAGGAAGCTGTCGAGGGTGCCGATCTGGGAAAGGTGTTGGGTGGCGATCACCCTGCGAAGGAGCGCGGCGGATTCTGTCCTGTCGGCGGCCTCTTCGGAAAGGAGGGAGATGAATCGCTCGAATATCTCGCCTGCGGCGGCGCGGGAAAAGGTAAGCGCCACGATCTCATGCGGTTCGAGTCCGCCCCGGGCGAGCTCTATCAGGCGTTTTGCTAGAGCCTGCGTCTTGCCAGTTCCGGCGGAAGCCTCGATGAGCAGGTTGGCGTCCATGGCGTCACCACTCGTCCGGGGTTTCCAGAGGCTTGTCGTCCGGCTCCTCCTTCGAGGGGAGGATCGTGATCTCGTGGAACGCCGCGTTCTGGTAAACGATGATGCGGTGCTGGCGCAGGAGCTCGAGGAGCGCGAGGAAGGTTACGATTATTTCGCCCTTCGGCGCGTCGTCGGCGAAAAGCGTGGCGAAGGAGACCTGCCCCTCGCGGCGCGCGCGGTCGAGGACGAGGTCCATCTTCTCCGGGACGGAGAAGCGGATGCCCTTCAGCTCCTCGTGCGGGATCTCGCTCGCGCGGGCGAGCACCTCCTGGAAAGCGGTGAGGAGGTCGTAGAGGTCGAGGTTGGCGAGCGCGCCGCGCGCGTCGGCTGCGGTCTTCTCGAACTTGGGGCGTCCGCCGCCGTAGTCGAACCTGTTCGCGGCGATCGCCTCCATCGTCTCGAGGCGGATGGCGGCGTCCTTGAACTTCTTGTACTCGATGAGCTGGCGGACGAGGTCTAGGCGCGGATCGACCCACTCCTCGTCCTCCCCCTCGTTCGCGGCGCGGCGATCGACCGGAAGGAGCATCCTCGACTTGATCACCATGAGCGTCGCCGCCATGACGACGAACTCGCCGGCGATGTCGAGGTTGAGGTCGCGAGCCTCCTTGAGGAACTTCATGTACTCCGCCGCGATGCGCTCGATCGGGATGTCGTAGATGTCGAGCTCCTCGCGGCGGATGAGGTAGAGGAGGAGGTCAAGGGGACCCTCGAAAACGTCGAGGGTCACCTTGTAGTCGTCGGCAAACAGCTGTTCCTGCGCCATTGGACATTCCGTCGCGCCCGGGAGGCGCGCGCCGGCGTCAGCCGAACACGGTGTCGAGGGCCTCGGAGATCATATCGACGGCGTCCTCGAGGTCGCTCTCGTTGAGGACGAGCGGCGGGAGGAAGCGGACGACGTTGCCGCCCGCCGTGAGAGCGAGGAGGCTCTGGTCGCGGAGCGCGTCAACGACCGCCTTGGGGTCGCCGTCGATGACGAGTCCGAGCATCATGCCCTTTCCGCGCACCTCGAGGACCTTCTCGTACTTGTCAACGAAGCTCTGGAGCGCCTCGCGGAAGAGAGCGCCGACCTCGTTGGCGCGCTGGAGGAGCTTCTCGTCCTCGATGACGGAGATGACGGCGAGCGCGGCGGCCGCGGCGACAGGGTTGCCGCCGAAGGTCGAGGCGTGCGAGCCGGGCGTGAAGACGTCCGCAAGCTTCGCGTTCGAGACGAGCGCGCCCATCGGAATGCCGTCCGCAAGCGACTTCGCGAGAGTGAAGAGGTCCGGCTTGACGTTGTAGCCCTGCCACGCGAACCACGTGCCGGTGCGGCCCATTCCACACTGCACCTCGTCGCAGATCATGAGGAGGTTACGCTCGTCGCAGAGCGCGCGGACGCCCTCGATGAACTCCGGGGTGGCGGGCGTGACGCCGCCCTCGCCCTGGACGGCCTCGAGCATGACGGCCACGGTCTTGTCGGTGATGGCGGACTTCACGCTCTCCAGGTCGTTGTAGTCGGCGTAGGCGAAGCCCGTGGGAAGCGGATCGTAGTCCTGCTGGCACCACGCCTGGCCGGTCGCGGCGACCGTCGCGAGCGTGCGGCCGTGGAAGCCCTGGCGCATGGTGACGATCTCGTAGCGTCCGCCGTTCGCGGCGCCCCACTTGCGGGCGAGCTTGATGGCGGCCTCGTTGGCCTCGGCGCCGGAGTTGCAGAAAAACACCTTGCCGTCGAGTCCGGAGAGGGCGACGAGCTTGGCGGCGAGACGGGCGGCGGGCTCGTTCACGAAGAGGTTCGAGCAGTGCGTGAGCCTGGCGGCCTGGCCCTGGACGGCCTCGACCACCCTGCCGTTGCCGTAGCCGATGTTGTGCACGCCGATTCCGCTCGTGAAATCGTAGAAAGGACGGTTGTCCACGTCGCGGACGGTGACGCCCTTGCCGGACGATATGACGACCGACGGGGAATACGTCGGCATTACAGACGCCTTGTAGAGGTCGAGGATTTCCTGTGTGTTGTTGCTCATTCCGTTATCTCCGTTCCCACGCCTTCACGCGTGAATATTTCAAGAAGCAGCGAGTGCGCCATGCGCCCGTCAACGAGGTGGACCTTCTTAACCCCCGCACGGATCGCCTCTTCGCAGCTGACGATCTTCGGGAGCATCCCGCCCGAGATGGTGCCGTCCGCCTTGAGCCTATCCACGGACTCCAGATGGAGCGTGGAGAGGAGCGTCGAGGGGTCCGACGGAACCCTCAGCAGCCCAGGCACGTCCGACACGAGGGCGAACTTGCGGACCTTCAGCGCCTTCGCGAGCGCGGCGGCCGCGATGTCCGCGTTGACGTTGTAGAGGTGGGCGTCGTCCACGCCGGTCGCAAGCGGCGTCACGACGGGGATGATGCCGGCGTCGAGCATCTCGTTCACCGCGCGCGGATCGACCGAGACGATCTCGCCGACGTAGCCGCGGTCGGGACTCTCGATCTTCTTCGCGCCGAACATCCAGTTTCCGTGGATCGGACGCGCGTTCGCGCCCTTGGCGAGAAGCCGGCGGACGATGTCAGTGTTGACGACGTTGTTCAGGGTGCGGCGGACGATCTCCATCGTCGCCTCGTCCGTCACGCGCTGGCCCTCCACGAAGACCGGCTCGTGCCCGGACTCCTTGATGGCCTTGGAGATGGCCTTGCCGCCGCCGTGGACTATCACGACCTTGATGCCGACGGCCCGGAGGAACGCGACGTCGTTCACGAGGGAGTCAAGGTTGGACTCGATCTCCATGACGGACCCCCCGATCTTCACGAGCACGACGGAGCCCTTGAAGTCGAGTATGTACGGGAGCGCCTCGGTCAGGACCGAGGCCTTCGCCATCGCTGTATCCACCTTTTCCATGTTGAAGGATAATTATACCAAAAATGTCACTTTGGCTCAATCGCGGACGTTCAGGCGTTCTTTGCGACGCAGATCCTGGTGGCGTGTCCGTTGAGATCGACAGCTTCGGCCCCGCACGGTGCGAAGTCCAGCGCGACGGCGAGCGTCTCGCCGGTCACGTAGTCGCGGTGCGCCTCGAGCGCCGCGCGCATCTCCGCGTCGCACTCGACAGCGAGCACGATGCGCTGGGTGACCTCGAAGTCCGCCTCCTTGCGCATCGCCTGCACGCGGCTGACGAACTCGCGGGCGTTGCCCTCGGCGACCAGCTCCGGCGTGAGCGCCGTCTCGAGCGCGACGACCGCCGCGCCTTCGGACGCCACGACCAGCCCCGCCTTCGGCGAGCGCGTGACCAGGACGTCCTCGGCCGCGACCTCGACGCCCTCGACGGCCATGGGCCAGGTCGGGGCGGCGCCGCCAAGCGAGGCGATCGCCGCGGCGACCGCCTTCATCCTGGAGCCGCACTTCCTGCCGAGCGTCTTGAAGTTCGCCTTGTAGCTGACGTCGCAGAGCTCCGTCTCGTCCGAGACGTACTCGACGGACTTGACGTTCAGCTCGTCGATGATGAGGTCCTCCAGGCCCTTGACGTCCGCGCCGGAGATCTTGATCTTCGCGAGCGGCTGGCGGACCTTGAGATCGTTGTCAGCCCTGAGGCGGCGTCCGAGCTCGACGACCGTCTGAACGGCCGCCATGCGGCGTTCGAGGTCAAGGTCGCGCGCGGCCGCGTTCGCCGTCGGGAAGTCGCAGAGATGGACGGACTCCGGGTCGCCGGCGCCCTTCAGGTTGCGGTAAATCTCCTCCGCGATGAACGGGGTGAACGGAGCCGCGACCTTGGCGAGCTGGACGAGGACATAGCGGAGCGTCCTGTAGGCGCAGAGCTTGTCGCCGTCGTTCTGGGACTTCCAGAAGCGGCGGCGCGAGCGGCGGATGTACCAGTTCGTGAGGTCCTCGACGAAGCGGACGAAAGGCCTGACGGACTTCTGGAGGTCGTAGGCGTCCATGGCCGCCGTGACGTCGTTGATCAAGGTCTCCATGGAGGAGACGATCCACCTGTCGAGGACGTTGTCGCTCTCCGGGAAGCGGACCTCCTCGTCCGCGAAGCCGTCCACGTTCGCGTAGGTCACGAAGAAGCTGTAGGCGTTCCACCACGGGATGAGCAGGTCGCGCATGAGCTGTTTGACGCCGTTCTCGGAGAACTTAAGGTTCTCGGCGCGCACGACCGGCGAGTAGATCATGTAGAGGCGGATGGCGTCCGCCCCGTACGTGTCCAGCATCTTCGTCGGATCCGGGTAGTTCTTCAGGCGCTTGGACATCTTCTTGCCGTCCTCGGCGAGGACGAGTCCGTTGACGATCACGTTCCTGTACGGGCTCTTGTCGAAGAGGCAGGTGCCGAGCACCATGAGAGTGTAGAACCAGCCGCGCGTCTGGTCGAGGCCCTCGGCGATGAAGTCGGCCGGGAAGAACGCCGACGCGTCGCCCTCGCCCATGTAGTGCTGCTGGGCGTAGGGCATGGAGCCGGACTCGAACCAGCAGTCCAGAACCTCGGGCGTGCGGCGGTAGGTCTTCCCGTCCCTGCGGATGACGATCTTGTCGATGAAGTGCTTGTGGAGGTCCGTCACCTTCTCGCCGGAAAGCTCCTCCAGCTCCTTGGCGGACCCGACGCAGATCATGTCCGACGCATCCTCCTCGTTGACCCAGACCGGGATGCAGCTTCCCCAAAAGCGGTTGCGGCTGATGTTCCAGTCGCGGGCCTCCTCCAGCCAGTTGCCGAAGCGCTTCTCGCCGACGTAGTCCGGCGTCCAGTGGACGCCCGAGTTGTTCCTGGCGAGGCGCTCGTGGAGGTCCTCGACCTTGACGTACCACGCGTCGATCGCGCGGTAGATGAGCGGCGTGTCCGTGCGGTCGCAGTACGGATAGGAGTGGACGATCGTCGCCTGGTGGACGAGCCTGCCCTCCGCCTTGAGGCGCTTGATGATGTCCTTGTCGCAGTCCTTGCAGAACCGGCCCTTATACTCCGGCACGGCGTCCGTGAAGGCGCATGCGTCGTCGAGCGGGTCGGCGAAGGCGGTGATGCCCGCCTCCTTGCACACGCGGAAGTCGTCTTCACCGTAGGCGGGGGCGATATGGACGAGGCCCGTGCCGTCGTCGGTCGTCACGTAGCCGTCGTTGAGGACGCGGACGGCGCCTTCCGCCATCTTGCCGGCGAAATAGGGGAATATCGGCTCGTACTCCCAGCCCTTCAGCTCGGAGCCCTTCAGCTCGCGCAGGAGCTCGTACTGCTCCGGCTTCCTGAAGACGTGCGGGAGGCGCGCCTTCGCCATCACGTACATCGGCCTCGCGTCGTCCGTCAGGTCGC
>JAGCFB010000010.1 GCA_017650345.1 Kiritimatiellia bacterium | reverse complement strand
CGGGCAAGAACATCAAGATCCTCGTCATGGACACCGAGGTGTACTCCAACACCGGCGGCCAGGCTTCCAAGGCGACGCCTACCGGCGCCATCGCGAAGTTCGCGGCGTCCGGCAAGGTGCAGGCCAAGAAGAACCTCGGCCTCATGCAGATGCAGTACAAGAACGTCTACGTCGCCTACGTGTCGATGGGCACGAATCCGGCCGCCACGGTCAAGGCCTTCAACGAGGCCGAGAACTACAACGGTCCGGCGATCATCATCGCGTACGCGCACTGCATCGAGCAGGGTCTCCTCACGAAGACCGGTCCGGCGCACCAGAAGGCGGCCGTGGAGTCCGTCCACTTCCCGCTCTGGCGCTACAATCCGGACGCGACGGGCAAGAAGCTCACGCTCGACTCCGCCGACAAGTCCGACACCGTCTCCTTCGCGGCGAACGCCGTCTCGAAGGAGCTTGGCGAGAACCGCTTCAAGCAGCTCGTCAAGAAGATCGGCCAGGACAAGGCGATGGAGATGCTCAAGGGCGCCGAGGAAGGCTTCAAGGAGAACTACGCCCTCCTCAAGAAGCTCTCCGAGATGTGAGAGAAGCTCATCCTCCGCAGCCGGCGCGACAGCGCCGCGAAGGAGGATAGATAGCAAACGAGGGCGCGGCACTTGTTGCCGCGCCTTCGTTTTTTCGTTTACGGCATTGAGTGCGGACGCGATAAATGCTATAATCTTTAGCATGGACAAGGAAGATACACCCCAGCTCGACCTCTCGTCGCTCGCGAACCTCGACCTTACGCCCGCATGGGCGAAGAAGGACGCCGGCGTGACGGTCGGAAAGACGCGTCCCGAGCGCGGCTTCGGAGACGGAAACGAAAACAGGAAACCGGCGGACCGCAAGGGTCCGGGCGAAAGGAAGCCGTTCGACCGCAAGGGATTCGGCGACCAGCGCCAGGGCGGAGGCTTCGGCAGGAAGCCGTTCGAGCGCGGAGAGCGCCGTCCGCGCTTCGAGGACCGTCCCAAGCCCCTTGACGCCGAGGTGAAGATACTTCCCGAGACGAAGGCCCTGGGCACGATCATCCGCAAGCTCCAGCAGGACTTCCACGCCTACAAGCTCAAGGACCTCGCGTACTTCTTCCTGGACAACCCCGAGTCCATCCTCCTCAAGATCACGACGAAGGACGGATCGAAGTTCCACCAGTGCAAGGCGTGCGGCTTCGCCTCCTCGCGCCAGGACGACGTCGTCGAGCACATCGTCTCCGCGCACCTCGGCGACTACTACGACGCGAAGGAGATCGAGTGCGAGCCGCCGAAGGGCAACTTCAGCTGCGTGGCGAAGTGCGGACTCTCCGGCGTCCTTCTCGGACCGCCCAACCACCACGACTTCAACGCGACCGTGAAGGAGATGATCCGCACGCGCTATCCGAACATGTCCGAGTCCGACTACCGCTCCAGGATCGAGATGGTCCGCGACGCGGACGCCATCGAGGAGTGGCGCAAGGGCGCGGTGAAGAAGACCGTCTTCTTCGCCAAGGGCGCGGGCGAGGGCGCCGAGCCGCGCACGCGCGAGCAGGCCGAGGCGGAGTTCCGCCGCAACGTGCTCGCCTCCATGCTCGACGAGCCGAAGAACCTCATGATAACCGCCGACCAGGCCATGAAGAGTCCGCTCCGTCCGCTCCAGTGGGCGGCCAAGGACGCGCTCGAGGCCGAGCGCCGCGCGCCGTACAACATGTGCTTCGCGCTGCGCGGCGCGTTCCACCACCGCAAGATGCACTTCTTCCGCGCCAACGACGCGCGCGGACCCGAGTTCGTCACCGGCATCGAGCTCAAGGAGTTCGACACCGCGCACGCCATCCCCGAGCTCGCCAAGGTCGCGAACTTCATCGCCGAGAACCCGTGCCAGCCCAAGCAGGTCGTCGCGCCGGACGCGGAGTCCGAGAAGCAGCTCATGTGGCTCGCGACCACCGGACACGTCGTGGCCTTCACCAACGGCGTCTTCTCCGCCGTGGAGAAGTTCCCGAAGTACGGACCCCAGTGGCAGAAGAAGGTCGGGAAGAAGGAGCCCGAGGAGGCGAAGCCCGCCGAGGAGCCCGCACCCGCAGCAGAGCCTGCGCCTGCAACAGAAGAGACAAAGAAGGAAGAGCCGAAAGATGAGACTGCCGCTGAGCTGGCTTAACGAATTCGTAAAGGTTGACGACATCGCGCCCAAGGACCTCGCGGAGAAGCTTACCCGCGCGGGCCTTCAGGTCGAGTCGATAGAGACCGTCGGCGCGGAGCCGCTGGACGACCATTTCGTGGTCGTCGAGGTGCTCGAGTGCGAGGCGCATCCCGATTCGGACCATCTCCACGTCTGCAAGGTGACGGACGGCGCGGAGACGGTACAGGTCGTGTGCGGCGCGCCGAACATGCGCAAGGGCATCAAGACCGCGTTCTCCAAGATCGGTGCGGTGATCCCCAACGGCGGATTCAAGATCAAGAAGGGCAAGCTGCGCGGCGTCGAGTCGTTCGGCATGTGCTGCTCGTCGGCCGAGCTGAACCTCCCCGGCGGCAACCACGACGGGATCATGGAGTTTCCGGCGGAGACGCCGACCGGCGCGTTCCTCCGCGACGTCCTTCCAGGCGACAGGCCCGAGGTCGTCTTCGACATCGAGGTGACGTGGAACCGTCCGGACGCCCTGTCCGTCGTCGGACTCGCCCGCGAGTTCGCCGCGATCCTGCATCGCGAGCTGAAGATGCCGTCCGTCGATTTCACCGAGTGCGACACGCCCGTCGAGAGCGAGGTCAAGGTCGTGGTCGAGGACGCCGTGAAGTGTCCGCGCTACACCGCTCGCGTCGTCACTGAGATGACGCCCGACGCGCCGTCGCCCGAGCTCATGTCCAAGAGGCTGGAGCTCTGCGGCGTCCGTTCGCTCGGACTCGCCGTTGACGTCACGAACTACGTCATGCTCGAGCTCGGACAGCCGATGCACGCCTTTGACCACACGAAGCTCAAGGACCGCACCATAGTCGTCCGCGACGCACGCGAGGGCGAGACGATCAAGACGCTGGACGGCGTCGAGCGCAAGCTGGACCCCTCGATGCTCGTCATCTGCGACGCCGAGAGGCCCAACGCCGTGGCCGGCGTCATGGGCGGCGAGGATTCCGGCATCGCGCCCGGCACGACGACGGTCCTCCTCGAAAGCGCGCTCTTTGAGACGACATCGACCAAGTTCACCGCGACGAAGCTCGGACTCGCCAGCGAGTCCGCCTACCGCTACATCAGGGGCGTGGACAAGGATCTTGCGGACTTCGCGAGCCGCCGCGCTGCGCACCTCCTGCAGAAGTACGGCAACGCGAAGATCGCAAAGGGCGTCATCGACGCGGACAGCCGCGAGAAGCCGCTCAACGCGGACGTCACGCTCGACTTCGAGCGCGCGCGCAGGCTGATCGGCATCCCCGTCGGCAACGACGCGATGGTCTATATCCTCAACGCGCTCGGACTCGTCCCTCGCACGGCAGGCTCGCACTACGCGGGCGTCGATCGCGTCGCGTTCGGCATCCCGAGCTGGAGGTACGACCTCTCGCTTGAGGCGGACCTCGTAGAGGAGATCGCGCGCATATACGGACTCGACAACATCCCGGACACCATGCCGTCCGCCCCGTCCGTCTCTTCGCTCTCCGACGCGCCGTTCAGGGCCAAGGCGAAGGTGCGCGAGACGTGCCTCGCGCTCGGCTTCACCGAGGCGATGCACTACTCGTTCCTCTCGAAGAAGGAGCTGGACGACTTCGACGCCCGCAAGGCGGCGGACCGCCTCGTCATCCCGGACCCCGTCTCGGCGGAGTACGGCGTCATGCGCGACTCGCTCCTTCCGCAGATGATGGGCTCGCTCGGGCGCAACGCCTCGCACCAGCTCGAGAGCGCGATGCTCTTCGAGATCGGCAAGGTCTTCTCCAACGCTGGCGGCGCGCCGTCCGAGTCCGAGCGCCTCGCGCTCGGCTTCGTCGGACCAGTCGGGCGCGACGCGCTCCAGAGGCGCGCGCCGGTCTCCGAGGAGGAGGCCGTCCTGTGGCTCAAGGGCGCGGTCGAGGAGCTCGTCGCGCGCCTCCACGCCGGACGCGTGGAGTTCGCCGCCGAGGACCACCCGGCCTTCGCGAAGGGCGCGTCCCTCGCGGTCAGGCTCAACGGCAGGCCCGTCGGCGTCATGGGCGCGCTCTCCGCGAAGCTCAGGCATCCGTACCGCCTCACGACGCAGATGGCGCTCTGCGAGATGGACCTGAAGCCGCTCTTGAAGCACGTCGGCGAGACCGGCCGCGTGAGCGCGGTCCCGCAGTTCCCGCTCGTCAGGCGCGACATCGCGCTCGTCGCCGAGGCGTCCGTCAAGAACGCGGACATAGAGTCCGTGATCAGGAAGAACGGCGGTAGGGAATTGACAAAGGCCGAGATTTTCGATATATTCAAGTCGAAAGAACTGAAGGACGGCAGGCGCTCGCTCGCGTACGCCCTGGAGTTCCGCTCCCCGGAGCGGACGCTGACGGACGACGAGGTCGGGCGCGCCTTCCAGCGGATCGTCGATGCCCTCAAGGCGACCGCCGGAATCGAGGTGAGGGAGAGCTGACTTGGACGTGGGTCCTGTGTTGCACGCGGATTAAGCAGACATTTCTTCGACCGACACTTTGGGATGGGGTCCAGGCCCCGACTTGGAACGACGGGTTCCGGAGGTTCTGTGCTACGGCAATGTGGGATCTTTTAATCTTGGCGAAAGCCCGAGAACGAGGAGGATGAAACGATGAAGGAGATGAAGAGGATTCTGGCCGCAGCCGCGCTGGCTGTCGCGACCGCAGCCGCGGCCGCCGCGGAGCCGCAGCAGCAGACGGTGCCGAACACCTTCCGCCGCCAGCCGCGCGAGGCCGCGCCGGCGCTCAAGGCGACGCAGGGCAAGCAGTTCAACGCCGGGTTCGTGTTCATCGACGGCAAGTACATCAAGCCGCCGTACAAGGTCGAGCGCTACGGCACGGTCCTGCGCGTCAACGGCATGCAGGTCACCAACCCTGTCATCGCGTGGGACGAGTTCGTCAAGACCCAGGAGGGCGTCAAGGTCTCCAAGAAGGAGATCGCCGCCCCGGCCGGCCCCGAGCCGGACGTCGGGGGCGACGACTCCTTCGACATGGACGACCTCTCGTCCGACCTCGACGATCTCTTCTCGGACGAGCCCGCGAAGCCCAAGAAGTCCGCCCCGCGCCGCGCGCTGCGTCCGCGCGGGCCCACCATCGTCGTCACATACGAGCTGGAGGGCCCGTTCGTTCCCAACGACCGCACGAAGGCGCTCGTCGATCGCATCAACGGCGCGCGCGGCAAGATCGACGGAAAGCTCCGCTCCGGCTGGTACTTCTTCTTCGGCTCCCGCTACTCGGCGCTCTCGGGCGACTCGCGCGTAGCGACGGACCTCCTGTACGGACTCTCCCAGGCCATGAAGTCGTCCGAGACCTACGAGCAGTTCGCCGAGGCGCTCAAGAGGAACCCGGACACGTCCATGCTTCCGCAGCCGCTCGTCGAGGACCTCTTCGCCCACAAGTCGGACCACTTCGCGATCGAGCGCAGGATCAAGAGCGCCAAGAGCGAGCGCGACGTCCAGAACATGATCAACAGGGCCACCCGCTGACCTGGCGGGTCCGCAATTTCACAAACAAAAAAGAAAAGGAGCAAACCGATGGGAATCTTCAAGGCATACGACATCCGCGGCATCTACGGTCAGGACCTGACCGAGGCCGACTTCTACAAGATCGCCCGCGCCTACGCGCAGTTCGCCGGCGTCCAGGGCGGAAGGGTCGTCGTCGCGCGCGACTGCCGCAAGTCTTACGACTCGCTCTTCGAGTCGTTCGCAAAGGGCCTTGTCGATGAGGGCGTGACCGTCCTCGACATCGGCCTCGGCTCCACGCCCATGAGCTACTTCGCCAACGGCTCGCTGAAGGCGGACGGCTCGGTGATGATCACGGCGTCCCACAACACCAAGGAGTGGAACGGCTGCAAGCTCTGCAAGGCGAACGCGGTGCCGATCTCCGGCGCGACGGGCATCAAGGACATCGAGAAGCTCGTCGCCGGCATGACCGGCAGCGAGCCGCCGAACGGACAGGGCAGGATCGAGAAGGTTGACGTCTCCGCCGCCTACGGCGAGCACGTCCGCAAGTTCGCGCACCTCGCCAGGCCCGTCCACGTCGCGATGGACTTCGCGAACGGCATGGGCATCGCGGAGTCCGTCGCGTTCAAGGGACAGAACCTCCTCACCCACGACGACCTCTACGGCGAGTACGACGGCGACTTCCCGAACCACGACGCCAATCCGCTCCACGTCGAGACGCTCAAGGACCTCCAGGCCCTCATCAGGGCGAACCCCGGCAAGTACGCCTTCGGCGTCGCGTACGACGGCGACGCGGACCGCGCCGGCTTCGTCGATGAGAAGGGCGACGTGATCCCGATGGACTTCACGACGGCGCTCATCGCGCAGGACCTGCTCAAGTCCAACCCCGGGGCCGTCTGCTTCTACGACCTCCGCTCCACGAAGATGGCCGAGGAGACGATCGCGGCGTCCGGCGGCAGGCCGATGATGTCCCGCGTCGGACACAGCTTCATCAAGGAGCAGATGCGCCAGAACGACGCGATCTTCGCGGGCGAGCTGTCCGGCCACTACTACTTCAAGGCGAACTTCACGGCCGAGTCGTCCTCCATGGCGACCTACGCGCTCGCGAACATCGTCTCCGCGAGCGACAAGCCGCTCTCCGAGCTCGTCGAGCCGCTCAAGAAGTACTCCCAGTCCGGCGAGATCAACACCAAGACCGTGACCCCGCCCGCCGAGATCCTCGCCAAGATCAAGGCGCTCTACGCGGACAAGGCGCGCGTCTTCGAGCTGGACGGCGTGAGCGTCGATGCGTGGGAGTCGGAAGGCTACTGGGCGAACGTCAGGATGTCCAACACCGAACCGCTCGTCCGCCTCAACCTCGAAGGAAAGACCAAGGAGATCATGGAGGCCAAGCGTGACGAGTTCCTCGCGATCATACGCGCTTAAGTCGGCCCTCGCCGCAGCCGCCCTCGCCGCGATCGCGGCGGGGTGCGGACCCAAGGACGGTTCCGCGGCGTACGCCGAAGGCAGCGCCGCATACGCCGCGCGGGATCTGGTCCGCGCGGCAAAGTGCTTCGACGAAAGCCTCAAGCTGACGCCCGGCAGCGCGGACACCTGGCTGATGCTCGCCCGCGTCCGCATGGAGCAGGGCGACATGGAAGGGGCGTCCGCCGCCGCGGACAAGGCGTTCGAGCTGGCCATCGGCGACGTGGACGTCGTCGAGGTCGTCGGACAGATCGCCTACCTCCGCAAGGACACCGCCAGGGCGCGCGAGGCATTCGCCGCGCTCGCGCGCTCCGACGACGCGCAGGTCCGCTCGCGCGGCTACTGCTCGCTCGGCGTCATGGAGATGTCCGCCATAGCCGGCTCCGGCGCGACGGCCGACCTCGCCGCCGCGCGCGCCCGCGTCGCGCTCCTTACGTCCGTCAGGCTCGACGGACGCAACGCATGCGCCCGCTACCACCTCGGCAGGCTCTACCGCGACGCCTTCGGATACAACGAGGCCGCCCTCGACCAGTTCGAGCTGTTCGTCCGCCTCGAGTCCAAGGACGGCGAGCGCGTCCGCAACGTCCAGCGCCGCGTCATTCCCGAGCTGCGCGACTCCATCGCGAAGTCCGCCGCGCGCCGTACCGGCGCCGACCGCCGCGACAGCGCCGCCAGCGCCGCCGCGCTCAAGAAGGGCGACGAGGCCTTCGCCAAGGGGCAGTTCAAGACCGCGCGCCTCCGCTACGGAGAGGCGCTGCAGGCGGACGTCCTGAGCTACCAGGCCGCGCTCGGGCTCGCCAAGAGCTGGGAGCGGACGGACGCCACAGCGAACGGACAGGCCGAGGCGCTCAAGTGCTACAAGGTGGCCGCCCAGCTGCGTCCCAGCTCCTACGCCGCGCTCATGGCGACGGCCAACCTCGCCGTGAAGCTCGGACACCACGCGGCGGCCGTCGAGGCGTATTCCCGCGCCATGGCCGTCAAGCCCAGCGACATTTCCGCGATCGACGGACTCATCCGCTCGCTCCGCAAGTGCGACAAGCCCAAGGCCGCGTCCGTCTATCAGGACTACCGCAGCGCCCTGCCGGCGTCCAGGAAGTGAGCCTTCAGCCGGCAGACTGGGTGTTTTGCGGACTCGTGGCCGTCTTGACGGTCATGGGTCTTTTCCGCGGACTCTCCGGCGCGCTCGCCTTTGTGGCCGCCGGAGCCGCGTCCGCCGCGTCCGCCGCCTTCGGCTGGCCGCTCTCCGCGCACTGGTTCGCCGCGCCATGGGCGCGCGCGGCGGCCGTGTTCGTGTCCGCGCTACTCATCTTCGGACTCGTCCGCCTAGTCGTCAAGAAGGCGGTCAACGGACTCCTCGCCCAGCCGTCCGACTCCTTCTTCGGTCTCGCCGTCGGCTTTCTGGCCGGAATCCTCATCCTCGCCGCATGGGCGTGGAGCGGCTTTTTCGTCGAATATTCGTCCCTCGCCACCTTTGCCGCCGGACTCCTCAACAACGTCATGTAGGAGACGCATCTTCGGATCTCAATCCGTGGTGAAGTTTCTTGCAGTGCGGCGCGCCAATTAATTCTTCAATATTGCCATCTTTGACGGATTTATGATATAATATTATTTCAAATTTTCGGTCCTGACTGTGAATAAGAACAGGGAGAATATCAAGATGAGAAACGGTAGCGTTTCCGCCTTGGCCGCAATGCTGTTTGCGACCATGGGCTCGTTTGGCTCCGAAATCTCCGCCGAGACGGCGGAATCCACGGCAGGCGCGTTCCTGCAGCGAAGCGCCATGGCGCGGCGCATCCTGCCGGACCGCACCGTCGCCGGGTCCGGGCGATGGGGCAGCCTCTGGATCGTAAATCTATCTCCTTCGGGTCACATCGTCGTTTCCGGAACGGACAAGTGCGCGCCGATCCAGCAGTTCTCGCCCGACGACTTCACCGAGCCGGCCGAAGACACACCGCGTCTCGACGTCCTGACCGCTGCCAGTGAACGCTGCGCCGAGGCGGAGGCAGATCCCGACCTCGAAGTCAGCTCGGAGTGGGCATCCTACGCAACTTCCACATCTTCCTCGACCCGCCGGAGCAAGGCCGGCGCGGCGAACGCAACCGACTGCAATCCGTATGTCGCCCCATTCCTTGACGCCTCCTGGCATCAGGGTTCTCCGTACAGCGACTTCTCGCCGCTTACCGTGGTCTGCGGCTGCATGGCGACAGCCGCCGGACAGGAGCACCGCTACTGGCGCTGGCCCTACTTCATACCGAAATTCAGGACCATAACCCACGGACTCAGGGGAAATGTCAACCAGACAATCCGCTACAACGGCTTCGTTCCTTTCAACTACGATCTCATCTACGGAAGCTACGATGGCGGGGATACGCCCCCGAAGACGGGCAACGACAGCCACGGCAACAATGCAAAGAGGGCGCGTTACGAGGCTGCCTACCTGACGCACTGGATGCAGTCGATGGTCAAGATGAGCTTTGGCCCCGGCGCCTCCGGCGGCACGCAGAAGCTCTGTTCCGAGGCGAACGAGATATACTTCGAGAAGGGCGATGTCCTCAACAAGTACCGCAACGGCTACGACACGCTCTGGACGGCCATAACCAATGACCTTGAGTTCGGCTCGCCCATAAACGTCAACACGCCCGGACACCAGATGGTCATCGACGGCTACGGCGTAGAAGTGTCGGACGGAGTGCAGAAGGACTGGATCAATATCAACTACGGCTGGGGCGGCGGAATCACATGGGTTGACATGCGAACCGAATATGATTCTTGCAGCCTTGCAGACTTCCAGATCGGCTACCGTCCGCGCAAGATGGTCCAGATCGAGCCGATAGCGAAGAAGGCCACCGGAAGCGTCAATCTCATCTGCCACCTCCCGCCTTGCTACACGAACAAGGTCGGAGCCATCAGGGCCGAAATATGCACTGTTTCGGACAATGTAGAGTCATCCGCTACATATTGTGGAGTCGTTCCTATCGCACAGTCCAATACAGAAACAGTGTTCACCCTGCCTGTGGATATCCGTAGCTACAGCAATGACACAAACCTGAGGTTCTATGCCTATCCCGTAATGTCGGATGGCTCAGAGGTGGTAATGAGCGATCCGGTGGATACTACGGTCGGCACCCCTGCCGCGTCGCCGACCATCGATAGCGTCTCCGTCCGCTCGAACGGGATCGAGCTTCTGCAGGACGGCTTCTTCGCCGAGTGCGCCATCGGCATCACCAACGAGATCAAGGTGACTTGCTCGAACGCGACCCAGCTTAATGCGTACGCGACCCGTCTCACGATGCTCCCTGACGAGAAGGTTAGCGTCACAAAGGACGGCGACGTGTTCACAATCAAGCTCGATACGACCGAAACTCCGACGGACCTGAGCGGCGACATGCTGATTCTCACGCTTGCCGCGAGCAACGTGGACGGAACCACGGTGTACGAGAACCTCATGCTTCGTTTCTCGAA
This sequence comes from Kiritimatiellia bacterium, assembly GCA_017650345.1. Lineage (GTDB taxonomy): Bacteria > Verrucomicrobiota > Kiritimatiellia > RFP12 > UBA1067 > UBA1067. Next base: position 26,809 of record JAGCFB010000010.1, on the reverse strand, counting down.
CGTCCGCAGGGTCGTCAACGGTGTGTATCAAGTCGAGGATACCGCCGCGATGACGGAGCCGCTGGACTTCTGCGGCACGAACTGCGAATTTGACGCCAACGGCAACACGCTTTCCGTTGCGACCGGCATGTTCACAGGCACTGGTTCTGTAATTCTCGAAAATACCGGTTCTGGCGGTGGATTCGTCTTCGATACTCTTAACGACTTTAGCGGCACGCTCTCGCTCAAGGACGGCGTGTCGGTGACTCTCCCGGCCGATACAGCAGGCTACAGCGGTACGCTCAACACCATTTCCGGAACCGTGCCGATTCTCGGAAATCTTCCTGCGACGGCGACGCTCAACATCGCGACCGGTGCGACGAATGTGCTGAATGGCGTCAGTGTGCTCGCGAGCATCACCGGCGGGGGCACCGTTTGCGTTACGAACGGTACGAACAGACTCGGCAACAGCTCGACCTTCGGCGGCAACATAGTCGTTTCCGGCACGGGCACCGTGCTTACGATGAACGCCGGCGAGCAGCGCAATGTCACAGTCGGCGCTGGCACTACGCTCTACCTTGAGCTTTCCGAGGAACTGTACAACGTCGGCTACATGACCACTGCGGCATCGCTCGTTACGACTGAAGAGGGCGGAACTGTCTACTTCAGGTACGGAAACAATCAATATGAGCCGGTGATTAAGGAGGGATTCTTGCTGTTCGCTCCGATGGCCAACGTGTGGACCGCAACTGGAACAAACGACAAGTATTCAGCAACCGACCACTGGAGCCTTGGTCGCCTCCCTGCGGCAAATGAATACGCGGTGCTCAAAATTGACGACGCCGAAGCGGATTATACTGCAGGCTTTCAGCGCTCTATAGATTTGGATCTTACGGAAAATATCACGCTCAAGGGGCTCAAAGTAGCCAGCATCGCTGGAGGCGCTGGCCGGCTCACCATCAATCAGAGCGGTGATTGTACGCTTACGGCCCAGAAGTTCACGAACGATACCATGGTCGAGCTCAATACTACTCAGATATTGGCGGAAACAATTGAGCCGTCCCAGCGCATTTTGCTCCACAGCGACAAGCCTGTCGCCTATACGATAGATTATTCGTATGAAAACTATTTCCGGATGGTTGATGACCACACTAACTATCGTGCCGTGACCAACTCCGCCGCGTGGCACGGAACAGTTTTGATTGCAGGTTATGACGCCGCCTCGCCAGGTCTGAATCCAAACGACTATGGCAACGAAAATTCCGTGGTGCGGCTCAAGAACGTAATCGGCTGTTTGCGCAGCAACGTTGAATACCTGCCGACCATCGATCTGGTTGACAACGGGGAATATCCGGCCCTGTTGTGGCACAACGGCAGCAGCAGTGCGACAACGGTCTTCAGGAAACTTACCGGATCGGGCGTGTTCAGAACGCGCAGTCCCGCAAACGGCGGCGGCGAGAAGGTCCTCATAAAGGATGTCTCTGGATTCACGGGCAGTTTCGATCTGGAGGCCAAGACTGTCGCGCTCGGTGGCGACACGATGCCGACGACCGATACTTCCAGTAACGGACGGTTGCATATCTGCGGCAACGTGACCAATCTTGCCGAAAGCGTCTGGCGCGCCAACGACAACGTGTTCATCGCCGAAGACGCGACGCTCACCGTGAAGGGCGTAATCGACACACAGTCTGTAGTGGCCTACGGTTCAAACGCCGCAGTGAACCTTCTCGACGGAGGCGAGATAAGGGTGCTGTCCGGCTCCGCCGCGAGCGATCCCTCCTCGTTCACGCAGAACTTCTACGCAGGCACCTTCACGCTGAAGGACAGCATCACGCAGGAGAATGCCATCAACTTCCGCGCAGGATACGGCAAGCATACGACTGTTGACGTCGCCGGACTCACGCTTACGTTGGGACCGGATGCGATGACAGGCTCGGGAGACATATTCTTCACGTCGCCCGGTTCCGCCGAGCGCGGCAAGGTAGTCATCCAGGGGTTCGATAACTACTCCGGAACCATCAGTGTCGACGACAATGTGGATATAGAGTTCCCGGAGAATGCTTCCTCGTCCAGCTGCAAGCTCCTCATCAAGGACGGACAGACGGTGTCCGTGAGGGCCGGTAACGAGTGCAATATCATCGTTGAGGATGGCGGCACGCTCAATCTGGTCCTCACAGCCGAACAGATTCTCTACGGCTACGACGCAACCTCCACAGTCACGGTCAATGCCGGCGGAACCGTGAATTTTGTCAACAGGTCCGGCGAGACCGTCAACTCCGCTTCCGCAACCAGTACTATTTACGAACCCGAGGACGGCGTGACTACCGGACTTGGCGCGACCGCCGTCTGGATGACAGGCGACTTCGACCATCCGACGAACGGCTACACGCTCGTGCTCAACAGCAACGTCATCTCCAACAGGAACATCTTCATCGAGAGCGGCGCCACGAAGGGCGTGACGATCGACCTGTCGTCCGCAAACTTCCAGAAGGCGTCCGTCATCGTCCGCTTCCGCATCCCCGAAGGCGGCGCGCCGTCGGACAACTCCGCGCTCGCCGGAGCACTCGTGAACGGATTCCCGATCAGTGCGCTTACGCAGACTGCCGGGGGCACGGCCGTCGAGGGCGCGTATCTCAACAAGAACGACAGCTACAATCTCAATGTCGGTTCCTGGAACTTCACGGACGGAGACGCTCCTTCCGCGTCCGCCGGACATGGCTACATGCTCTTTGCATATCAGTCCGACGTTTACGGCGATACTACTTCGCACGGTACGGCCGTCTATCTCGGATCGTCTCTTGAAAGCCTCTACGGCGGTAACAAGGCGGGACTCCAGTGGGGCAGCAACAAAATCGCCACGATCTCCATCGGCGGACCTGTCGATGATCAGGCGAAGACCCATGTCTGGGCCGGACTCGAAATCGACGGAATCGCGTTCTTCGCCGACCAGTGGCTTACTGCGGAAACCGCGCAGGACTTCGCGTTTCCCCACACCGCGCTCGACATTCAGGCGGGTGAGACGCTTTCCGTGACTGCGGGCAATCTGCGCACCTATGAAAGCGTCGGCACGCTCTCCAATACCGGCACGATCTGGATCGACAACGCTGCGGACCTGGATGTCGGGACCTACGTGCTCGCCAGGTGGCGCGAGGCCAAGGAGCCGGCAACCTACGGCAACGCCGTCGCACTGAATGTTGACGGACTCTACGAGGACTACGGCGCGGAGCTGGTGTACGACACGACGTCCATTTCGCTTCGCGTCTTCAAGGCCGTCTATTCCGCAACGCTCTCGGGCGGCACCTCGTCTTTCACCAACGAGCTGTTCGACCCGGACCTTCCGTCGGACTACTCAAGGAAGACGCTTGAGGTCAATGTCTCGGAAAGCTCGACGCTTACGGTTCCCGCCGGCGGCGTGACGGTGAAGGCAATCGACTTCAATGTCGCCAGCGGCAAGACGCTTACGCTTTCTGGCGGGGCAGTCAGCGCGGAAGTGATCGGCATCAACGGAACGATTGCGGGCACGCTGGCTCTCGGCTCCGGCACCGTTATCAAGCTCCCGGCCGATGTCGTCTCCCCCGTTACCCTTGCGACAACCGTGACGGGAACGATATCCGACCTCATGCTGGGCGATTCCGTTTACGGCGGACAATGGACGCTTGCCGGCAACGTTCTTACGATCAAGCGCTACAAGGCGATTTCCATAAACTTCGGCTGCAACCAGAACAGCGGCGCCGCGTCCGTCGGCAAGCGCGACTGGGTGGGCCTTGCGTCCGTCACCAACTGGATCGACTCGGCGGAGTACGGCGTCAGCGGGACCTATCCGACGATGGGCAAGGCGGCCATAACCTTTATCGACTCCGCCGGAACGCGCTATCCCGACATGAGCCTCTACCTGAACTCCAGAGGCGGCAACTACTACGGAAAGGGCGATACCTCAACGGTCGCGGGCAGAATCCTCTACGGCTTCATCGACGACTATTCCGACTCCACAGTCAACGCAGGCGTAAAGGTTACAGGCGTAAATGCGTTCGCCGACAAGTATTCGGCCTATGTCTATTTCAATGCGGACGCCAATATCGACACGACGGACTACTTCCCGCCGTACTACGTCAACGGAATCATGTACAGGGGCACCGGCTCGGCGACGGTCCCCGGAAGAACGCGCTGGGGCACCGTAAAGGCCGATTCGCTTGCCGACGGCGTCAACGTGCTCGTCGTGCACGGACTCACCGACGATACGCTCGTTGTCGCCCAGCCCAACAACATGGGCGGGCGCGGCTGCATTGCGGCAATCCAGATTGTGGAAGAAAGCACGGACGACCACACGACCGATTTCGTCACGCCGTCCGGCATGGACGCGGTTTCCGTCGTCCCGCCGTCCGACGACTGGTCGTCCCGTACGCTCCCGACGCTCGCCTACGCCACCAATGTCGCCGGAAGTATCGTTTCCTTCGGCTCCACTACGCCGACGGAGTACTACCAGCTGCTCGGCGGAAGGGAGTCGATCGTAGCTCTTATTACCGGCACGGACAGCACCGTGTATGAGGCGGCGGGCCTGCAGTCCGAAAACGACACCGTGACGAAGAATTGCGGAAATCGCGACCTCTACTTGCTCATAACGGGCGGCACTTTCCAGAATGCCATCGGCATCATCAACCAGAACTACGGTGGCATATCCAACGGTTCGCAGTCCGGCGGCAACGCCATGGTCCAGATCGGAGGCGACGCGACGGTCCAATACGCCTACGGCGCAGGGCGCGAAGGAAACGGCGGAACGGCCCCCGGCTCGACCGGCATGACGATAAAGGACGCCGCGGTCCTGACCGGCTCCGCGTTCGGCGGTTGGTCCAGCCAGCACCAGGCAACACCGACGGTCAGCGGCAACACGTCCGTCAAGGTGCTGAACGTGCAGTCCGTCAATTCGGCGGCGACGGAGTTTGCCCTCGTAAACGACGCGATTGTTGGCGGGTCTGTGTTTGGTGCAAATGCGGCATCCACCTGTGCCAGGATTAACGGATCCTCGTCCGTTGTGATTGACATTACAGGCGTTTCCGAGGCGACCAACTTCGTGAAGCGTCTCATCGGCGGATGCGCCGGCTTCAATACATATGGCGGAAACCATGGCGGAACCTTCGCCGTCGGCGGCGATTCGTCCGTAACCGTTACCGCACCGAACAACGTGACTTTCACGGGCGACATCACGGGCGGCGGCTTCATCCAGAACAACACCGGCATGTACGCTACTGTCGGAGGGAACAGCTCCGTCACGATCAACGGAGGCACGTTCTCTGGAATCACGATTACCGCCGGTGCACGCGGCGTTGGCACGGACAGGGCGACGGTTGCGGGCGACGCGACGCTCACGATCAACGGTGGTGTGTTCACCGGTGCGACGCTCGATGCAGGAACCGCTGACGGCGAGAAGACGCTCGTCCTCGGGTCGGGCGCGAGTGTCGCCGGCTCGACGGTGACAGGCTTCACGACAATCAAGCTTCCGGCGGAGACAAGCTTCCCTTATACGCTTGCCACGTCGGTGACATTGCCGGAAGGGGCGAAGCTCTTTATCGGCGGCGAGCAGTATGATGCGGAATGGACCGTCTCCGGCGGCGAGATAACGCTTGGCGGACTCAACAGGACGGCTGTGTACACCAGCGAGGCTTCGCCTGCGGAATGGGAGTCCCTCCCCTGGAACGTGACAATCGCCGAAGCCAACATGCCCTCGGCAACAAACACTGTCATAGTCACCGGAAGCGGCACGATCGACCTTGGCTCGGTGACCACGGCAAAGGTCGTGTTCAACGTGGCGGAAGACGAGGCTCTCACCTTGTCCGGCACTGTCACCGCGTCCGAGATATACGTTACCGGCCTTGGTTCTGTGGTGTGTTCAGCCGCGGACACGTTGCAGGGCACGATTTCCGGCGACGGAACGGTGGTGTACAATAACGTAAAGCCCCCAACGACTCTAGGTTGGACCAACGACGTATGGACCGGTACGCTCAAGTTCGTCAACCACACGGCTACTAGTGAGGTTAAATTCGACGAGTACGGCAACACCAATTCCATCATCAAGGCACCTGGGTTTGTCGGTTATTCTAAGATGGACACGACGGCTCGTTGCATGGCGACGCTTGTCATTGACGATGGTACGACGTTCACCTTCAACAACGGCAACAGCGGATCTGGATTTAGGTTCGCCAAGCTGGCTGGCGGCGGCGATCTCCTTTTGACTGGCCGCACCTCCGCGACCACGCAGTATGTGTTCGAGGACGTAAGCGCCTTCACTGGCAACGTGACTATTGATGCTAACGCGAGTGGCGACAGTTACAACAGGAAGAGCTTCGTCCTAGGAGCTCCGACAGATTGGCAAATCAATGCTACTCAGTGCAATGCCTATACCAAGAAACTTGTCATAGCCGGAAATGTCACGGTGCCTACAGGCAAGTCATGGTCTGCCTCTGAGGGCGTTTCGGTTCTCGGCGCTCTTGGCTTTGATGGATCCGGCGTTGTGACTGGTCCTGTTGCGACTGTTAGCGGCGCGACGCTGGATTTCTCCCGCTCTACGGCCGAAACGCCGATCGACGGCACGCTTACGGTTGCAAGCGGAACGACAATCAGGGTGCCGGAGGACGCCACATTCCCGTACAATCTTGCATCGGCGTCCGCTGTGGTTGATGAGTCTAAGCTTACGCTGTACATCGGAGACGACGAATATGCTGACAATTGGGTGCTCGTCGATGGCAAGGTTCACCTTGGTTCGCTCACAAGAACGGCAACATTCTCCGGCGGAGCATCTGCTTGGTCAGATCTTTGGAGTGTGGATTTCACGGACGAAACGCGCTTCACCAACATCATCAATGTTACGGCCAGCGGCACATTTGCGCTTGGGTCCGTCAATACATCAAAAATCGTCTTCAATGTCGCAGAGGGAGTTCAGCTTATATTGATGAGCGGAACCGCTACGGCAAATGAAATATATGTGACCGGCCTCGGTGAAGTGCTTTGCTATGCTGGAAACAATGTACTGCAAGGAGCCTTCACTGGCGATGGAACGGTTGTCTACTATGGGGCGCTGCCTCCCACAAACGACAGCTACGGCTGGACTAATGCTACATGGTCCGGCACGGTTTGGCTGATGAATATCACAAACGAGTCCGCTCTTAGGGTTGGCAAATGGTGCAGCGAAGGCTCGAAGCTGAAGTTCACGAATGTCAAAGGCTATCTGCCTGGCATGGGGAACAACGGCGCATGGTTCCTGGACTATGATGGACGCTCGCTTGGCGAGCTTGTGCTTGCGGACGACGAAGCAAACCCGGCATACATCAGGTCTAACGGATATTCACATTCCGAGAACAACAACTCGTACTGCATGTTCTCCAAGCTTTCCGGCTCCGGAACATTTACTGATGCGTCGGGCCAGACTGTGTATGTCGTTTTCGAAGATGCATCCGATTTCACGGGCTCGATTTATCTGACGAACAATACGGCTGTTATAATTGGCAACGAGAGCCCGTCCGGGACGACGGATTACAACGGCAAGATCGTTGTCGAATCCGGCAAGTCGGCGACAATCGCTACCGGCAAGACGTGGAGGGCTACCAATTCCGGACTCCTCGTAAAGGGCGAAATGGCTTTCGCCGGGACTGGAGCGTTCGAGGGCAACGTGGAGTCCGTCTCCGACTCTACGCTCGACTTCTCCGGCTCTTCGTCCGCCCAGCCGGTCAGCGGCACGCTGACGATCGCGAGCGGCACGACGATCAAGCTTCCGGCGGGAGCGACGTTCCCCTACAAGCTGGCCGACGCGATAGCCGTTGACGCCGCCAGCACCGTCACGCTCTACGTCGGACTGACGAGCGTTTCGGGCACGGGGCTCAAGGTGGCGGACGGCGCGATCTGCCGCGACAGCGCGGCCACATTCGCCGGTGGCGAGAGCGCGATCGACTGGGACGACCTCTCCTGGAGCTACACGTACTTCGGAGGCGAAGCGACTTCGGACGTCACGATAACCGCCACGGGAATCGGCACGCTCAACCTCGGAACGCGTTCCGGAATCGGCACGATGCACTTCAATGTCAATGAGGATGTCGAGCTGACGCTCAACGGAACGCTCTCTGCGACGGAAATCAACGTGAACGGCCTCGGGTCCGTCAAGTGCAGCGCGGACAATACGCTCCAGGGTACAGTCAAGGGTAGCGGAACGTTGGCCTATGAAACGTTCCTTCCGAAGGTCGGCACGGGCGGCATCACGCTGAGCGCGGAGTCATGGGCCGGCACGCTGTGGATCAGGAGCATCAGGGGCTTGGTTTATTCCGCCGGCGCGGGCGGCAATCGAGTCGCTACGAACCTGACGGACCTCGCCAGCTACGGCAACAACGCCTCAAAGGTCAAGTTCTCCGATGTACAGGCGTATCTTCCCAACGCGAATGCAACATACAATACGACGCTTGTTCTAGAGGACGGTTCGGATGAAGCGTGGGAGAACGACAGCGGCTGGACCAGCAACAGCAATACGATTCTTGCGCTCGCCGGCGGCGGAACGTTCCTGGACGGATACAATTCGTGCTATTCGACGATGCGATTCAGCTCCGTAGCCGAGTTCACCGGCTCGATAAAGACGAAGGGCAAGCGCATACTGATCGGCAGCAATGCCGCTTCGGACGACACGACGACGCGCGGCTCCATCTCTGTGGGGAGCGACGTCACCATGACGATCGCCGCAGGTAAGACCTGGGAGACTGGCGGAGAGTTCGTTATCAACGGCTCTGTAACAAACAATGGAACGATCAACATTCCGACAGCAACCGCCACCAAGAACAACAACAACGGACAGACAACAAATTCAACGCTGACGGTTTCCGGCACGCTGACGAACGCCGGCGCCATCACCATAGCGACGAACGCAGTCGTGACCGGGACGGGAACGCTCGCGTTCTCCGTCGCCGGTACGCTGACCGGCGACGTGGTGTCCGAGTCCGGCGCGACGCTGGACTTCTCCGGTTCGTCGTCCGCCAAGCCGGTCATCGGCACGCTGACGATCGCGAACGGAACGACGATCAAGCTTCCGTCCACGGCGACGTTCCCCTACCAGCTGGCCGACGTGATAGTCATTGACGATCCATGCAGCGTCACGCTCCGGATCGGCGAGACGGAATATTTGGATACTGGGCTCAATGTCGCTGACGGTGCGATCTACCGCGACCGCATGGCGGAATTTGATGGCGGAACTGTTGCTTGGGACGACCTCGACTGGAACATCAACTATGACGACGCGACGTCCGACATCACGGTCCATGCCACCACAAACGTCACCACAAGCGGCACGATCAACCTCGGAGACCTTTCCGGAATCAGCAGGATATACTTCGATGTGGATGAGAACTTCGAGCTGACGCTTAGCGGAACGCTCTCGGCGACTGAAATTTACGTTACCGGACTCGGCTCCGTCAAGTGCGACGCGGCGGACACGCTAACCGGCACGCTGAAGGGCGATGGTACGGTGGTTTACACCGTCAAGCCCAATCTCGGAGCTGGCAATCTCGTCGCCACCGACGAAGACTGGGAAGGCGTCGTCTGGATCAAAGGAACTAGCGATAAGACCGTTGACATCGGCGGACTTGTTCCGACTGTCTGCGCGAGCTCCAACTCCGTGATCAGGCTGACAGGATGCACCGGATACTTCAATAACAATAATGGGAAACAGGAGTGTGCCGGCACGCTTGATCTGCAGGATGACGGCGAGGTGAAGGCGTTTACGATAACCAACGGCTATTCCTGGGACGGCATTTCGGTCTTTGCAAGGCTGACAGGTTCCGGAACCTTCTATCAGGCGGCAGACAAAGACTTCTTTCAGCGTTATGTCTTCGTTGACGTGTCCGAATTCTACGGTGCTTTTGAAATGTACGAAGGCACCCGGCATTCTCGCATAATACTTGGAGATGGCGCGTCATTGGATCCGGAAACCAGCACAGTAACCGTTGTTGGCGGCGCTACGGTCAAGATTGCGACCAACAAGACATGGACTGCTTCAGGCGTGATCGTCAACGGCATTCTCGAGTACGGCGAAGAGGCCGGCATCACCGGTGCGCTTACGCTCAACAGCGGGGCTGTAGTCAATCTGCCCGCCGGGACCAAGACGTTCCAGCTGGCGACGTCTGTGACGGGCGACGCAAACGCTACGTTCAAGATCGGTGGTGTGACATACGGCGGGCCCTACGAGATCGAAGCCGGCCTGTTCAGACTGATCGAGTACAAGGCCATTTCGATCAACTTCGGTTCGAACGAGGCCAGTGTTGGCGAGTCCGAATGGATTGGCCTGGCGATGTCCACCAACTGGATCAACACCTCCGCGGTTGGCGTCAATTCAAACTACCCGACAGGGGCCGTTTCGCTTGCCATCCACGATTCAATGGGCACTTCCTATCCGTCAATGCAGCTGTATCTCTGTTCTGGAGGCAACACTTGGTCCAGCGGAGGGCGGTCCACATCTACGGAAAAGATGCTGTACGGATACATTGACAACCACAACTACGCGCCAAACAACAATGCCGGCGTAAAACTGACGGGATTGAACGCTTTTGCCGAACGATACACGGTCTATGTATATTTCAACCATGACGCTGCGGCGGATTCGACCTCTGTCTTCCCGTACTACTACATAAACGGCGTCGGATACTGCGGCAACGGCAGCGCGACGGTTCCGGGGCACGCGACATGGGGCACCATAAAGAAGGGCATGGTTGCGGACGGCGTCAATGCTCTTGTCGTAGGCGGACTGGCGGACGATACGCTGATCATAGACCAGCCGAACGATGCTGGCGGTCGCGGCTGCATCACTGCCATCCAGATTGTGGCTGATGCGGAAGGGGAGCCTCCCGCGCCCGTGCAAGCCATAGAGGTCGTCGCACCGTCCGGCGACTGGGATGCCCTGACGCTCCCCACATTTGCCTACACGACAAACGTGGCCGGGTCCTATGTCTCCTTCGGCTCGGAGGAAAAGACCGAGTATCATCAGCATCTCGGCCTGCGTGACGCAATCGTCTCGCTCGTCACGGGGACGGACGGAACCGTTTCGCAGGCGGCCGGACTGCAGACGTCCAGTGAGACGACCGCCAAGTACTGCGGCGATCGCGACCTGTATCTGCTTGTGACAGGCGGAACGATCGATCACGCCATGGGCATTATCAACCAGTCCTACGGCAACAGGAGCAACAGCGGATGGCAGGCCGGCGGCAACGCCATGGTTCAGATCGGCGGCGACGCACGGGTTGGATATGCCTATGGCGCGGGCGCCGAGGGAAGCCTTGGCAGCGACGGCAGCATGCATCCCGCGCCAGGCTCCACGGGCGTTACGATCAAGGACGCCGCAGTTCTTACCGGTTCGGCCATCGGCGGCTGGTCCAGCTACCACCAGCAGAATCCCACGGTCAACGGCAATACGTCCGTAAAGGTCCTGAACGTGCAGACCGTCAACGAGGCCAACCGCGCCCAGACGATAGCCAACGACGCCATCGTGGGCGGCTCCGTGTACGGCACCAACGCTGGCAGTACGCAGGCCACCGTAAAAGGCTCTTCTTCGGTGACGGTCGATCTCATGGCCCTTTCCATCCCCGAGGAGACGAACTTCGTCAAACGTCTCATCGGCGGTTGCGCAGGCTTCGGGGCAAGCAACGGAAGTGGCGGCAGATACGCAATTTCCAACGACGCCTCTGTCGTCGTGAGCGCTCCCGATACGGTAATATTCACCGGCGACATAACAGGCGGCGGATTTATCGAGAACAACACCGGCATGTACGCGACGGTCGGCGGAAACAGCTCAGTAACGTTGAACGGCGGTACGTACAGTAACATTACGATCACAGCAGGTGCGCGCGGGATCGGAACGGACAGGGCGACTGTCGCCGGTACCGCGACGCTGACGATAAACGGCGGCGTGTTCGAGGGCGTGACGGTCAACGGTGGCAACGCGAGCGGCACGAAGACGCTTGTCATCAACGACTCGGTCGATCTCTCGGATTCCCCGGTCTCAGGGTTCAACGTCTGCGACATCGCCGAGGACACAACCGTTTACATGCTTACCGGCATTGATGCCACGATTACTATTCCGGCGAGCAGCACCTTGATATTCGTAGTCGCAGAAGAGCATCTGGCATTGGGCTTTGAGCCCAACATTGCGTCCGGCGTCGTGCAGTACGTTAAGAAAGTCAATGGCGAGTTTGTGTCGGTGGATCCCTCGTTCATCGACGGCAACAACCTTCTTCCGCTCATGTGGGCCCCTGCCGAAGAGAACGGCGGCGGCAACCTTGCGGACGGGGAGAGGTGGACATCGGGAAGCATCCCTGACGACTGCGCCGCGGTTGGAATCCGCGTCAACGGAACGAACACGCTCACCGTCAACGCGACGCGCACGTACGGCACGATCAATGTCTTCGGTTCCGGCACGCTGCTTCTCGAAGGCGACGGAACCAACCACATGACGGCGACCAACTTGATCGTCGCCGCAGGCGTCACGGTCAAGATCAACAACGCAAACAATCCGCTCTACATTATCGACGGAGACATCACCGGTTCCGGCACGCTGACGATCGCAAATGGAGCCAACCTGACTCTTGACGGCGTGACTAAGCTTGCTGGTGTCAGCCTGACCGTTCCGGACGGAGCGCGTCTTACGATCGGCGGCGACGGAACGACGGCGCTTCACCTTGGCGACAGGGTGATCCAGGGAACCCTTCTGGTGGAATCTGACGCGACGCTTGTTTCGACGACTTCGGATGCGATAGGCTACAACAGCAGCGCAAGAGTCGAGGTTTACGGTACGCTTACGCTTAACGGACGTTGGACCATCGGTGAGAGCGGCAGCAACGCCATGTATTTCCATACAGGCGCCATAATCAACGGCGATGGCGACGGCAGCGGCGTGGCGATAGATCTCATGGGAACGCAGACCCGCATAACGGTGCTGCCTTCGGATGATGATAGCGTTGGAACTGTGGAGTGCTCGGCGAAGATCAGGCTCAGGAACAATGCCGGCATCGACATCAAGGACGGAATGACGTTCATTGTCAAGACGGAGACGGCGCTTATCTACAATGGCTACGGACCTTACCACTACCAGAAGACTGGTGGCGGCACATTGCAGTTCCTGGACGTGAATCTTGCGCCGGTTTCCGGCTCCGAAGGTGCCTTGGAGTTCAAAACAAGCACTGCTCACACCTACGCCACCAATGCAATGGACTTCGCGGGCAGGTTTGTGGTGACGCGGAGCGGGAGCACGTGGCCGCACTTCCAGGGCGAGCCGCCGCTCTTCAACGAATCCGCCTTGCCGGATATGGATGTCTCCGGAGGATTCGTCCTGACTGATAACTACAACAACAACTATCTTGCAGTCAGGAACTTCTCCGGCAGTGGCGAGATTGCCACCACATTTGGAGGGCTTTACAACGATGACCATACTTCCCGTACGCTAAAGACGGTGCAGGCGGAAGACACGGTGTTTTCTGGACAGTTCACGAGTTCGGATAACAACTACAAGCGCCGCAATGCGTGCCTGTGGGTTGTCGGCACGAATGAGACGGTCCATGCCCTTACGCTCTCCGGCGCGAGCACGACATACGGTGAGTTGACGGTGGAGAACTACGGCAAGGTGGTGTTCACATCCAGCGGCTCGTGGGCGAACGGCACGGTAACCGTCGGCAACAATGGCTACCTCGAATCGACGAACAATGCGGCGATCTCCTCGCTGACGCTCCTTGGCGGCTCAAGGCTCATCTTGGTGAACGCGCCGCTTACCGTCAACGGCACGCTGACGCTTCCCACGGATGCCCTTACGAGGATCGATCCCGGCAGCATCGACATGAGCGGAGAGTCCGCCGTGCTGATTGCGGGCGTCACGCCGAGCGAGACGCTTGCCGACGGCGCCTTGCTGACGACCATCGACGTTCAGGGCCATCCCTATGCGATCGTCGCCGCGAAGGCGAACGGGGCCAAGATCGACATCGTCGCCTACAACGAGCTGCCTGTCGAATCGGAAGGGACGGAAGTGTCCGTGCCGACCTCATGGGCGTTCACATATGCCGGTTCGGTGATCGCCGCCAACCCCCCGGCAACCGTCGGGGACATGGAGACGCTGCTTGCCGCGGCGCGCGGCGCGAACGGATGCACGTACCTGGAGAGCTATGCGCTTGGCCTGACACCCACGCAGGAGGGGTCCAAGCCGACGGCGGACCTCGCCATGGCTTCCGACGGCGAGCACATCGAGATGTTCTTCAAGGATCTCAACGTCCCGGAGGGAGTCGTCCTTACCGTCACTGCGGTCAAGAGCGTGCCTGGAGAAGCCGATGAAGTCCTTTCCGAGGCTTCGGTCACCGTGACCAAGGACCTGCCCAACAGGGTGCGCCTCCCGATTCCGGCGGGCCGCGTGCAGCGCTACCGCCTGAAGGTCAGCATCTCCGGTCCTGCGGCCGACTGATCTGCCGCCCCATTTTTGGTATAATTCTATTCATGAAGATAACATTCTACGGGGCTGCGCAGACGACGACGGGATCGATGCATCTCGTCGAGGCCAACGGAAAGCGGATCCTTCTGGACTGCGGACTCTACCAGGGCCACCGCAAGGAGGCGTTCGAGAAGAACAGGAACCTTCCCGTCGATCCGAAGACGATCGACTACGTGATCCTTTCCCATGCGCACATCGACCACTCGGGGAACCTTCCGCAGCTCGTGCGGCAGGGCTTCTCCGGACGCGTCTTCGCCCGCCAATCCACCACCGAGCTCTGCGACATAATGCTGCGCGACTCGTGCTTCCTCCAGAAGCGCGACCTCGAGTACATCAACAAGCGCCGCCGCAGGGAGGGCAAGAAGCTTTTCGAGCCGCTGTACGAGGAGCGCGACGTGGACGAGCTGATGAAGCTCTTCGTCCCGACCCACATGCACGAGCCGCGCGAGCTGTCCCGCGGGATAACCCTCGAGTTCTTCAACGCCGGACACATCCTCGGGTCCGCCCTCGTCCAGCTGGACATCCGGTCCGACCACGGACACAACCACCGGCTCCTCTTCTCCGGCGACCTCGGACAGCCCGACCAGCCCATCATCCGCCACTACGAGTATCCGTCCGGCGCGGACATCCTGATCGTCGAATCGACCTACGCCGACAGGCTCCATCCGAGTGCGGACGACGTGGAGCTACGGCTCGAGCGCTACCTGAAGTACATCGACCGCCACAACTCCAAGCTGCTCATCCCGGCGTTCTCCGTCGGACGCACCCAGCAGATCATCTACTACCTGAACCGCCTGCGCGAGCGCGGCAAGGTGCCGCGCGAGGTCAAGGTGTTCATCGACTCGCCGCTCTCCCAGAAGGCGACCCTGATCTACGCGAGGCACCGCGAGGTCTATAACGACGAGGCGCGGCGCATGATCGACGAGGGGAAGAATCCGCTGGAGTACCCCGGCATGCAGTTCGTCGGCTCGCCCGAGGAGTCCATGGCCCTCAACGACATGGAAGGCCCCATGATCGTCATCGCCGCGAGCGGCATGTGCGAGGGCGGGCGCGTCCTCCACCACCTCAAGCACTGCGCCCAGGATCCGTACAACATCATCCTCATCGTCGGCTTCCAGGCCGAGGGCACGCTCGGGCGCCGCGTGGTCGAGAAGGCCAATCCGCTCAGGGTCCTCGGAGAGGAGATCGAGCTGAAGGCGCAGGTCGAGGTCATCAACGCGCTCTCGGCGCATGCGGACCGCAACGGACTCCAGGACTGGATATCCGAGGTGAAGGACAACGTCCGCCACGCCTTCGCCGTCCACGGCGAGCCGGAGAAGGTCGCCGCCATGCAGCAGCTCCTGAAGGACATGGGCGTTCCGACTGCCGTCGCGCCGCTTCCGGGCCAGACGTACAAGTTCGACTGAGCGCGCGCGGACGCGAGGCAGCAGGCGGAAATGGCCGACAGCGAGGAAGCCAGGGAGAAGGTCGAGGGGACCGTGAGGTCCGTCGTCTTCCACAACGACGAGAACGGATACACCGTGCTGCACGTCGAGCCGCCGACGGAGTTCGAGCTCGCGCGCGGACGCGAGGTGACCGTCGTCGGAAAGGCGCAGGCCGTGTGGGAGGGCGAGGAGATCACCGCCGTCGGACAGTGGGTCACGGACAAGGTGCACGGACGCCAGTTCAAGGCGGAGTCCATAACTTGCGTCGCGCCGCGCTCAATCGTCGGCATCGAGCGCTACCTCGCGTCCGGACTCATCAAGGGCGTCGGCAAGGTGCTCGCCAAGCGCATCGTCGATACGTTCGGCGAGGACACGCTCAACGTCCTCTCCCGCCAGTCCGCCCGCCTCGTGGAGGTGCCGAAGCTCGGCAAGGCGAAGATCGCCCAGATCCGCGAGAGCTGGCGCGCGAACGAGACGATGCGCGAGAACATGATCTTCGGACAGACCTACGGCATCTCCATCGCGAAGATGACGAAGATCGTCCGCCGGTACGGACCCGACGCCATCGCGATAATCAAGGGCGACCCGTACCAGCTCTGCCGCGACATCTGGGGGATAGGCTTCGCGACGGCGGACAAGATCGCGCTCTCGGTCGGATTCCCGAAGGACTCCCCGCTGCGCGCCCGCGCGTCCATCTCCTACACGCTGGAGACGGAGGCGGAGGACGGCGGACACTGCTGGACGTACGAGAACGACCTGCTCCTGCACGCGAACGAGCTTACGGAGATCCCGACGGAGGTGCTCGGCGCGGCGTTGGAGGAGGAGCTTGCGGCGGGCCGCGTCGTCTGCGACCCCAATACCTCCCCGCGCCGCATCTACCTGCGCTCCCTCTACTGGAGCGAGCGGCAGGCCGCGCAGCACGTCCGCCGCATACTCTCCGCGCCGAGTCCGTTCCGTCCGATCGACGCGGACAAGGCGCTCGCGTGGTGGGAGGCGCGCGCGGGCTTCACGCTCGCGAACCAGCAGGCTACCGCCCTCGTCCGCTCGCTGAAGTCCAAGTTCTCCATCATCACGGGCGGACCCGGCGTCGGAAAGACGACGATCATCCGCGCGCTCGTCGATATCTACAAGGCGCGCAAGCTCAGGGTCGTCCTTGCCGCGCCAACCGGACGCGCCGCCAAGCGCATGACGGAGTCCGTCGGCGCGGACGCCCAGACG
Organism: Kiritimatiellia bacterium; assembly: GCA_017650345.1. Classification (GTDB taxonomy): domain Bacteria; phylum Verrucomicrobiota; class Kiritimatiellia; order RFP12; family UBA1067; genus UBA1067. The sequence continues at coordinate 9,700 of JAGCFB010000010.1, read as the reverse complement.
ATCCACAGGCTCCTGAAGTGGAACCCGGTGACGAACCGCTTCACGTACGATGCGGACGAGCAGTACGACGCGGACGTGTTCATCTTCGACGAGACGTCCATGATCGACGTGAAGCTCGCGGCGGACCTCCTGGCGGCGATCCCGTCCGGCGCGTCCGTCGTGTGGGTCGGCGACACGGACCAGCTTCCGAGCGTCGGCGCGGGGAGCGTCCTCGGCGACCTCATCAGGTCCGGCGCAGTCCCATCGACGCGCCTCGACCGCATCTTCCGCCAGGACTCCTCGGGGCTCATCGTCGTCAACGCCCACCACGTCAACGCCGGCGAGCCGCTGGAGACGAGGCCGGGCGACACGGACTTCTACTTCATGCGCTGCGAGGATCCGGAGCAGTGCGTGAAGCGGACGATAGAGTTCATGACGACGCGCATTCCGAGGAAGTTCGGCATGGATCCGCTCCAGGACGTGCAGGTGCTCGTGCCGATGCGGCGGAACCTGCTCGGCACTGAGAACCTCAACTTCGAGCTTCAGAAGGCGCTCAACCCGTCCGGCGACGCCGTGACGCGCGGCGGGACGGTCTTCCGCGCGGGGGACCGCGTGATGCAGCTCAGGAACAACTACGACAAGGACGTCTATAACGGCGACGTCGGCTTCGTGAAGTCCGTAATGCCCTCCGAGCGCAAGATCGTCGTGACGTTCGACGGACGTCCCGTCACATACGAGCCAGGCGACCTGGACGAGCTGGTCCTCGCCTACGCGACGACGATCCACAAGTCGCAGGGGAGCGAATATCCCGCCGTGATCGTCATCATGCACACGCAGCACTACGTGATGCTCCAGAGGAACCTCCTCTACACGGCGATAACGCGCGGGAAGAAGCTCGTTCTCCTCATAGGAGTCCCCTACGCGATAAACCAGGCGATACAGAACAACACCGTCCGCGAGCGCCGCACCGGGCTTGCGGACCTCGTGGCGGGTCCGCCGCCGGACGGTGCGCAGGAGCTGCCTTTTACATGAACCATGAGACCAGAAAGGTCCGAAAGCAAATGAACGAAGATTTCCTCTGCGAAGTGAAGCCGCTTGAGATAAAGACCTCCCGCGAGATCACCGTCGCCGTCATGGGCGCGGGCTCGCGCGGCAACGAGTACACCGCATACGGGAAGCTCTACCCAGGCACGATGAGGGTCGTCGCGGTCGCGGACACGGACGCCGCGCGCCGCGACGCGATGGGCGACAGGTGGGGCGTTCCGTCCGAGCGCCGCTTCGGCGACTTCCGCGAGATGCTGGCGGCCGGACGCGGCGGGAAGCTGGCGGACGTCATGATCGTCGCGCTTCCGGACGCGCTCCACTACGAGCCTGCGATGGAGGCGATGCGGCAGGGGTACGACATCCTGCTGGAGAAGCCGATGGCGCAGACGGCGCAGGAGTGCATGGACCTCCTTGCGCGCCAGCGCGAGACGGGCGTAATGGTGGCGGTGGGGCACGTCCTGCGCTATGCGCCGTACTTCCGCGCGCTGAAGAAGGCGCTTGACGCGGGAGTCGTCGGCGAGATCGTCAGCATCCAGCACCAGGAGCCGGTCATGTACGCGCACATGGCGCATTCGTTCGTCCGCGGCAACTGGCACGACTCGAAGGCCACGACGCCGATGATCCTCGCGAAGACGTGCCACGACCTGGACATCCTCAAGTGGCTCGTCGGCAGGCGCTGCGTGCGCGTCTCCGCGGAGGGCGGCATCGCGCTCTTCCGCGCGGACAAGGCGCCCGCCGGCGCGACGGCGCGCTGCACGGACGGGTGTCCGCACGAGGGGAGGTGTCCCTACTCCGCGATCGACATATACGAGCGCAAGCGCTGGTTCCTGTACGTCTTCGACCTCGCGAAGGACTGTCCGTCCGCCGCGATCATGGATAGGCTGCGCACGACGGACTACGGACGCTGCGTCTATCGCATGGACAACGACCAGCCGGACCACATCGTCGCCACGCTCCTCTTCGAGGGCGGCGCGACGGCGAGCTTCACGATGGATGCGTTCACCCCGTGGGGCGGACGCCGCACGCGCGTGATGGGCACGCTCGGATACATCGAGGGCGACGGGAAGACGTTCACGATGCACCGCTTCGACACGGGGAAGTCGCAGGTCTGGTCGTTCGTCCCGCCGGAGGGGGAGAAGTACAAGGACAGCGGACACGCCGGCGGAGACCTCGCGCTGATGCGCGACTTCCTGCAGGCGGTCGATACGCGCGACTTCTCGCTCCTCTCGTCCAGCCTGGAGGCGAGCGTCGAGAGCCACCTCATGGGCTTCGCCTGCGAGCGCAGCCGCCTCTCGGGGACGAAGGAGACGCTCTGTTGACAACATGTTTACATTGTTTAGATACTTGAAGATAACTCGATCGTCCCCCGCGCGGCATCTTATGCTATACTAGTTGCATGACCGATTTGAAGACACCACCGAACAACACCGAGGCCGAAAGGGCGGTCCTCGGGTCCGTGCTGCTGGACGCCCGCGGGAGGAGCGGGGACCGCGTCATGGACCTCTGCCTCACGGGAGGCGTGACGCCCGAGACGTTCTTCGATCCGCGCAACCGCGCCGTTTACCAGACCATGGTCGATATGAACCGGGCGTCGAAGCCGCTCGATCCGCTGACGCTGATGGAGGAGCTGCGCGTCAACGGAAAGCTGGAGGCCATCGGCGGCGTCGGATACGTGGAGTCGCTCATAGAGCAGGTGCAATCGACCGCCAACGCCGAGTACTACCTCTCGATCGTCCGCTCCAAGCATCTCAGGCGCACGCTCATCGAGCGCGCGGCGAGCGTCATCGACAAGTGCTACGACGAAGGCGAGTACCCGGACCCGCAGACGGTCCTCGGCGAGGCGGAGAAGGACTTCCTCGCCATCGGCACGCACGGCGACAGGACGATGCCGTGGTCCGCCGCCATCGACGACAGCTTCCGCCGCATCGACAAGATGTTCTCGTCCAACGGCACGACGTTCGAGGGACTCTCCACGGGGCTCAAGCACCTCGACGAGAAGCTCCAGGGGCTCAAGCCGTCCGAAATGATCGTCATCGCGGCGCGTCCTTCCGTCGGCAAGACCTCCCTTGCGATGAACATCGCGGAGTCCGCCGCGCTCGGACAGATGCTTTCGCTGAAGGGCGGACGCTACCCGCCGGTCGAGGTGGACGGCGGCAAGCGCCATCCGGTGCTGATCTTCTCGCTTGAGATGCCGGTGGAGGCGCTGACGAAGCGCATGGTCGGCGGACGCGCCCACATCAACCTGTGGCGCCTCAACCGCAACCTCGTGCCGAGGAGCGAGAAGGACCAGCTGACGCAGAACCTGTTCGCGGCCGTGGGCGACCTCAAGGGCGCGCCGATATACGTGGACGACTCGGCGGGGCTGGACATCATGGACCTGCGCGCACGCGCGCGCCGCATGAAGAAGGCGCACGGGATAGAGCTGATCGTGATCGACTACCTCCAGCTCTGCCGCTGCAACGAGAAGTCCAAGCAGGGACGCCAGATCGAGGTCTCTGAGATTTCCCAGCAGGTCAAGGCGATGGCGAAGGAGCTGAAGATCCCGGTGATCGTCCTTTCCCAGCTCTCCCGCGCCAACGAGCAGCGCGGCGACAAGTACGAGAAGCCGAAGCTTTCGGACCTGCGCGACTCGGGCGCGATCGAGCAGGACGCGGACGTCGTGTTCCTCCTGAGGCGTCCGTCGCGCAACTCCGCCGACCCGGAGAGCGGCGACGAGAAGCTGGCGATCATCGACGTCGCCAAGAACCGCAACGGCGAGATAGGCGAGGTGCGCGTCGATTTCATCCGCGAATACGTGCGCTTCGAGGACCGCGCGCTCCCGGCGGGCGAGGCGCCGCCCGGCTTCGAGTCGTCCGAGCGTCCGCCCGAGCGCAGCGAGTTCGTCCAGGATCCCATGATGTAGCGGCAAAGGAGCGGACATGACTATCGAAAAGGAGCTTTCCTGCATTCTCGCGTTCTTCTCGTTCTGGTTCGGGGCGTGCATCGCCTCGTTCCTCAACGTGGTCATCTGGCGCGCGCCGCGCGGCGAGTCCATAGTCTCCCCGCCGTCCCACTGCCCCAAATGCGGCGCATCCATCCGCTGGTGGCAGAACATCCCGATAATCTCCTGGCTCTCCCTCGCCGGGAAGTGCGCCAGCTGCCGCGCGCCCATCTCGCCGCGCTACATCCTCGTCGAGACGCTCGGCGGCGCGCTCTTCCTTGCGGCGTTCCTGAAGTACAATCCCGTCTATCCGTTCGTCTGGATTCCGATGGTGTGGACGCTCCTCGTCGCGTGGATATGGATCGCCCTGATGATCGCCGGCTCGTTCATCGACTTCGACCACCAGCTCCTGCCGGACTTCACCACCGTCGGCGGAATGGTCCTCGGTCTCGTCTTCTGGCTCGGATGCTCCATATGGCTGTGCGTGTCGGGCGGCGAGTGGACGCTCGCGAACTTCTTTGGCTTCGGCTGGTCCGTCGCCGGGCTCGCGCTCGGGTTCGGGCTCCTCTGGTTCGTCCGCTGGCTCGGCACCATGGTCTTCAAGCGCGAGGCGATGGGCATGGGCGACGTGTTCCTCATGGGCGCGGTGGGGGCGCTGTACGGACCCGTCGCCGTCCTCTTCACGCTGATCGCGTCGTCCGTCCTCGGCTCCGTCGTCGGCTTCGCGATGATCGCCATGTCCAAGGCGAAGCTCGGCAGGTTCACGGCGATCCCGTACGGGCCCTACATCTGCATGGCGTGCCTCCTGTGGATATTCTGCGGCGAGGAGCTGGTCTCCTGGTACCTTTCTCTCCTGGGGGTCCGCTGATGCGCTACGCCGTCATGAGCGACGTCCACGCAAACCCGCGCGCGCTGGAGGTGGCCCTGGCGGACGCCAGGGCACAGGACTGCGGACGCTTCGTCATGCTCGGCGACACTACTGGCTACGGATACGACGCGCCGGGCGCGCTGCGCCTCGTCCGCAAGTCCTTCAACCTGGTCCTCATGGGCAACCACGATTCGGCCTGCCTTGGACTGGAGCCCGTCCTCGAGACGCTGGTCAACAAGAACTACGCTCTCGACGTCGCGCAGCGCGAGCTCCTGCCCAAGACGGGGAAGATGTGGCTCAGGTCGCGCAAGCTGACGAAGAGCGAAGGGGACTGCGCGTTCGTGCACGGCGACTTCACGTGCCCTGGCGACTGGCGCTACGTTTTCGACGACCCAGAGGCGCTGGCGTGCCTCAGGGCGTGCGACGCGCGCGTCCTGTTCTGCGGACACACCCACCACGCGGCCGTCTGGCAGATGTCCGGCAAGGGCGCGCTCCGCCGCCTGTTCGCGTCAGAGTTCGGCGACCCGCCGCTTGAGCCGGAGTCCTTCGAGTTCGTCCTGCCGGAGGACGGCAGGGCAGTCGTCAACGTGGGCAGCGTCGGCTATCCGCGCAACGACCTGTGCGCGAGCTACGCGACGTACGACGACGAGACGAGGCGCATCTGCGTGCGCAGGCTGCCGTTCGACTTCAAGTCCTACGTCGCCGACATGGAGTCCGCCGGCGTCCGCCTGCCCCTGTGGCTGCGCGACCTCCTCGCCAAGCGTGGATAGTGAATAGGTTATGGTGAATTTTGATATAATATAGGCATGAAGATCGAGATACTTCCGTCGCTGCTCGCGGCCGACTTCGGACGGCTCGCGGACGAGATCCTGCGCGCCGAGGCGTCCGGCGCGGACGCCCTGCACCTGGACATAATGGATCCGCACTTCGTGCCGAACCTGTCCTTCGGACCGGACGTGGTCGCGCTCTCGCGCCGCGTCGCGCCGGACTTCTACCGGAACGTCCACCTCATGATGTCCCGCCCCGACCTCTACCTGGAGAAGTTCGCCTCCGCAGGCGCGCAGACGATACAGATCCACGTCGAGGCGGACTGCGACCTCCACACCGAGCTGCGCCGCATCCGCGCGCTCGGCGCGAAGCCCGCGATCGTCCTCAACCCGGAGACGCCCGTCGAGCGGCTATATCCGTACCTCGACGAGGCGGACGAGGTGCTCGTCATGACGGTCCATCCCGGATACGGCGGACAGAAGTTCATCGCCGACTGCCTCCCGAAGGTCACGTGGCTTCGCGAGAGGCGTCCCGGCCTCGACATAATGATAGACGGCGGCGGCAACGCCGAGACGATTCCGCTCTCCGCGAAGGCGGGCGCGAACCAGTTCGTCGCCGGAAGCTACCTCTTCAAGCAGGCGGACATGAAGTCCGCCGTCGCCGACCTGCGCGGGCGCATCGCCGGCGCGGACGCGAAATGAGACGACCGGAGGCGATGGCGAAATGAGGAAGATTGTCGTTGGAGTAACCGGATCGATAGCGGCGTACAAGGCCGCCGAGCTCGTGAGGCTGTTCGTGAAGAACGGCGACGAGGTGCACGTCGTCATGACGTCCGCCGCTTGCGAGTTCGTCTCGCCGCTCACTTTCCGCACGCTGTCGCGGAACCCCGTCCTCGTCGATCAGTGCGCCGAGCCCGCCGAGTGGCGTCCGGAGCACGTCTCGCTCGCCGAGATGGCGGACCTCGTCGTCGTCGCCCCGGCGACGGCGAACACGATCGCCAAGATGGCGCACGGGATCGCGGACAACCTGCTCGCCGCGACGCTCCTCGCGACGCGCGCGCAGATCGCGGTCGCGCCGGCGATGAACTGCGGAATGTGGGCGAACCCTGCTACGCAGGAGAACGTCGCGACGCTCGTGAAGCGCGGCGTCCTCGTGATCCATCCGCGCGAAGGGGAGCTTGCGTGCGGGACGGCCGGCGCGGGGCGCATGGCGGAGCCCGCTGAGATATTCAAGGAACTCAAGTGATGAAGACGGTCGTCGTGATCCCGACGTACGACGAGCGCGAGAACGTCGCGCCGATGGCCGAGGCGGTCCTCGCCGCGCTGCCGGAGGCGACGCTCCTCTTCGTGGACGACAACTCTCCGGACGGGACGGGCGACGCCATCGACGCGCTCGCCGCGAAGGACGCGCGCATCGCCTGCCTGCACCGCAAGGGCAAGGAGGGGCTCGGACGCGCCTACGTCGCGGGCTTCGCCAAGGCGCTGGAGATGGGCGCGGACAAGGTGGTGCAGATGGACTGCGACTTCTCGCACGATCCGAAGGACCTTCCGAGGCTCGTGGCGGAGGATGCGGACCTCGTGATCGGCTCGCGCTACGTGAAGGGCGGCGGGACGCCGGGCTGGCCGTTCAAACGCAGGCTCGTCTCGCGCGCGGGCGGACTCTTCATCCGCACCGTCACCGGGATGCCGCTGCGCGATCCGACGGGCGGCTTCAAGTGCTGGAAGGCGGAGACGCTCCGCAGGATCGGCTTCGAGTCCGCGGAGTCCGCCGGATACTCCTTCCAGCTGGAGATGAACCACCGCACGTGGAGGGCGGGGCTTTCGATCCGCGAGATACCGATCGTGTTCACGGACCGCGCGCGCGGCTACTCGAAGATCACGCCGGGCATCGCCGTGGAGTCCGTAAGGATAGCGCTCAGGCTCCGCAGGCAGTCGCGCGGGAAATGACAAGGGGACGGCATGGACCAGATAGACTTCGAGAGCGACGGATTCGGGGACATCGTGTCGAGGGATTCCCGGTACGACGCGCGCGCGTACGCGCTGCTCATGGACGTGATCCACTACCTCGGACAGGGCGACCGCCACATGTCCGGCGAGGACATCCTCGACGAGTTCAAGGAGCGCACGCTGGACCTGTACGGTCCGATGTCCTGGACGGTCCTGCGCGAGTGGGGCGTCACGAAGTGCGAGGACATAGGCGAGATGATGTTCAACCTGGTGGAGTCCCGCCGGATCAGGAGGGACGAAGGGGACACGCCCGAGGCGTTCTCCGGCGGATACGACTTCCGCGAGACGTTTTTGGGTCCGTACGAGTGATGGAAGGCGGCGGCGCGAGCTTCGGTGTCGGGCGCGTTACGCGCTTCTACGTGCCGCTTCTGCTGCAGGCGTTCTCGCAGTCCATCTCCTATCCGCTCGTCGGCAGCATCGTCACGCACGGTCCGCTCGGCGTGGACGCGCTGACCGGCTTCGCGCAGGGGCAGGCCGTGATGTTCATGATAGGGCTGCTCGGGGGCGGACTCATCACGACGGGAATGGTCCATGCGCGGGACTGGAGCGGATACCGCGCGTTCCGCCGGCTCAACCTGTACATGATGATCGCGCTGCTGGCGCTGCAGTGCGTGCCGGCGATCCATCCGTTCGACAAGTGGCTGTTCCGCGGCGCGCTGAACCTGCGGCCGGACCTTGCGGAGATAGCGCGCTGGACGCTGGTCGGCGGCGTCGTGATGAACGGCGGGTTCTTCGTCCGCAACGTCCCGCTCGTCGTCCTCTTCAACAACCTCGAGAGCGCGAAGGCGAACAACGCGACGCTCGTCAGGATCGTGCTGACGCTGGCGTGCTCGCTATCCTTCCCGCGCATGTGGCTGGTGGGTCCGTGGTGGGGCCTCGCCGCGATGTCCGCGGGCGTGCTCGTCGAATGGGCGATAACATGGTGGTACGCGAGGCCGTTCGTGACGGCGCTGTCGGAGGCGAAGGGGGAGCTTCCGTGGCGGAGCGGACTCGACGACCTCATGGCGGCGAAGAGGCGGTGGCTCCTGGTGATGGGGCAGTTCCGCTTCATGCTGCCGCTTTCCCTCGGCTCGTTCGTCCTCGCCATATCGCCGCTCGCGATAGCGGGGTTCGTCGGACGCTCCGCCGTCGATCCGCAGGTCATGCTTGCGATCCACTACGTGACGATCGGCGTCGCGAACCCGGTCGGCTTCGCGGCGCTGCGCCTGCAGTCCGTCTCCATCGCCTTCCCGCCGGAGTACGACGGCGACCGGCGCATGCTCTGGTACGCGCTCGGCGCGGGCGCGGTCCTTGGCGTGATGCTGCTGGTCTTCTCGATGCCGGCGGTGGCGGACCGCTATTTCGGCGACTACCAGAACGTGAAGCCGGAGCATCTCGGCTACGCGCGCGCGGCGATCGCGAGCTACTGCCTCTGGCCGATGGTGCAGGCGGTCCGCGCGCGCATCGAGGGCATCGCGGCGGTCAGGAAGCGTCCGTCCGCCGTCATGGCGGGGCAGGTCACGTACCTCGTCTCGCTCGTCGCGGCGCTCGCCGTGATGCTGCGCTTCGGCGTCATCGGCTGGAAGATGTCCGTCTTCGGCATCTACACCGCGACGGTCTGCACCGTCGCCGCGATCTACGCCGCGCTCGCCGGCGGGCGTAGTGAATAGGTTACAGTGAATAGTGAATAGTTGCGGCATCCTGCAGGCCGATGGCGCTTCAGCACCCCGCCGCGCAGGCGCCTGCGGCGCTACCACAAATCCGGCCGGTTGATGCATCGTTTTGAAGTATCACGATCCTACCTTGCCTTGTCAACGTGACGGCTCGCTTCGCGCCAACCGTACTCGGCTCCGAGAAACGGGCGATTTGCGCGTCCGTGCGCCCGCTCGACAATCTCCAGATTGTCTTCGGGGCGCAGTCCTGCGCAACTCGCCTCGTTCTCAAAGCCTCCGCGCGGCTGTCGGGCGCGAAGCGAGCCGCGCTTAGCCTTGCGATCGGTCTCGCTCTACGCCGCAAGTCAATAGAGCGCCACATGTCCTCCCCCGCGCCGCAACCGGCTTCCCGCCAGCAACTCAAGCATAGTGAATAGGTTATAGTGAATAGTGAAGAGTTGTGGCATCCAGCAGGCCGATGGCG
>JAGCFB010000075.1 GCA_017650345.1 Kiritimatiellia bacterium | reverse complement strand
GCGGCTCCCGCCGCGAGAAGCTCGCGCTTCGCCGACTCGATCTCGGGGTGCAGGCGCATGGCCGGGGGCTCGAGGTCGTTCATCAGCGACGCCGCCACCGACACGAGGTCGCCGTCGGCGAGCGATTTCCTGATATTATACAAAATGGAGGGGTCGTCTGACAAGCGCGGACTGCACTCGCGATAGACTTCGGGCGTCGAGGAGAACACTCCGGGGTTGACGAGGACGAGATTGAGCGCGCGAAGGTCCGGGGACCGTCCGTCGAAGAGCGGCTTCACGACCTCGCCGCGTCCCTCCATGAGGACGGGTCCGCACGCGCGCGAAAGGACGAGCGCGGGGACGTCCGATCCGACGTCCGCCCCGACGCGAGCCAGCTCGTCCGGCGCGAGGTCCAGCCCCCACATGCCGTTCAGCGCCCACAGGACCGCCGCCGCGTCCGCGCTGCCGCCGCCGAGTCCGCCTCCAGCCGGTATGCGCTTCGTGACGCTTATGCGCACGCCGCGCGCCTGGCCGGGGAAGCGCGCGGACAGCGCGCGCGCCGCCTTGAGGCACAGGTCGTCCGGGTAGCCGGTGTCGCTTTCGAAGCCTTCCGCGGCATCCGCGAGCTCCAGCGTGTCCGACAGCGACACCGGCACGACGACAGAACGAAGCGCGTGGTATCCGTCCACGCGCTTCCCGAAGACCTCAAGCGTGAGGTTTACCTTGGCGTACGCCTCAATCCTCGCCGTCTTCATCTTCCTCGCAGTCGCAGTCCTCGTCGTCGTCGCAGTCGTCGTCATCGTCGTCGCACGCGGACATCGCGCTCATCGCCTGCGCCATGACGGCGCCGATCGCGAGGTTGGCCGCGGTGCCGACGGACCTGATCTCGTCGGACGAGATGCGCGCCACATAGCGCAGGTCGTCGCCTTCGCGCCAGCAGGCGGAGGCGATGGCGCCCACACCATCCTCGGGGAGCGTGGCGAGCATCGGCTTGAACTCAGCAAGCCCCGCCTGGGTGTCCGCGAGCTGCGTCGCGACCGCCCTGGCGAACGTGTAGAAGGATGAGACGGTGAGCGTGCAGAGCGGCTTTCCGGAGACCTCGGGGATCGTCTTGGCGAAGCGCTGCGAGAGGGGGAACTTCGGCTTGAAGCCCTTGATCGCCATGGAGGCGGAATACGCCGGACCCTCGACCTTGTAGTCGATCGCGCCGGTCGCCTTGTTCCATTCGGCCACGCACGCGTCGGGATCCAGCTTGGAGAACGTCTCGCCGCCCTCGCCCTCGATGTACTTGACGAGCGCGGGAAGGTCGATGCAGCAGGTGAAAGACTCCGTCTTCTGGATGGCGTTCAGGAAGTCGGTCTTGAAGCCCTTGGAGGCGATGAAGTCCATGGCCACCTTGATCATTTCGCGCTTGGGCGAGCCGAACGCGTCCTCGGCGTAGGCCTCGAGGGACAGCGCGTCGGACGTCGCCTGCGCGAAGACGTCCGCGCCGAGCCTCTTCTGTCCGACCTTTGCGAGATCGGACCCTGCGGACGTCTTGATCGCGCCGCGCATGGTGACGCCGTCGTCGCCGACGCCGACGTCGATGCTGAGCCCCTCGACACCGCCGATGATCCGCCTGTACTGCTCCGTGAGGACTTGCGAGCCGTTCTTCTTCTCCGCCTCCTTGCTCGCGAGGTCGATCAGCCTGCCGAGGAACTTCCCGCAGACGCTGGCGCTCAAGACGCCGCCGTCGAGAGGCTTCGCGTCGGCGACGCAGCCGAGGGCCATCGTCGCGAACTGCGGCTTGTCGCACGCGGCGACCCACTTTCCGTCGTCGGAGAAGAGGAGGTAAACCTTGCGGAGCAGCGTGTTGCCGTCCTTCTCGACGTACTGCATGCCGTCCTTCTCCTGGACGTCCTTGAACCTGGCGAGGAAGGACTCCCTGCCGTCGATCGGGAAGAGTATCGCGAACTCCGGAGTCTCGCTGTCCAGCTTATCGAGGTCCGCGAAGACCGGAAGCGTGATCGGCAGTCCGCCGCGCGGCGTGCCGAAGAACGTGTAGAGCTCCCACTGGGAGATGGCCTGCGAGGCGTAGCCGACGAACATCGGGTTTCCGATCATCGTGCAGATCCTGCCGGCGGCGCCGGTCATTCCCGTGGCGTCGGCCAGGCGGACGACCGCGACCTTCTGCGGCTCGGCGGACGCGGCGAGCGCGAGCGCGGCGACGAGCGAGGCGATGAGCTTCTTCATCTGTTGACTCCTTGTTTTGTCGTTATGTTTCGGTATGGCTTGGATTTCATGAGGCGGCGCCGTCGCGGACGTCGCGGATCGCGTCCGCCACGTTCTGGAAGAGCCGCGCGAGCCTGCATGTCGGAATGGTCGAGAACGCTAGGCGGATGAGCCCCGACAGGACGATCGTCCCGGTCGAGTACTTCGCGATGAGGTGCCTGCGGACCGCCTCGGCGTCCGCGCCCTTCGGACGGACGCACATGAAGTAGCCGGAGTTGAACGGCATCGCCTCGAAGAGGTCCGCATACTCGGGATGCAGCCTCAGGATGGTGCGGATCTCGTGGTAGCGCTTCTTGAGGACGGCGTACTTGTCGCGCTTCTGCTGCACGTAGCCGGGGTCGGCGAACGCCCTGAGCGCGAGGTGCTGTCCGATCGAGGACGCGTTGGATATGCAGCTCCTGACGTTGCCGGCAGCCTTCGCCTCGAGCGCCTTGAGCTGCTCGTCCGTCGCCCCCTTGAACGCGAAGGAGATGAAGCCGACGCGGATGCCCCAGACGTAGTCCTCCTTCGTCGTGCCGTCGAGCTTCACGGCGAGCACGTTCTCCGAAAGGTCGCTGAACTCGGCGAAGAGGGACTCGCCGTGGACGCCCTGCTCGTAAACGAGCCCGAAGTACGCGTCGTCCAGGACGACGACGACCTTCTTGCCGGCGTCCGCCGCCTCGCGGACCGCCTCGACGATCGCCGCGGCGTCCTCGTTGGTGGCCGTGTATCCCGTCGGGTTGTTGGGGAAGTTGAGGATGAGGATCTTCTTGTCGCCGGGGGCCAGGAGCGCGGACTTCATGGCCGCGACGTCGAAGCGCCCTTCGCGGAACGTGTTGAAGAGCGACAGCCTGGAGCCGACGGCCTCGCCGAAGACGAGCGCGTAGTTGTCCCAGAAGAGGTCCGGCACGACGACCTCGTCGTCCGGCCCGGCGAAGAGCTCTGCGGCTATGCGCAGTCCGTGCGTCAGCGCGTTGGTGACGACGGGGCTGGAGAAGCGCTTGCCGACGAGCGACGGGTTCTTGATGAACTCCATCTCGCGCCACACCTCGCGCAGCTTGGGGAGTCCGAAGCTTCCCGCGTACAGGAAGGCGCGCTTGTCGAGGTTCACGCCCGACTCGAAGCACTCCATCACGAGCGGGGAGCCGTCCTCCTCGAACGCCATGCCTATCGTGGCGTTTATGTCGCAGGACCTCGCCTCGGCGCCCTGTCCGAGGATCCCGCCGTACGGGAAGTACATGCGCTCGCCCTCCGGCGAAAGGAAGGCGGACGCGGGTCCCAGCGTTTCGTTCAGCTTTCTGGCCAGTTCGTTCATTGCGGATTCCATCGTTGAATGTTCCGTCCGGATCAGTATATGAACAGCATCTCCCGGTACTTCGGAAGAGGCCACTTCGAGTCGTCCACCAGGCATTCGAGCCTGTCAACGGTACGTCGCAGATCGCCCATGGCGCGCAGGATGCCGCGCGGCTCGCCCTTGGAGACGGACTTCTCGAGCCTCTCGCACTTGACGTGCAGGTCGTCGAGCCCCGCGCCGAGCTTCAGGCTCAGCGCCTTGAGCCCCGCAATGCCGACCTTGAGTCCGTCCCTCGACGCGCGTCCGATGGCCGTCGCGAGGCGGCTGAACTCGTCCGCCACCACGGGCCTTATCATCGAGCGCCCGATCTCCAGCGCGACCTTGCCCTCGATCAGCACGCGGCTTTCGTAGTCCTCTGCGGCAATCTCGCGGCGCGAGGCCATCTCGCCCTCGGTGAGGACGCCGTACTTCGCGAAGAGCGCGCGGTTCGCGGGGCTCTCCATCGGCGCGATCGCCTCCAGCGTGTCGTGCAGGTTGGGGAGTCCGCGCCTCTCGGCCTCCGCCTTCCACTCCTTCGCGTAGCCGTCGCCCGAGAAGAGGACGCGCTTGTGCTTGCGGATGAGTCGCTGCAGGAGCTTCTGGAGCTCCTCGTTGAAGCGGTCCGTGTACTTCGGCGAGCGCTCCGGGACGTCCACAAGCGCGTCCAGCTTGTCGCATATGGCGTCGATGGACTCCGCCACGATGGTGTTGAGGACCATCTGGCTGGCGGCGCAGTTCTGCGAGGAGCCCGGCGCGCGGAACTCGAACTTGTTGCCCGTGAAGGCGAACGGCGAGGTGCGGTTGCGGTCCGTCGTGTCGCGCGGGATCGGCGGCATCGTATCGACGCCGATCTTCATCGCCGTGCGGCCCGTCTTACGCTCCGCCCTTCCCGTCTCGATCTCGCGCATGACGGCGGAGAGCTCGTCGCCGAGGAACACGGAGATTATGGCCGGCGGCGCCTCGTTCGCGCCGAGGCGGTGGTCGTTGCCCGCGCCGGCCGTGGCCATCCGCAGCATGTCCGAATGCAGATCGACGGCGCGGACGATCGCGGAGAGGAACGTGAGGAAGATCGCGTTGTCGCGCGGACTCGCCCCCGGCGACAGGAGGTTCTTCCCTCCGTAGGCGATGGACCAGTTGCAGTGCTTGCCGGACCCGTTGACGCCCTCGAACGGCTTCTCGTGCAGGAGGCAGACGAGTCCGTTCGCCTCGGCAGCCTGCTTCAGGACCTCCATGACGAGCATGTTGTGGTCAACCGCGAGGTTGAGGTCCTCGAACATCGGCGCAAGCTCAAACTGCGCGGGCGCGACCTCGTTGTGGCGCGTCTTGGCCGGGATCCCGAGCCTCCACAGGCGCTCCTCGACCTCGGTCATGAACTTGAGGATGCGCGGACGTATCGCCCCGAAGTAGTGGTCGTCCAGCTGCTGGTGCTTCGCCGGCGCCGCGCCATAGACGGTGCGCCCGGTCTGGAGCAGATCGGGGCGCTTCAGGTAGAACGAGCGGTCGATGAGGAAGTACTCCTGCTCCGCCCCCAGCGTTATGGAGACGTGGGCCTTCGGCTTGCCGAACTTGGACATCAGACGCTCCGTCGCGCGCGACACCGCCTGGATGGAGCGCAGGAGCGGCGTCTTCATGTCGAGCGCGGCGCCCGTGTAGGCGCAGAACGCCGTCGGGATGCACAGCGTCGCGCCGTTCGCGTGGCGCTTGATGAACGCGGGCGACGTGGGGTCCCACGCCGTGTAGCCGCGCGCCTCGAAGGTGGAGCGGAGGCCTCCGGACGGGAAGGAGCTCGCGTCCGTCTCGCCGCCGATCAGGTTCTTGCCGGAGAACTTCTGCACCGCCTGCGCCGGGCCGGTCGGCTCCAGGAACGCGTCGTGCTTCTCGGCGGTCCCGCCGGTGAGCGGCTGGAACCAGTGGGTGAAGTGCGTCGCGCCGCTCTTGAGCGCCCAGTCCTTCATCCCCTGCGCGACCGCGTCCGCAATGGACGGGTCCAGGGGCTTCGCGTCGCGCATCGTCGCCAGGAGCTTCGCCGCGACATCCTTAGGAAGGTGACGGCGTATCGCCTTCTCGGAGAATACGTCCTCGCCGTACGTCTTTAGACTCGTGTCAGTCATTCGTTATATTATACCAAAAAATCGGACAGACGGCGCGCCGGCGGCGGGGCCCGGCGTTTTCCGGCGGCGGAGGTTGAGTCCGGGGCGTCCGATTTGATATACTTGTGGCATGGAAAGATTCACTATCGAGGTTGGAAGCTACGGAGTCAACTGCTCCGTGCTGCATTCGGACGGCAAGGCGTGGATCGTCGATCCGGGCGAGGAGGGCGAGCGCATCGCCGCGCTGGCGGCCAGGCGCGGACTCGTCCCGCAGGCCATCCTGCTCACGCACGCGCACTTCGACCACATCGGCGGCATCCCAGCGCTGAAGCGCGCGTTCCCGGACATACCGGTCTATGCGCACCCGGCGGACCGTCCGATATTCGGGCACCCGTTCAACCAGATGCCGCCGGAATACCCCTCCATCGGCGTCCCCGACGGACTTCGCGACGTCGCGACGCTGGAGATCCCGGGCCTCCAGGTCATCCACACCCCTGGCCACACGCCGGGCGGGGTCTGCTACTTCTTCGCGGACTTCGACGGCGCGCCGCTCCTGCTCTCCGGCGACACGCTGTTCGCGGGGTCAGTCGGCAGGACGGACTTCCCCGGCGGCAGCATGTCCGCTATGACGGAATCCCTCAGGAAGCTTGCGGACCTTCCCGACGGCACGGTGGTCGTCCCGGGGCACGGACCCGCCACGACGATCGCCGCGGAAAAGGCCGGCAATCCGTTTATGGCCTGACCGGTCCCGCCGGTCAGCCTTCGGTGAAGAACGAGGACACCCGCTCGAGAAGCTCCGACGTGTCCGTCACGGTGTGGACGGACGCCGGGATCGACTTGCGGAAGGTCGAGCCGTAGCTCTTCGTCACGATGCGCGGATCGGTCACGATCACGACGCCCCTGTCGCGCTTCGAGCGGATGAGGCGTCCGAACCCCTGTCTGAACCTTATCGCCGCCTCCGGCAGCGCGTAGTCGCGGAAGGAGCTTCCGCCCTCGCGGTCGATCTTCTCGGAGCGCGCCTCGGTTATCGGATCTCCCACCTGCGCGAACGGAAGCCGCGCGATCACGACGCAGGAGAGCGCCTCGCCTGCGACGTCCACGCCCTCCCAGAACGACTGCGCGCCGAAAAGCACCACGGACGCGTCCGGCGCGCAGTCGCGAAGGGAGGACGTCATGGACTCGCGCGAACGACCTTCTCCCTGCACGAGAAGCTCCACGCCCGCGCCTTCCAGCGCGCCGCGCGCGTTGGCCGCGACGGACCTCATCATGTCGTAGCTCGTGAACAGGACGAGCGCCCTTCCGCGCGTCGCCGCGAAAAGGTCCTTCAACAGCTCCGCCAGGCTCTCCGCGTAGCCGGACGCGTTCGACGCCGGATCGGGAAGGCAGTCCGGCGCAAGCACCAGGGACTGGCGCAGGTAGTCGAACGGCGAGGGCGCGACAAGCGCGCGGAAGCGTCCGTCCCCGCCGTCGCACATGCGGCAGCCGAGGCGGCGCGCCATGTATCGGAAGTCGTTGCTGACGCGCAGCGTCGCGGAGGACAGGATCACCGAGTCCTTGGTGTCGTAAACGAGTCCGTGAAGCTCGTCCGCCACCGAAAGCGGCGCCGCGACGAGCCGCAGGTGCTGGCGGCGCTTCTCCGTGTGGACGCGCTCGACCCAGTACGCGTGGGTGTCCTTCTCGCCCTTGAGGACGAAGTTCGCCTCGTTTGCGAAACCGACGATCGACGCCGCCACCCCGTCCAGCTGCGTCGAGAGGTCCGCGCAGTAGTTGAACTCCCCTTCCGGCACGGACGCGTCGAGCGCGTCGCGGATCGCGTGGAGCGTCGTGACAAGCGCGGCGAGCTCCTCCTCCATGCGGGACTGGGCGGACAGCATGGCCGCCTCGTCCCACTCCCCGTTCTCGTACGCCTTGAAGAGTCCGTGCACCGAATGCCGCCTCACGCCGTCCGAGACGCGGTAGCGCACCGCCTCCGCGCCCTTCACCGGGGCCATCAGGCGTCCGAGCAGGTCGAAGAGCGCGTCCGCCGCGTCAACCACGCGCACGATGTGTCCGGGCACCATGGACGTAAGCCGCCGCACCTGGTCCGCGCCCGCGCTCCCGGAGAGGACGCCGCGCTGGAGCTGGCGATCGACCGCCGCTATCACGCCGCCCGGATGCTGGCGGCGTCCGCGCCCCTTGCGCATGAGCCGGTTGAGGATGCGCGTCAGGGCAGGCATGGAGAACTCGAAGCTGAACTGCTCGGTCGCGATCGCCTCCAGGTTGTGCGCCTCGTCGAGCACAAGGCGTCCGTACGCCGGCAGGATCGCCGCGCCGCCGCCGCTCCCGGCCTCGGCGAGGACGAGCGAGTGGTTCGCGACGACGAGGTGGGCGTCCGCCGCGTTCTTGCGGGCGCGATAGACGAAGCAGCGCGAGTAGTAGGGGCAGCGCCTTCCGCCGCACTCCTCGCCGGGGCAGTTGAGAAGGCTGCGGGGGAGTCCGTCGTACCTGTCCAGGTCGCCGTCCGGCGTCGTCCTCAGCCACTCTATGAAGCGCGGCATCTCCGCCTGCTCCTCGTCGGACATCGTCCAGAAGCCGGAGGCGAAGAAGTCGCCGACGGCCCTGAGGCACAGGTAGTTGGAGCGTCCCTTCAGGAGCGCGACCTTGAAGCCGGAGGCGTTCTCGCCGAGCACGGACACGGCGCGCGGGATGTCCGAGCCGATGAGCTGGCTCTGGAGGTTCCGCGTCGCCGTGGACACCACCACCGGCGTGTCGTTGGTCCACGCCCAGAGGATGGACGGCACGAGGTAGGCGAGCGACTTGCCGACGCCCGTCCCGGCCTCTATCATGAGGTGCTCGCGAGCGTTGAACGCGCGCACGATGGCCTTCAGCATGTCGAGCTGGCCCGGACGCTCCTCGTAGCCCGGCATGCGTCCGAGCGTCCCGCCCGCCATGAGGTGCGCGGCGGCGTCCTCGGCGTCGATGGAGGAGCAGTCCTCGTGCGCGGGGAGGTGGCGCTTCTTCGCGCTCTCCTTGAACTCGGGGACTACCTTCGCCCAGTCCGGGTCGTCTATGAACGCCGACGGCGACATCAGGCCATGCGGACGCGGTCGGCGAGGGCCTTCAGGCGCTCCATGTCGCCCTTGCCGCTCTCGAAGGCGATCGGACCCGTCCCGTAGCGCGGGACGATGTGGAAGTGGAGGTGCTTCACGGTCTGCCCGGCCGCCTCGCCGTTGTTCTGGAGGATGTTGAAGCCGTCGCAGGGAAGCGCAGACTTCAGGTGCGCCGCGACCTTCCTGACGCGCGCGAGGACGGCGGCCAGCGTTTCGTCCGGCGTGTCGAGGAGCCCCTCGGAGTGCGCCTTCGGGATGACGAGGGTGTGTCCCTCCGTGAACGGGTTGATGTCGAGGTACGCGAGGACGACGTCGTCCTCGTAAACCTTGAAGCTCGGTATCTCGCCTGCGGCGATCGCGCAGAATATGCAGCCGTTCTTCATTTCTCAGTTTCCTTTCACTTTGTCGCGGGGGCGGGGGCCGCGCCGGCCGCGGGAACCGCGATGGAGGCGCCCTTGAGGTCCGTCCACAGCGTGCCCTCGCCGGCGTGGATGACGCGTATCGTAACGTCGGGGTTCAGCGCGTCGGCGAACGTGAGGTCCGCCCAGAGCGACGGATCCCTGAACGCGGAGGCGCGGCGCTTCAGGCCCTTCGCCTCCTCGTTCTCCACCATGAACCGCGCCGCGACGTCCGCGCCTCCGCGCGTCTCGGTGATCTTCGCCTGTATCTTGGCGCACTCGAGGTCGATCTCCGCGGCCTTGAGCTTCGTCTCCGCGTCGATCCCGGCGACGTCCTTCTTCATCTCCGCGGCGACCGTCGCGACGAGCTTCGCGGTCTCCTGCTCCACCTCGCGCTTGAGCTGATCGACCTTGGCGATCTCGGTGTTCAGCTCGGCGCGGCGCTTCTCGGTCTCCTGCTCGGTGCGGTTGGTGAGGTCCTGCTCCTTCGCGACGGCGGCGGACTGTATGGGCGAGAGTATCTCGTCCGGCACCTCGACGTGCCTGACGATCGCGTTGCGGACGAGGATGGACTTCTCGCCGAGGACGCGCACGAGCTCCGCCGTCATCTCCTCCTGGAACTTCTGGCGGCCCTCGCCGTCGATGAACTCGCGGGCCTTGTAGTCGGACCCCTTCATGCGCGAGATCGAGAGGATCTGCGGCATGATGATCTTCGAGACGACAGCCGGAAGGTCGCCGTACAGCATGAATATCTTCGATATCTTCTCCGGCATCAGCTCGAACTCAACCGTCATGTCGAGCATGATGGCGAAGCCGTCGGACGACGGGAACTGCACGAACTGGTTCATTCCGAAGGCGACCGAGTCGCTGGCCGGCTGCTGCGGCGCGGGCGCGACGCCTGCCGCGGCGAGCGGCTCCGCCATCTCCTCGCGGACGCGGGCGAGCGCCATGCCGGACGCGGACGGCGAAGCGACCTTCTTCTTCGCGACGGGCGCGCGGGAAAGCGACCCCGACAGCACCTGCGAGAAGTTGCGCGCGTTGTCCTCATCGACGATCCCGAGGTCCGCGTTCTGCGTCACGTACTCCGCGCGCTTCTGGACCTGCTTCTGGAGCGTCATGCGCTGGAGCTCGTCGAGTCCGTTCGCGCTCTGGCTCTGCGTCTTCGTGAGGACGACGGTGCCGGACTTGCCGACGATCGAGACCTGGTTCATTCCGACCTCGACGACATCGACCTGGTACGCGCGCGGATTGACGTAGTAGAGTCCGGGCTGGAGGATCCTCTCCATGACGCCCTTCTCGCCGGGGCCGGCGAACGCGCCCTCCTTCGCGGGGCGCCCCGTCTGGCTCGTCACGACGCCGACGTATCCGATCGGGATGTTTATCGCGCTCATGACGGTCACGGCGTAGCCCTCGGGGTTCAGGCGGTAGGTGCCCGGTCCGAGCACGTCCCTCCACACGCCCTTGGAGTCGCGGTCCGGCGCGAGGATCTCGCCGGGCGGCAGCTCGCGTCCGTTCTTGGACGTCACGACGCCGACGGAGCCGGCCGGGATGGACACAGCCCTGACGATCCGCCAGTCGTGCGTGATCGGATTGAGGAAGTGGCGTCCCTCGGCGAGCGGGACGCGCTGGACGCCCTTCTGCCCCGGCTCGGCGAGGATCGCCCCGGGCGGCAGCTCGTCTCCGGTCTTCGCCGTCACGATGGCCATCTCGCCTGGGCCAACGTAGATGCGGCAGCAAATCCACTCGAACGCGAAGACGGCGACGGCAAGCGCGACTGCGACCGCGACCATGAGCGCGGCGAACTTCCTGGACTCGTTCATTGCGCACCTCCCTTCTCCTTGGCGAATCCGCTTTTGGCCGGGATCCCCATCATCTCGCGCGGATCGTCCGCCGTCACGACCTCGGTGACGCGCGGCGCGGTCTTCTCGTAGAGGCGCGCCCTTAGGTAGTCGCGTTCGTCCGCATAGACGGACACCTCGCTCTTCAGGACCTCAGCCTCGGCGGTCGTCCTGGCCTCAACGACCTTGCGCTCCGCCTCCGCCTTGGCGAGCTTCGCGGCGGCCTCGGCCTCTGCGGCCTTCAGCTCGGTCGCGGCGACGTCCAGCCGCGTCTGCGCGGCGATGGTGCGCTCAGCGCGGGACTGCTCGGCGGCGATCTTGCGCTGGATGCGCTCCGTCTCGGCGGCGACCACCTGCGAGTTGCGCTCGGCTAGCGCCTTCTGGCGTCCGAGCTCGGCGAGGCTCTTCGCCTGCGCGATCTGCTGGTCTATCTTCTTCGCCTCCTGGACGGCGAGCTCTCGCGCGCGGATGATCCTCGCAACCTCCTGCGGAGCGAATATGTCGCGGATCAGGACGGAGTTGAGCGAGATGCCCCACGGCGCGCAGACGCGCTTCAGGTACGCCTCGAGCGAGTTCTGGAACGCCTGGCGCGACTCGCCGACGATGAACTCCGTGGCGACCTTCTTGGAGCCCTCGATGCGCGAGAAGCCGCGCGCGGACGGAAGGATTATCTTCTGGAGGATGTCGTCCATGTCGCCGACCTCGTGCGAGAGGAGAGCGACCTTGTCCAGCTCGAGGTTGAACTCGAGCGTGCCCTCGGCCTGGACGGTGAAGCCGTCCTGCGTGAGGAACGTAATGGCGTCCGCCCCGCTCATCTCGAAGCGCTGGCTCTGCACGTTGACGATCGTCACGGAGCAGAGGAACGGGTTGAGCCTGTGCGTTCCCTCCTTGAGTATGCCGTCCGTCACGCCCTTCGACCCCTCGCCGACGAGGAAGCCGGTGCCGACGGACGCGTCCGCGCCGCCGCCCGAGAGGATGTCCGCGCCGGTGAGGCGCGTCACGACGCCGACGTGCCCGGGCTTGATCGTGATGTCGTCGTAGAGCTTCACGTCGTAGGCGAACGGGTTGACGCGGTGGCGGCCCGTGCCGAGGACCTCGCGGACGATCCCCTTGTACGACGCGTCGCGCGCGATGATCTCGCCGGCGGGGAGGTCCTTGCCGAACTTGCGCACGAGCACGCCGAACTTCCCGGCCGGGATGTCCATGGAGCGGTAGTACTGCCACTCCCAGGTCCACGGATTGCGGAAGTAGCGGCCCTCGGGCAGGACGTCCGCCTGCACGCCCTTGTACTCCGGGCCGGGCGCGATTATCGCCTCAGGCGGGAGGTTCTTGCCTGTCTTCTTCATGAGGACGGCGATCTGCCCGTTCTCGGGCTCGATGCGCCATCCGTACCAAATCCAAAGCGGCAGCGCAAGCGCCGCCGCGACGATGAAAAGCGAAGCCTTGAAGTTCATGTAAGCTCCTTGTACGTCCTTGTCAGATCCCCATCAGGTCGGCGAGCTCCGGGCATTTCACGCGGACCTCCTCGGCGGACAGTCCGTCGATCTCGTGAGGGAACACGATCCAGTCGCCGCCGACGTCGCGCACGAAGTAGTCCGGCTTCATGTCCGTCCTGTTCTTCTCCGGCTTCCAGTACACGCATGCCATGCGCATCTCGGCGCCGGCGCCGTCGATGCGCGCCTTGACCGCCTTGGCGGTCTTTCCCGTGTCGAACACGTCATCCACGACGAGCACCTTGTCGCCCGGACGCATCATGCCGAATATCTCGTCGCCGAGCGTGAACACGACGTCCCCCGCGTTCGCGCCGATGCCAGTGTAGCTCGCGCACTTGAGGGGGATGTGCCTGACGTCCCATCCGGTCGCCTTGAAGAACTCGTGGACGGATACGCCTACGCCCGCGCCGCCGCGCCAGAGCGCGAGGATGAGGTCGGGCTTCCAGGCGGACGCCTTGACCGCGGCGGCGAGCCGCCACGAGTCAAGGAGGAATCCGTCCGCCGTCAGGTATGTCTTGCCTGTAGCGCTCATCGTCAGAAGTTGAACGTCACGCCGACGCCGCCCCACGCGAAGTCCTTGTACTTGCCGTATCCCGCGCCGGAGGTGTTGTCGGACGCGTTGCGGAGGTCGCCGTCGATGATGGAGCAGTACGCGACCTTGGCGAAGATGCCGAAGTGCTCGCTGATCTGGTAGTTGGCGTCGAGTCCGAGCTTGACCGTCGCGATCCCGCCGTTGTGGAACTCGGTGAAGTTGGCGGTCGGGAAGCACCAGTTGTAGCGGTGGTCGCGATAGACGAACGTGACGGCGGGCGTGAGCTTGAGACCCTCGACGCCATCGACGGAGATGTCCTTCCTGAGTCCGAACTGCAGGAGGTCGGCGTTGCTCTCGTGGTACTCGTGAACCCAGTCGAGGAACGGCGTCACGAACGGGTTGACGAGCGCGAAGCTGTGGATCCAGTCCATGGTCGTCTTGGTGGAGCCCCACATGTGGTCGTGGCGGCGGTGGGGATAGTAGTACCACACGAGCGAGGTGCGGTAGAAGAGCCCCCACGTCCTGTCGTCGTCGAACCAGAGGGTCGTGCTCCAGTGGAGGTTGGGATCCCACTCGTTGAACGCCTTGCCGTAGCTCCCGCGGCGCTTGTCCGTGAGGTCGGTGTTGGACCAGAGCCCGACGCCTAGGCTGCCGAGGTCCGTGCCGTCCCACGACAGCGCGGCGTTCACCTCGACGTATCCCTGGAGGGTCGGCTCGGAGTTGACGAGCGATCCGTAGAGCTGGTAGCCGGAGTATATGCCGTAGTTGCCGAAGCCGGACAGGCGGTCCGTCCAGCTGGACTCATTCTCCACGGCGGGCACGGACTCGCCTTCGGGAGCGGGGGCGACGTCGGCGAATGCTAACGCCGCGGCCGCGGCGAAGATCGTAGCGAGGGATTTCTTCATTTAGTGTTGTCCTTTGACTTGTTTGTCGTATTGCGTTTAAGTTATTATATCACTTGCCCGGGTAGCGCACAAGGGAGAAGACGTCGTACCCGGCGAGCTTGCCCTCGCGGGCGCCGAAGCCCGCGAGTTCGATGGCGAACATCATCTTGATGACCTGCCCGCCGAGGCGCTCGACCAGCCTGGCTGCGGCGATCGCCGTCCCGCCGGTCGCGAGGAGGTCGTCGATCACCACGACGCGGTCGCCGGGCGAGACGGCGTCGGCGTGCATGTGCAGCGTGGCGTGTCCGTACTCCAGCTCGTAGTCCTCGCTGATCGTGCGGCAGGGGAGCTTGCCTGGCTTGCGGATCGGGACGAACGCGCAGCGGAGCCTGTCCGCAAGCGCCGCGCCGAAGATGAACCCGCGAGACTCGGGCGCTGCGATCTTGTCCACGTGCACGCCGGCAAGGGCGGACTCCATCTCTATCATCGCAAGGCGGAAGCCCTCGCCCGTGTCGAGGATCCCCGTAACGTCGCGGAAGAGGACGCCCGGCTTGGGGAAGTCCGGTATCTCCCTCACGTATTTCTCTATCTTGTTCTCCACGCTGCCTCCGTTCCTGCGCCGCCGCGCACTCCATCATACGCGCTCCGGCACTCCATAATTATATCATATTTCAGCCCCGTCCCCCACCTGGCCTTGCAATTCACGCCATTGCAGGGACAATCATTTCTCTCCCAACACCCATTGCAGAAAGTTTTTGTCGCGATTCCAACCTCAAACCTCCTTCGTCATCTCGGCATAGAGTTTGAAGAGGTGGGCGACGATTTCGGGTTCGGGGGTGTCGGGCTTGAGGCCGTACGCGGCTACAATCCTGGCGGCCGACGCATGGCATGCGACGGAGATGGCTATCAGAAAGGCTATTACCTTAGCGCACATGGCCAACCGCCTCAATCGCTTTGCGCGGCATCGTTCTGCCTTGCGTCGTACAGCTCGGCGCG
>JAGCFB010000074.1 GCA_017650345.1 Kiritimatiellia bacterium | reverse complement strand
CGCTACTGTCGAGGACATCCTCGCATCGGCCGTGGCTACCGTGACTTTCGCCGACAATTCGTCCGCCGTCGTTTCCCTCGACGATGTGAACTTCGCGATTAATGAAGCTTTCACCGCTACGACCGGCAAGTACGGCGCCGGCATCAGGCTGAACTCCGGCTCCACGCTGATCGTCACCGGCGAGGGCACGCTGAACGTGAAGGGCGGCAACGCCGCGAAGGGCGGCAAAGGCAGCGGCGCGAGCGCGGCCATCGGCGGCTCGACGTCCGTCGCGACGCTGACGTCTTTCGATGGAATCGGGACTGCGGATAATCCCGACGGAACGGTTACGGTGACGGTTCCATTGTCCGTCACAGGCGACAAGAGGTTTTTCAAGATAGTAACGGAGTGAAGCATGACAGGATTCAACACCATTGTTATAACCGCCGCGAATGCGGCGCAGGCGTGCGGATACGAGGCGCAGACGAGGAACCGCACGGACGTCAAGGTCGTTCCCGATCCGGGCGACCGCCGCGTCGGCTCTCTCGGGGCGACCGTGAACCTCCTCAGGAAGCTTAAGCTCTCGGGGCGCGTCCTCGTCTGCCACTCCGGCGGCGACGCCCGACGCACGCCCGGCTATGCGGCGATGGGCAAGGCGTTCGTCCCGATGCCTGACGGGCGCAGCATGTTCGAGCATATAGCCGCAGCGATGGCGCGTCTGCCGCTTCCCGCCGATGGCGGCGTTGTTGTCGTCTCTGGCGACGTCCTCCCCGAGTTCGACTACGAGTCGGTCGATTTCTCCCGTCCGGGAGTCACTGGCGTCGCGTATCCTGACGGCCCCGAAGAGGCTCGTCGCCACGGCGTGTACATTGTCGGCAAGGGGCGTGCGCCGAAGCGCGGCGCAGTGCGCGTCGCCGACTTCAAGCAGAAACCCCAAGTGACGGGCGGACGCCATCTCATCGACACGGGCGTTATGTTCATTGACTGGCAGACTGCCCAAAAGATGAAGGAACTCCCTGTAGAAGGCGACATCTACGACGAATTTCCAAAGATGCTTTTGGCTGGCTTCGCGCCGTTCAGCGTCAACGTTGTCGACGAATCGTGCAGGTTCTTTCACATAGGCTCAACGCGCGAGATCCTTGAGAAACTGGGCGATGGCAAGACCTATGTTGACGCGGTCCACTGCCAGCTTTCGCTTGCCGGAGAAAACGTGGTGACGAATGTGCCGCCCGGGCGATTCAAGAGGCTTGCTTTGAAAAAAGGCGAGTGCTTCACATGCATCCCCCACGGCAGACGCGGGTGGTACGATCTCCGCTACCGGATTGATGACAACTTCAAGACGGACGGACTCTGGGAGCGGCATGGCATGGCCGAGCTCATGCGAAACGTCGATTACGGTCGTCTTATGAAGCTCCGTTCGCCTCGCAGAACGCGCGTTACTGCGCCCGTGCGCATCGACTTTGCCGGCGGATGGAGCGATACGCCGCCAATATGCATAGCGGAGGGCGGCACCGTCCTTAACGCGGCGGTTACACTCGACGGGGAGATGCCCATCGAGGTGACCGTCTCGGAGCGCAAGGACCGCTACGTGCGGATCGTCTCCAAGGACCTCGGAAAGCGCCGGCTAGTGAAGTCCGCCGCCGAGCTCGCGGACCACTCCGATCCGCACGACTGGTGCGCCCTCGTGAAGAGCGCGCTCGCCGTGACTGGGTTCAGGTTCGGCAGCGTCGGACTCGACATCGTCATTTCGGCGAACCTTCCGAAGGGGTCCGGCATGGGCACCAGCTCCATCCTCGGCGCCGCGACCATCGCCGCGCTTCTCGGACGCACGGACGCGGACGAGATCGGCGAGCTGACGCTGCGCCTGGAGCAGGAGATGCGCACGGGCGGCGGATGGCAGGACCAGTTCGGCGGGGTCGTCGGCGGGGTCAAGCTCCTCAGGTCCGGGAAGGGCGATCCGCAGCACGTCTCCGTAAGCAAGATCGCCGTTCCGGCGTCCGCAGCCAAGGAGCTGAAGGAGCGCTCGCTCCTCTACTTCACCGGACAGAAGCGCATGGCGCGCAACATCCTCAGGAAGGTGCTGGCGTTCTACGCGGACAATCCG
The DNA here is from genome assembly GCA_017650345.1 of Kiritimatiellia bacterium. Lineage (GTDB taxonomy): Bacteria > Verrucomicrobiota > Kiritimatiellia > RFP12 > UBA1067 > UBA1067. Next base: position 10,462 of record JAGCFB010000074.1, on the reverse strand, counting down.
CACGGCTTCGCGACGATCATCGTCGATAGCCTCAAGCGCGACGCGGAGGCCGGCGCGAAGGCGCTGGAGGCGGGCGACATCGACAGGTTCGCCGAGGCGGTCAACGGATACTGGCGCGACAAGAAGCTGCTCGACCCTGGCAGCACTAACGAGCGCGTCGAGGAGGTCATAGACCTGATCCGTCCTTATTCCTCGGCCGTCACGCTGACCGGAGCGGGCGGCGGCGGATTCATGTTCATCATCGCGAAGTCCGCGAAGGACGCCGCCACCATCCGCAGGAAGCTGTCGCGTTTCAGCGCGACCACCCGTTCGCGCTTCTACGATTTCGAGATTACGGACGCCGGACTCCGCCTCACGCGCGAAATGGCGTGATCCATCGAAAACACAAAGGGAGCCTGACGACAACATGGGCAACTTCAGCACTATCGAAGAGGCAAGGGCGTACTTCTCCTGCGACAGGTTCGCGACTGAGAACGGAATGTCCATCGACGAACTCGACGCGTCGCACGCCGTGACGAGCATGACAGTCGGCGACCGTCATAAAAACGCCTACGGCGGCGTCATGGGCGGGGCGATTTTCACGCTGGCGGACTTCGCGTTCGCCGCGCTGACCAACGATCGCGAGCGCGTCACCGTCGCGCAGCAGGTCAGCATCAGCTACCTCGCCGCGCCCAAGGGCGACAGGCTCGTCGCCACGGCGCGCTGGAAGAAGGACGGACGCAGCTCGTGCGTCGTCAACGTCGATGTCGTCGATGGAACGGGACGCGACGTCGCGCAGTTCGTCGGCACCGGCTTCAAGCTGAAGTAGGCGGCGCGCGGAAGCCCGGCATGACGAGGAGAGGATTCCTTAAGGGCATCGCCGCAGGCGGCGCGACGCTTGGCGCGCTCGCGGCGGGCGGCTGGTCATTCATGCATGCGACGCGCTTCGGACGGCTCCCGACCGGAGATCGTCGGAAGAGGATCCTCTCCTCGCCCAACTACAGGTATGGCGCATTCCGCAATCTCGCGACAGAATACGTTCCGCCGCCGCGCAAGGACGACGGACGCGGAGGCGTGTGGAGTTCGCTCTTCAGGAAGCGCCAGCTCAGGCTCGTCCCGGCGGAGGGCGAGATTCCGGTCGTCAAGTCCGACCTCCACGCGCTCGACAGGTCCCGCGACCTGTTCGTCTGGTTCGGACACAGCAGCTATTTCGCGCAGCTGGACGGCGTGCGGATCCTGGTCGATCCCGTGTTCCACGACGCCTCGCCGATATCTTTCCTCATGGGCGAGCCGTTCCCCGGGACGGATATCTACAGTCCGGACGACGTCCCCGACATCGACGTCCTCGTGATAACGCACGACCACTGGGACCATCTCGACTGCCGCACGGTGATGTCCATGCGCGACCGCATCGGACGCGTGGTGTGTCCGCTCGGCGTCGGCGAGCATCTGGAGCGCTGGGGATACGCGCCCGTCAAGCTTGCGGAGCTGGACTGGGGCGAGACGGAGACCGTCGAGCTGGAGGGCGGACGCGCAATGACGTTCTACTGCCTGCCGACGCACCACTTCTCCGGGCGAGGCTTCGTTCGCAACCAGTCCCTGTGGGCGTCCTTCCTCGTCGAATCGCGCTCGCGCAGGCTGTACTTCGGCGGAGACGGCGGATACGACGAGCGGTTCAAGCTGATCGGACGGCGCTTTCCGGGGATAGACCTCGCGTTCCTGGAGAACGGACAGTACAACGTGCGCTGGCCGCGCGTCCATACGCTTCCCGGCGAGCTGGAGCTGGCGATGTACTATCTCGGCGCGCGGAAGTACGTCACCGGCCACCACGGAAAGTTCTGCATCAGCACGCATCCGTGGGACGAGCCGTACGCGAACGAAAAGGCGTCCGCCGCCGCGGCCGGTGTGGAGCTCCTCGTTCCGACGATCGGCGAGGTCGTCGCGTTCTGATCCGTCACCACTCTATCGCCGGGATGCCGTGGGCGGCGAGGTACTCGTTGGCGCGCGCGAAGGGGCGCGAGCCGAAGAAGCCGCGGTAGGCGGAAAGGGGCGAAGGGTGGGCGGACTCTATGACGCAGTGGCGCGATCGGTCGATAAACGCGCCTTTTTTCTGCGCGTAGCTGCCCCAGAGTATGAATACGATGTTGTCGCGGCGCTCCGCGAGCGCGTGGATCACGGCGTCCGTGAACGCCTCCCAGCCCTTGCCCTGGTGCGAGCCTGCGCGGTGGGCGGCGACGGTGAGCGTCGCATTGAGCAGGAGCACGCCCTGGTCCGCCCACGAAAGGAGGTCCGGCATCCTGCCGAGCTCCTTGGCGATGTTGACGAGCGACGGCGGCGGCGCGACGTCCGGCGGGACGTAGAAGCAAAGCCCCTGGGCCTGTCCCGGCTCGTGGTACGGGTCCTGTCCGATGATCACGGCCTTCACCTTGTCGAAGGGAGTGCGGTTGAACGCCTCGAATATCTTCCCGGGCGGCGGATAGACGACGCCGTTGGCGTAGGCTGACTTCACGAACTGGACAAGGCTGGCGAAGTATGGCTTTTCGAACTCCTCCGCCAGTATCCTGTTCCACGACTCCTCGATCTTCACTTTCATTGCCGATAGTATATCAGAATCCCTTCGCGCCTGTAAAGCGTCGCCGGCAAAAGAAAACCCTATCCTTCCGAGGGGCGGAAGTGGTATAATAGAAGCAATGAAAATCAAGAAAATCTCTGTTGACAAGGGCGTCGTCTTCGGTGACGGCGGCCTCACGTTCATCGCCGGCCCGTGCGTCATCGAATCGCGCGCGATGGCCCTCGACCTCGCGGAGCGCCTGACGGACCTCGCCAGGAGGCTCAAGGTCGGGTTCGTCTTCAAGGCCAGCTTCGACAAGGCCAACCGCACGAGCGTTGATTCGTACCGCGGACCCGGAATCGAGAAGGGTCTCGAGATCCTCGCAGAGGTCCGACAGACCTTCGACGTGCCCGTCGTCACGGACGTCCACGAGCCTTGGCAGTGCGCGCCCGTCGCCGAGGTCTGCGACATGCTCCAGATCCCCGCGTTCCTCGCGCGGCAGACGGACCTCGTGGTCGCCGCCGGCGAGACAGGCGCCGTCGTGAACGTCAAGAAGGGTCAGTTCATGGCCCCCGAGGACATGGCGCAGGTCGTCAAGAAGATCGAATCCACCGGCAACCGCCGCATCCTCCTCTGCGAGCGCGGCGCCTCCTTCGGCTACCGCAACCTCGTCGCGGACATGCGCTCGCTGCTCATCATGCGCGAGCTCGGCTACCCGGTCGTCATGGACGCCACGCACTCCGTGCAGCGTCCGGGCGGACTCGGCACCGGCTCCGGCGGCGACGGCAAGTACGCGCCCGCCCTCGCCCGCGCGGCGGTCGCCACAGGCATAGACGGCGTCTTCATGGAGACCCATCGCAACCCCAAGGTCGCCAAGAGCGACGCGGCGAACGCCATCAAGTTCTCCGAGGTCGAGGCACTCTGGAGGAAGCTCGTCGAAATCAACAAGATCGTCAAAGGCTGAGGAGTCCGTAGATGGCCTGCAACTTTCCCGACTGGGCGTCGTTCACGCCCGAATTCGCCGCGGCGGAGCTTCCGCGCCTCCTTGAGGAATCCGAGAAATCCGTCGCCGCCATCGAGACGTCCGCCCCCGCCACGTACGAGGGCCTCGTGTGGACGCTGGACGACGCGACGCGCGAGCTCTGGCGCTGCTGGGGCATGGTCGCCCACATGACGTCCGTCATGAACTCGGACGCCTGGCGCAAGGTGGAGGAGGACTTCCAGCCGCGGATCGTCGCCTTCGCGCAGCGCGTCGGACAGTCCCGTCCGATCTACGAGTCCTCCAAGGCCGCGCTCGCGTCCCTCCCCGACGGACCCGACCGCGCGACGCGCGCGCGCATCCTCGAGAAGATGGTGCAGGGCGCGGAGCTCTCCGGCGTCGCGCTCGAGGGCGCCGCGAAGGAGCGCTTCAACGCGATCGAGGTCGAGCTCGCGAAGCTCGGCATGGACTTCCAGAACGCCGTCCTCGACGCGACCAAGGCGTTCAGCTACGAGAAGGACGGCACGACCTACACCATCGACGACGCGAACTATCCGCAGACGATGAAGGAGTGCGCGGACCGCGAGGTTCGCGAGACTCTCTACCGCGCTCGCGCGACGCGCGCGCCGGAGAACACGCCCCGCGCCGTCGAAATACTGCGCCTCAGGGCCGAGATGGCGTCCCTCCTCGGATTCGCCAACTTCGCAGAGCTTTCCGTCGCGCGCAAGTGCGCCCCGTCCGTCGATGCGGTCTTCGCCATGTTCGACGAGCTGGACGCCGCGACCGCCGCGCCGGCCGCGCGCGAGGAGGAGGAGCTCGGCGCCGGACTGGAGCCGTGGGACATCGCATACGCGGCGGAGCGCCTGAGGGAGCGCAAGTACGCGTATTCCGAGGAGGAGCTCAAGAGGCACTTCGACTTCCCGGACGTGCTGGCGGGCCTCTTCAAGATGGCCAAGTTCCTCTTCGACGTCGATGTCGAGGAGATCGCCGACGACAGGAAGCCGACGGTGTGGCACCCGGACGTCCGCTTCTTCGCCGTCAAGGAGAAGGGTGAGGAGATCGCCTACTTCTACATGGATCCGTACGTGAGGAACGGACTCAAGCGCGGCGGCGCGTGGATGAACGAGTTCACTAACCGCTCCGACAGGCGCGGCGAGAAGCCGCTGTCGCTGATCGTCCTCAACCAGAAGGACCCGGACGCCGAGGGCCACGTTTACATGCCTTTCCGCGAGGTCGAGACGCTCTTCCATGAGTTCGGCCACGCCCTCCAGTGCATGCTCACCCGCGTGGGCGAGGAGGACGCCGCCGGCATCAACCTCGTCGAGTGGGACGCCGTGGAGGTCGCCTCGCAGTTCATGGAGAACTGGTGCCTGGACGACCGCACGGGGATCTACGTGCCCGAGGACCTCAAGAAGAAGGTCCTCGCCGCGAAGAACTTCCGCGCCGCCACCGCGTGCCGCCGCCAGCTCGCCCTCGGGAAGACGGACATGATGATCCACGTCGATCCCGCCTGCGCGGCGGACCCGGACGCCACGAAGCGCGAGACGTTCCGCCACTTCGGCATGCCGATGATCGAAGGCGACCTCTTCCTCAACTCCTTCACCCACATCTTCTGCGGCGGCTACTCCGCCGGCTACTACGGATACAAGTGGGCGGAGGTCATGAGCGCGGACTGCTACGGCGCGTTCGAGGAGGCCGGGCTCGAAAACGACGCCGAGATGCGCCGCCTGGGGTCCGAGTACCGCGAGACCATCCTCGGGCTCGGCGGCTCCATGTCCGCCTACGACGTGTTCGTCAAGTTCCGCGGACGCCGTCCGACTTCCGCCGCTCTCCTGAGGCAGCAGGGCCTTGCGAGCTGAAGTCTCCAGCATCCTCCGCTGCATGGCGGACAAGTACGAGAAGGTCTCCTTCCTGGAAGGGGACCCGTCGTGCTTCCTCCGCCGTGCGAAAGGCGCGGCGAACCAGGAGGCGGGCGCGTTCATCGCGTCCGCCCTCAGCTTCGGCGCGCGCAGCCAGTTCATCCCGAGGATACAGTGGATATTCGATCGCGCCGGATGCGAGATGGACGCCTGGGTGCGCACCGGCGCTTTCGAGCGCGATTTTGCGCCCGACGACACGCGCTGCTTCTACCGCTTCTACACGTACGCCTCCATGAACGCGTTCTTCCGCGCCTACCGCGCGCTGATGGAGCGCTACGGCACGCTTGGCGAGTACGTGCGCGCGGAGTCCGGCGGCAACTGCCAGCGCGCGGTGGAGGCGATCTGCCGCGCGTTCGGCGAAGGCGCGGGCGGGATCGTTCCGATCAACACCCAGAGCGCGTGCAAGCGCGTATGCATGTTCCTCAGGTGGATGGTGCGCAGCGATTCGCCTGTGGACCTCGGATTGTGGTCCTCGTTCATGGATCGCCGCACGCTGGTGATTCCGCTGGACACCCACGTCGTGCAGGAGGCGCGACGGCTCGGGCTTCTGACGAGTCCCTGCGCCACCATGTCCGCCGCGCGGCGTCTGACCGCCGCGCTTGCCGAGGTCTTCCCCGACGATCCCTGCCGCGGCGATTTCGCGCTGTTCGGACTCGGCGTCGATGACGCGGACTAGACGCCGGTGCAGAGCGTGGAAAGCCCTGCGCGGACGAGCGCGTAGCGGCGCGAGCCGTCCGGGGCGATCACGATCGCTGCTGAATCCATGAAGCGCGGCCAGTTCTCGCGGCGGAAGTCCGTCTTCACTCCTCGCGCGTGCAGGTATGCGGCGACGAAGACGTCGTGGGAGGCGAATATCCCGAGCCGGGCGGTGAAGAGCGAGAGGATGCGCTCCTCGTAGGCGTCCGCTGCGGTGGCCAGCGGGGCGAATCCGTACTGGACGCCGGTGGTGAAGTATTCGGACATGTGTTCGAAGAACCTTCCGTCCCTGAAAAGCTCCCACATCCTGAGTTCGCTCTCGACGAAGGCGCTGGAGTTGCCGATCGTCGCGTCCTCGACGATTTCCGCGCCGTCTAGTCCCATGCCCTTTGCGGCGAGGCTGGCGGTCATCACGGTGCGGCGAAGGGGACTTGCGCGGAACTGCACGGAGTCCGCCGCGCCGCGCAGGAGGCGTCCGAACTCCTCGCTCATGCGCTCGCCGGCAGGTGTGAGCGGAAGCTCCGCGCCGAACGTCTTGTCCTCGTAGCCGATCTTCGGACGCTCCGCGTGCCGCACCACGAGCAGCACGCGGCTGCCGCGCGCGAGTTCGTCGCGAACGTCCTGAATCGTCCATTCCATGCTGTATCGCTTCTCCATCGTTTTCCACGTTTCTGTCATGATAAGCATTATACGATATGCTGCAGTCCAATGCAATGGGCGCGACTTTGAATCTTATGGTATAATAGACAATCACAGACAGGCATACCCCATCAATTCGGATGAGAAAGATAGTCATAGTAGGCGCAGGCTTCACCGGCGAGCGGCTCGCCCGCGCGCTGGTGGCGGAGGGCGCGGAGGTCGTCCTCATCGACAAGGACGCCGCGAAGGTCAGGCAGGCGCGCAACCGGCTCGACTGCACCGTCGTGCAGTCGGACGGGAACAGCCTCAAGACGCTGGAGGAGGACGCGGGGATCGCGGACGCCTCGGCGCTCGTGGTGCTGACGGAGGACGACGAGGTGAACATGATCACATGCTCGCTCGTCGATGCGGCGCATCCCGGCGTCCTCAAGGTGGCCCGCGTCAGGAACGACGCGTACTACGCCGCATCCCGCGCCGGCGCCGCGCGCGACTCCGGTGGGCGTCCGCTCTTCGGCATAGACCGCATGCTCCACCCGGACGTCGAGGCCGCCGCCGCGATGTGGCGCGCGCTGTCGCAGGGCGCCGTCGGCAACGTGGTCCCGCTCGCGGGCGGCTTCGTCATCGTGTCCATCCCCATCCTGGCGGGCGGACGCCTCGCCGGCATGCCGCTCTGCGCGCTGGGGTCCGTCCCCGAATGGAGGTACCTCGTCGCCTACGCGGAGTCCGCCGGCGAGTCCTTCCTCCCGAGCGGCGGCACGGTGCTCTCCCCCGGCGACAGGATCGGCGTCGCGCTGCCCGCCGCGGAGATGGACGACATGCTGCGCTTCGCGATGGGCGACGTCAAGTCGCCCGCCCGCAGGCTCGTCGTGTTCGGCGCAGGGCGGATCGGCTCGCTGCTCGTCGAGCGCAGCCTCGTCTCGCGTCCCGTGTCCGTCATGGACGCCATACTCGGACGCGACAGGGGCGACATAACGCTGGTCGACGCGGACGAGGACCTCTGCCGCGAGGCGAAGGAGCGCTTCCGCGGGATACGGGTGCTCTGCGGCGACATAACGGACGCGGAGCTCATCCGCGAGGCGGGGCTAGAGACGTGCGACGTCATGGTCGCGGCGTCCTCCAACTACGACCGCAACCTCGTGGTCGCGTCCTACCTCAAGTCGCGCGGCGCGCGGCGCACGATCGCCCTCACCGAAAGCGAGGAGTTCGACGACGTCGCCCGCAAGCTGGGCGTGGACGTCTCGGTTCCGATGCGCGGCACCGTCGTCGATGCGATAACGAGCCACCTGCGCGGAAGCAGCGTGACGAGCGTCCACACGGTGAACGACGGACGCTTCGAGATCGTCGGATGCGACGTCTCGCCTGGTAGCCCCGCGTGCGGCAAGGCGCTCAGGGAGCTGTCGCATCCTGGCGAATACCTGCTCCTGCTCGTCAGGAAGGCGTCGGACGGGTCGTTCTCGCTTCCGCACGGAGACACCGTCCTCGGCGCAGGCGACCACGTGGACTTCATCGCGAAGACGGGCGACGTCGGGACGATGCGGCTCTTCGCTGCGGAGGGGGAGGCCCGGTGACGGTTCCGATCCTCCGCATCGTCGCGTTCATCCTCGGGATGCTTGGCGTCGCGCTCGTCCCTCCGTTCGCGACGGCGCTCGCCTGCGGCGAGACGGCGAGCGCATGGGCGTTCGCGATCCCGCTCGCGTTCAGCCTGCCGCTGACGGCCGCCGCGCGGATCGGACGCAGGCGCGAGACGGAGCGCACGATCGACCCGGCGAGCGCCTTCGTTGCGGTTGGCTGCGCGTGGGTGGCGATCGGACTCTTTGGCGCGGTGCCGTTCAGCCTCTCGGGCGCGTTCCCGGGCGTGACGGACGCCGTTTTCGAGAGCGTGAGCGGCTTCACGACGACGGGCGCGTCCGTCCTGTCGGACGTCGAATCCCTTCCGCGTAGCGTCAGCCTCTGGCGCTGCGAGACGCACTGGCTGGGCGGCATGGGCGTCATCACGCTCGCGGTCGCGCTTGTTCCGCTTCTCGGCGTCGGCGGATTCAGGCTCGTCAAGGCGGAGACGACTGGACCCGAGAAGGGCAAGGTGACCGCGCGCATCATGGACACGGCGAAGGCGCTCTGGGTCATATACGTGGGCTTCACCGCGCTCGAGGCGGGGCTGCTGATGCTCGCCGGGCTTGGCTTCTTCGACGCCGTCTGCCACGCGTTCTCGACGCTCGGGACCGGCGGATTCTCGACGCGCAACGCCAGCGTCGGCGCGTTCGGCAGTGCACGGGCCGAATGGATCTGCACCGCGTTCATGCTTGTCGCGTCCGTCAACTTCGCGCTGTACTTCAGGCTGTTCACGGGGCGCGTGCGCGAGATGCTGGTCGATTCGGAGCTGAGGGCGTTCCTGCTCCTGGTGGCCGTCGCGATCCTCGCCGTGACGCTAGTGGAGCTGCCGGAATACGGGTCGTTCGGACGCTCCCTGCGGTATTCCGCATTCCAGGTGGCGTCCGTCGTCTCGACGACCGGCTTCATGTCCGCCGACTACGCGGCGTGGCGTCCCGCCGCGCAGCTTCTCCTCGCGGTGCTGTTCATGGTCGGCGGATGCTCCGGCTCCACCGCGGGCGGCGTGAAGGTCGTCCGCTGGACGATCCTCGCCAAGCAGCTGCGCAACGACTTCCGGCGCATCCTGCATCCGCACGAAGTGGTGACGCTGCGGCTGAACGGGGCGAGCGGACGCGAGGACTTCGTTCCTGTCGTGGCGTCGTTCGTGCTGGCCTACGTGCTGCTGGTCCTGGCCACGGGGCTTGCCGGGACGCTTGCGGGGCTTGGCGTCACGGAGGCGTTCACGGCGTCCATGAGCATGGTCGGCAACGTCGGACCCGCCTTCGGCGCGCTTGGTCCGACTGCCAACTACGGCGCGCTTCCGGCGTGGCTGAAGTGGTTCTATTCGCTGGCCATGCTCGCCGGACGACTGGAGATATACACGATGCTCGTACTGATGTCCTTCCTCGTCCGTACTGCCAAGGATGTTCCATATAAGATGTTTTTAAAATTGCCGAGGCGAGCGTCATGAAGCACAATGGATTTGGATATCGGCTTTTGCGCGGACTGACAAACTGCAAGGGTTTTATTCTTGCCCTCTCCCTCGCCGGATGCGGCGAGGCGATCGACCGCGTCGAATGGCCCGTCATGGGCACGATAGCCGCCGTGCAGGCGCGCGGAGGGGCTGACATGCGGATGGTCCGCGACGTTTGCCAGGACGCTTTTCTGAGGTTGTCGATTCCTTCAACGCGCATGACCCGACATCGCGCATAAGCCGCTTTGCAGCGCTTGCGGACGACGAGGCGGCAAAGGCGTGGACGGAACGCGAATGGTCCTGCGTCAGCGCCGCGCTTTGTCTCCGTGACGAGTCCGGCGGCGCGTTCGATCCGCGCTGGCGCGGACCCGGCACGCTGGACCTCGGCGCGATTGCGAAAGGGTATGCCGTTGATCTCGCAGCCGATTCCATGGTGGAGCAGTCTCTACAAATGAAGGAATCTGTGGGGAGAGACCCCGTTTGCGGAGGGCGGAATCTGTGGGGAGAGACCCCGTTGGCGGAGGGCGAACAGCGGCCTGGATGACGCTTTGCGGTGCTGAGAAAAATCAGCGCGAGAAATCGTGGGAATATGGTATCATAGGTCCGTCATTGCAGCCAAGCCACGACGGCGGCTGCGG
>JAGCFB010000073.1 GCA_017650345.1 Kiritimatiellia bacterium | reverse complement strand
GCTCAAGGACCTGCGCAGGGACCGCCAGCGCCGTCCAGAGAGGAAGATCATCGCCGTCGTTCCCGGCGGCAGCGCGATGGACCTGCGCGAAGTGTGCGAACTCTGCGACGCGGTCCTCGTATGCTGGTATCCGGGCGAGCTCGGCGGCACCGCGGTCGCGCGCACCGTCGTCGGGAAGAACAATCCCTCCGGCAGACTCCCCGTCACGTTCTACCGCAACCCCGGCAAGATGCCCGACTTCGAGGACTACACCCTGCCCGGGCGCACCTACCTCTACACCGACCAGAACGTGCTGTATCCGTTCGGCTACGGGCTCAGCTACACTACGTTCGCGTACAAGGGCATAAAGGCGGACACGCGCAACCTTCCCAAGACCGCGGCGGCGGTGGAGATAGACCCCGACTTCTCGATTCGCCGAGACGAGGCGGGGCAGAGCCAGTCCGACGCCGGCGAGAAGCGTCCGAAGCAGACCGCCGCACCCGTGGCTCCTTCCGCCCCGATGCTGACGGTTTCGATCGACGTCGAGAACACCGGCGCCGTTGCGGGCGACGAAGTCGTGCAGCTCTACGTCCGCTCGCCCGAGGATTCCGGCGACCGCCGCATCCACCACCTCGAGGGCTTCAGGCGCGTATCGCTCAAGCCCGGGGAGAAGAAGCGCGTGTCGTTCGCGCTCACGGCCGGACAGCTAGCGCAGTTCGGAAAGGACGGACGCCAGACACTTGCGAAGGGCGTCTACCGCATATTCGTCGGCGGCGGGCAGCCGGGGTACTGCGACAACACGAAGTGCATCATGGTTGAACTGTAAGGAGCTTCTGAAAATGAACAAGATTGCCATTTCCGTTTCCGTCGCCGCGGCTGCGGCGCAGCTTCTCGCGGTTCCGTCCGACGCGCGACGCGACGAGTGCGAGGCCCGTGCGCGGGAAATCGTCGCGCAACAGACGGCGATGGACTGCGTCGCATTCCTCGGGGGATGCCCTCCGCCGAGGCCGCAGTTTGGCATTCCGCGCTATTCGTTCTGGAACGAGGCGCTCCACGGCATCGCGAGGTGCGGACTCGCCACGGTCTTCCCCCAGACGATCGGCCGCGCGGCGACATTCGACACTGCGCTGGAGCGGGAGGTGGCGGATGCCATCGCGATAGAGGCGCGCGCGAAGTACAACCTCTTCCGCGCGAAGGAGCTCTTCGATCTCTACACGGGCCTCACGCTGTGGAGTCCGAACGTCAACATGTTCCGCGATCCTCGCTGGGGCCGCGGACAGGAGACGTTCGGCGAGGACCCGTACCTCGCCGCGCGCATGGGCGTCGAGTTCGTGAAGGGGCTCCAGGGCGACGATCCCAACTTCCTGATGACCGCGGCCTGCGCGAAGCACTACGCCGTCCATTCAGGCCCAGAGGCGAAGCGTCACGGCTTCAACGTCAACATCGACAAGCGCGACCTCTACGAGTACTACCTCCCCGCGTTCAAGGCGCTCGTCCAGGAGGCGAAGGTCGAGAGCGTGATGGGCGCGTACTCGGCGGTCAACGGCGTTCCGTGCTGCGCGAGCAAGTATCTCCTCAGGGACATACTCCGCGACGAGTGGGGCTTTAGGGGGCATGTCGTGAGCGACGTCGGCGCTTGCACGGACGTCTGGACGCAGCACAAGTACACCAAGGACGCGCTCTCCGCCGCGCTCGCCTGCATCGACGGCGGACTCGACCTCTGCAACGACGGCACGTACGGTCCGCTTCGCCCGGCCATCGAGCGCGGCGAGGTGAAGAAGGAAAGGCTTGAGCAGCCCGTCGTGAACCTCCTCACGACGCGGTTGCTGCTCGGGAACATCGGCAACGCGAAGACGCCGTGGGACGGCCTCGGCGAGAAGGACATCGCGACGAAGGAGCACATAGACCTCGCGCTAAGGTGCGCGGAGAAGTCGTTCGTGCTCCTCAAGAACAATGGCGTCCTTCCGCTCGACCGCGCCAAGTGCAGGCGCATACAGATGTGGGGCCGATACAAGGACGAGACCGCGCTTCTCGGCAACTACAACGGACAGCCCGGCGACCCGCTGTCGATCTACCGCGCCTTCCTGCGCGAGCTCGGCCCGGGCGCGCTCGTCGAGGAGGGACACGGCGGAGACGTGACGCTCGCCTGCATCGGGCTCACGCCCGCAGACGAGGGCGAGGGCGGGGACCGCAAGCACATCAACCTCAAGGACGACCAGCTCAAGACGCTCAGGAAGGACCGCAAGGAGCGTCCGAACCAGAAGATCGTCTCCGTCGTGTTCGGCGGCAGCTGCGTCGACCTGCGCGAAGTCGCCGAGCTTTCGGACGCGGTGCTGTTCATCTGGTATCCGGGCGAGCAGTGCGGCAAGGCGGTGTACAGGACGCTCTTCGGGATGAACAACCCGGGCGGACGTCTCCCCGTCACTTTCTACGCGGACAACGCGAAGCTCCCCGACTTCGAGGACTACAAACTCCCCGGACACACGTACCTCTACGGAGAGGAGAACGTGTTCTATCCGTTCGGCTACGGACTCAGCTACACGACGTTCG
>JAGCFB010000072.1 GCA_017650345.1 Kiritimatiellia bacterium | reverse complement strand
GTCCTCGGGCAGGCCGACGTTCTCGAGGTCGAGCGAAGTCGTCGTCTGGTCGAGGATTCGCATGACGACCGACTCGCCGAAGGCGGTGGGCAGGCAGCTCACGCGCACGTCCACGGGGCGGCCCGCGACGGTCAGCGCGATGCGTCCGTCCTGCGGGATGCGGCGCTCGGCGATGTTGAGGTTCGCGAGGATCTTGATGCGCGAGATGATGGCGGGGGCCATCTTGACGTCCGGCGCCTTCATCTCGTAGAGCGCGCCATCGACGCGGTAGCGGATCTTGAAGTCGTGCTCGAACGGCTCGACGTGGATGTCGGCCGCGCGATCGACGACGCCCTGGTAGAGGACGAGGTTGACGAACTTGATGATCGCGTTGGAGTTCGCGGCGTTCTCCATGGACGCGATGTCGTTGGAGTTGGCGCCGGAGAGTCCGTCCTCGTTGCCGAGGTCCTCGCCGAGCGACTTGATCATGTCCGCCACGGAGTCGTTCGCGTCGCCGTAGTACTGGGCGATGCGGTCCATGACGTCCTTCTCGCGCGCGAAGACGAACCTCACCTCCTTGGAGAGTGTGAAGAGCATCTCGTCCGAGATCCTAGGATCGACGAGGTCGAACGTCGCGAGCGTGACGGACATGTCGTCCGCCGCGACGGGGAAGACGTTGTAGATGCGCGCGGTCGAGGCGGGGATCGCCTCGGTGACCTCCGTGTCGATCGTCATCGCGCCGAGGTCGATGGCCTCGGTGTCCTGGTAGGCGGCCATGCACGCGAGGAGGTCGTCCTCGGTGAGGATGCCCTGGTCGATGACGAGCTGGCGGATTGGCTTCGCCTCCGTCTTCGAGAGGTCCTGGATGTCCCTGGCCCCCTCGTCGTCCAGGTATCCGTTCTGGACCAGTATCTGGAGAATCGGGTCTAGCATTTACTCCCCCATCTCTTCCTTGAGCTTCTGGACGACGCTGTCGGGGTCCTGCGACTTCGTGATCAGGTCCTCGTACGAAATGTAGCCGTTGCGGTAGTGGTTCAGCAGGCACGTGTCGAGCGTCATCATGCCGAACTTCGCGCCGGTCTGGAGGTCGGACTTGATCATGTTCGTCTTGTTGTCGCGGATGCGCGAGCGTATGGCGTCCGTCGAGGTCATGATCTCGAACGCCGCGATTCGCCCGTGCACCTCGCCGTTCGCGTCCAGCTTCGGGAGGAGGATCTGCGAGATGACGGCCTGGAGTCCTGCCGCGAGCTGCGTCCTCACCTGCTCCTGCTGGTTGGTCGGGAACGCATCGACGATTCGGTCGATGGTCTCTGCCGCGCCGGTGGTGTGGAGGGTTCCGAAGACGAGGTGGCCGGTTTCGGCGGCGGTGATGGCGGCCGCGATGGTCTCGAGGTCGCGCATTTCGCCGACGAGGATCACGTCAGGGTCCTGGCGGAGCGCGCGGCGGATCGCCTCGGCGAAGCTCGGCACGTCGTCGCCGACCTCGCGCTGTGTGACGAGGGACTTGGCGGACGTGTGGTAGAATTCGATCGGGTCCTCGATGGTGATGATGTGCACCGAACGCTCGTGGTTGATGACGTTGAGCATCGAGGCGAGCGTCGTCGATTTGCCGGAGCCCGTCGGGCCGGTGACGAGGATGAGTCCGCGCGGCTTGTATAGGAGCTCCTTTACCACCGGCGGGAGCCCGAGCTGCTCCATCGAGAGGAGCGTGTTCGGGATCTGGCGGAGGACCGCGCCGTAGCGCTTGCGCTCCTTGAACACGGACACGCGGAAGCGCGTCCCGTCGGGGTGCGCGAGGGCGAAGTCCGCGCCGCCGTTGCGCTCGACCTCCTCCATCTGCTCGGCCGTGGAGATCTGCTTGCACAGCTCGTAGGACTCCTCCTCGGTGAGCTTGTCCTCGGACAGCGGCAGCAGCTCGCCGTGGACGCGGAGCTTAGGCTCCATGAGGGCGCGGATGTGCAGGTCGGAACCGCCTTCGTCGATCGTCGCCTGCAGAAGGTCTTCCATCGAAAAATCCATTTTCTTGTCTCCTTTCGTTGCGGCCGGATCCGGCCTTCGTCCGTTCAGTCGGCGTCTCCCATGGTCACGCGCAGGACCTCGGACAGCGAGGTCATGCCGCTTGCGACCTTGAGCATCCCGTCCTCGCGCAGCGTGCGCATGCCCATCTCGCGGGCCCTCTGCCTGAGGAGCGTCGCCGGGGCGTGGTCGAAGATGAGCCTCTCGATCGTGTCATCGACCTTGAAGATCTCGAAGATGCCCTTGCGGCCCTTGTACCCGGAGCGTCCGCACCTGTCGCATCCCGCGCCGTGGTACATGTGCTCCGGCGCGGTCTTGGCGATCGTGCCGAGCATCTTCATCTCGCGGTCGGACGGCGTGTAGGCCTCCTTGCAGTTCTCGCAGATGGCCCTGACGAGGCGCTGCGCCATCGCGGCGCGCAGGGCGGACGCGACGAGGAACGGCTTGCAGCCGATGTCGAGGAGACGGGTGACGGCGGACGGGGCGTCGTTGGTGTGCAGGGTCGAGAACACGAGGTGGCCCGTGAGCGCGGCCTCCATGGCGATGCCCGCCGTCTCCTCGTCGCGGATCTCGCCGATCATGACGATGTTCGGCGCCTGGCGGAGGATCGAGCGGAGCGCGGCCGAGAAGTCGAGGCCGACGTCCTTGTTCACCTGCACCTGGTTGATGCCGCTCATCTGGTATTCGACAGGGTCCTCGACCGTGATGAGCTTCTTGTCCGGCGTGTTGATCTGCCCGAGGCAGGCGTACAGCGTCGTCGTCTTGCCCGAGCCGGTCGGCCCAGTGACGAGCACTACGCCGTCCGGGAGCTTGATGAGGCGCTCGAACGTCGCCTGGTCGTCGGTCAGGAAGCCGAGCTGCGGGAGGCCGAGCGAGAGGTTCGACTTGTCGAGAATACGCATGACGATCGACTCGCCGTGGTTCGTCGGCACGGAGCTCACGCGCAGGTCGAGGTCCTTGCCGTTCACGGAAATCTGGATTCGGCCGTCCTGCGGAATGCGCTTCTCGGAGATCTTCATCTTGGACATGATCTTGATGCGCGAGATGATCGCCTGCTGGAGGCGCTTCGGCGGCGAGTCCATCTTCCTCAGCGCGCCGTCGATGCGGTAGCGGACGCGGAACTCCTTCTCCATCGGCTCGAGGTGGATATCGGAGCACTTCATCTTGATGGCGGTCGTGATGATCATCGTCGCGAGCTTGATGACAGGCGCGTCGTCGCCGGAGGCCTCGCCCTCATCGCCCAGGCCGAGCTCGTCGCGCGTCTGGACGTCGGCCGACGCCTCGCTCGCGTAGAGCTTCGCCATGGCGGCCTGGACCTCCGCGCGCGGGGAGACGACCGCCTCCACGTCGCGCCCGTGGAGGACGTACCGGAGCGAGTCGATCGCGTCGTAGCCCATCGGGTCGGAGAGCGCGACGGTTACGGAGTCCTCGTCGGCGACGACCGGCACGACGCCGTACTTCTTCGCCATGTCGGCGGGAATCTCCTTGACGACCTCGGCGTTGATCGCGTCGGCGTTCACGTGGCAGTACTTGAGC
>JAGCFB010000071.1 GCA_017650345.1 Kiritimatiellia bacterium | reverse complement strand
GGTAACCGTTGGGGAACCAGCGGTTGGATCACCTCCTTTCTAAGGAGACAGGCCGAAAGGCCGAATGGTGAAACGTCCGCGCCAAAAGCGCGGATGCATTCAACGCCCCCACAGCATTCATTGTTTTCTCAAGCGTCCGCGCAACCGTTCGGGTGTGGCGCAGTGGTAGCGCAGTTGACTGTTAATCAATTGGTCGCTGGTTCGAATCCAGCCACCCGAGCCAATAGATCGGGAAGCCTCGCGAAAGCGGGGTTTTTCTTTTTTTATGACTTATCTTGCAGCGATGGTGGTGGGAGCTCTCCTCGCCGTGTCGGGGGCGGTGCTCCAGAGCGTGATGCGCAATCCGCTGGCCGAGCCGTACATGCTCGGGATGGTCGGCGGCGGTGCGCTTTTCGCCGCGCTTGCCGTCAATCTCGGACTCGTCGCGCTCGGCTCGTTCGTCCTTCCTTCCGCCAGCTTCCTCGGCTCCTGCTGCTCGCTTCTGGTCGTCCTCGCCGTGGCCCGCGCCGCCGCGAGGGTGCGCGCGGAGAACGGGGCGGACGGCGCGATGCGCTCTTCGAGCTCGACAGTCGTCCTTGCCGGCTTCGTCGTCGGCGGACTCACCGGATCGCTCGACATGCTGGTCCTCTCCTATTCGGCGCCTGGCGACTTCGAGCGCATTTCCAAGTGGCTCTACGGGTCCCTTGCGTCCGCCAGCGCCGCCCACGTCCTTCTCGGCGCGGCGGTCCTGGCCGCGGTCGTCGCTCTTCTCGCCGCGCTGAGGAAGGACCTGGACGTCATGGAGCTCGGACGCGACGAGGCCGAGTGCCTGGGCGTCGATACGCGGCGGACGATGATACTTGCCGTCGGCGCGGTTTCGCTTGCGACTTCCGTCTCCGTTGCCATCGCCGGCGCGGTGGGGTTCGTCGGACTCGTCGTCCCGCATTTCGTGCGGCGCGTGTTCGGTCCGAGGATGGCGCGCCTCGTCCCCCTCTCCGCGCTTTTCGGGGCGCTTTTCCTGTCCGTCGCGGAATCCGTCGCGGAGGCCATGCCCGGCGGCGACAAGGTGGGCGTGGGGGTGGTCTGCGCCGTGTCCGGAGCGCCGTTCTTCCTGTGGCTGCTCTCGTCCCGCCGCAACGGCGAGGGCAGGGACGTCTGACCCCCTTGCGCGCGCGCCCCCTTTTTGGTAAAATATCCGCGAACATTCCCATAAAGGACAAATAGAAAATGGCTAACATCAAGGGCGGCCGCGCCGCCAGGAAACGCGATCGTCAGAACGAAAAGGCTCGCAAGCGCAACTCCGTCTGCAAGGCGAAGCTGCACGATGCGCACAAGAAGCTCTTCAAGGCCGCTGATGCGAGCGACAAGGATACGGCCGAGAAGAAGTTCAAGGAGTTCGTCTCCGGCCTCGACAAGGCCGTGAAGAAGGGCATCATCACGAAGAACACCGCAGACCGCAAGAAATCCCGCGCCCAGCTGAAGCTCAACAAGATGGCTAAGGCCGAGGCCAAGTAAACGATACAGGAAATCGGGAATGTGATGGCTGAGGGGCATCGGAATGGAGGACATTCTGGTGCCCCTTGCAACTTAAAAAGGCTTCATACAACCAGAAAGGAAAAAACAAAATGGCAAAGATGACTCTCCGCGACGTCGAGCTCAAGGGCAAGCGCGTCGTGATGCGCGTTGACTTCAACGTCCCGATGGCCAAGGACGGCTCGGGCAAGATCACGGACGACACCCGCATCGTCGCGGCGCTTCCGTCCATCAAGTACGTTCTGGAGCAGGGCGGCTCGCTCGTCCTCATGTCCCACCTCGGGCGTCCGAAGGGCGGCAAGCTCGGCGCTGCGCCGAGCGCGGACAACGCGGCGTTCACGCTGAAGCCCGTCGCCGACGCGCTTTCCGAGAAGCTCGGGCTCGCCGTGAAGTTCGTCCCGGACTGCATGGCGGCGGACGAGGTCGTCGCGGCCCTCAAGCCCGGCGAGGTCGCGCTCCTCGAGAACACCCGCTTCTACAAGGCCGAGGACGGCAAGGTCAAGAAGGACGACGAGAAGAAGGGCATCCACCTCACGGACGAGGAGTTCGCCGCCAAGAAGGCGGAGCTCAAGGCGTCCCGCGCCGAGATGGCCAAGAAGCTCGCCAGCTACGGCGACATCTACTGCAACGACGCGTTCGGCACGGCCCACCGCGCCCACGCCTCCACGGCCGTCATCGCCGACTACATCAAGCCCGCGGTCTCCGGCTTCCTCCTCGAGAAGGAGATCAAGTTCCTCGGCGACGCCGTCGAGAATCCGGTCCGTCCGTTCGTCGCCATCCTCGGCGGCGCGAAGGTCTCGGACAAGCTTGCGGTCGTCAAGAGCCTCCTCAACAAGGTCGATACGCTCATCATCGGCGGCGGCATGGCCTACACCTTCAAGAAGGCGCAGGGACTCAAGATCGGCGCTTCGCTTTGCGAGGACGACCAGGTCGCGTACTGCAAGGAGATGCTTGACGCGGCGGCCGCGAAGGGCATCAAGATCCTCCTCCCGGTCGATAACGTGATCGCGGACAAGTTCCCGGCCGAGAAGGACGCGAGCGACATC
>JAGCFB010000001.1 GCA_017650345.1 Kiritimatiellia bacterium | reverse complement strand
TACCTCGCGCAGGAGGCGTCGATCTTCCGCAAGCTGACGGTGTGGGAGAACGTCATGGCGATCCTCGAGACGCTCAAGATGTCCGCCAAGGCGCGCAAGGCGCGCGCGGAGGAGCTGCTCGCGCCGTTCGACCTCATGAAGGTCGCGGGGCAGCCGGCGTACACGCTGTCCGGCGGCGAGCGCAGGAAGCTGGAGATCGCGCGCGCGCTGGTGAGGGACCCTGCGATCCTCATGCTCGACGAGCCGTTCGCGGGTGTGGACCCGCTGAGCGTCAACGAGATACAGGACATCGTGAGGAGGCTCGCGGCGAAGGGGCTCGGGATAATCATAACGGACCACAACGTCCGCGAGACGCTGAGCGTCGTCGATCGCGCGTACATGGTGTACAACGGGCGCCTGCTCAAGGAGGGCACGACGGCGGAGCTGGTGGCGGACGACGAGGTCCGCACGCGCTACCTCGGCGCCGGATTCAGGATGTAAACAGAAAAAGAAACCGAAAGGAAAGGAGAACGACACATGGCAATCGAAGTAACAATGCGGCACAGCGACGTGCGTATAGAGGCGCTCAAGGAGTACGCCGAGCTTCGCATGCAGAAGCTGCAGGAGAAGTTTCCGAAGGTGACGTCCGTCAACATCGTGATCGACGTGGACGCCAAGAAGCACATGTACATGTGCGAAGTCGTCGCGAACCGCCTCGGCGAGACCGCGGTCGGCGCGAAGGAGTTCTCCGAGAGCGCGAAGAGCGTGATCGACACGGCCGCGGCGCGCGCGGAGAGGCAGCTCCTCAGGATGCGCGTCAAGGCGCGCAAGGGGACGGTCCGCAAGCAGCGCGCGGCGTCCGTGAAGAACTGAGGCTTGTTCGATGGACAGCATACCGCCCATGGACAACGCGCGCGGCGTGGCCTTCACCGTGGCCGACTTCGTCGAAGCCGGCCGCGACAGGCTGCGCCTCGGCGTCGTCACGGGCGGGAGCGGACTCGCCCACACGATAGACGAGCCGCTCACGAACCGTCCCGGCCTGGCACTCACGGGGTTCTTCGACAACTTCGCGTGGGAGCGCATCCAGCTGATCGGGAACGCGGAGGCCGCGTACATCCGTTCGCTCGGAGAGGACATGTGGCTGGAGCGGTTCGACCAGATGATCAGGCACGGGGCGTACGCGTTCGTCTGCACCGGCGGACGCATCCCCTGCGAGCGCGTGAGGGCGCTCGCGGAGCGCTCCGGCGTAGTGCTCCTCGTCACGTCCTTCTCCACGCAGGACTTCTCGCGCAACGCGGCGTTCGTGCTGGAGCAGCTCGGCGCGCCGAGGATGTCCATCTACGGGACGATGGTCGAGGTGTGCGGACTCGGCGTCCTCTTCGAGGGCGATCCGGGCCTGGGCAAGAGCGAGACGGCGCTCGGCCTCATAAAGAGGGGCTGGTCGCTCGTGGCGGACGACCTCACCTGCATCCGCAGGGGCGTGGGGACGGACGTCCTGTACGCGAGTGCGAGCGAATCGACGGCGGGCTACATGGAGATACGCGGCATCGGGATACTCCACGTGCCGAGCGTCTTCGGCATAAGCGCCGTGCGCGGCGAGAAGCGCCTCCAGCTCGTCATCACCTTCAAGCGGCTGCAGGACATCCGCGGCGAGGTGGACAGGATCGGGCAGACGCGGCGGACGCGCTCCATACTTGGCGTGGACGTCCCGAACATCATAATCCCCGTCTCGGAGGGACGCGACCTCGTGAACCTCGTGGAGACGGCGGTGCAGCAGCAGCAGCTGATAGACGCGGGGTACAACCCCGTAAGGGATCTTTCGAAGCGCCTGCACAAGCGGGCGGAGAAACCGACGGTTTAGAAACGAAACGGAAGGAAGGGAAAAGCACATGGCAGAAAAGATAACCCGAGAGTTCAAACTGCTCAACAAGTACGGCATGCACGTCAGGCCGGCGGGGCTTTTCGCGAAGACCGCGAGCCGCTACGACGCCGAGGTGGACGTGGAGAAGGACGGAAACGTCGTCTCCGGCAAGTCCATCATGGCGCTCATGACGCTCGAGGCCACCTGCGGAACGGTCCTCAAGGTCACCGCCACGGGTCCCCAGGCCGCCGAGGTCCTGGACGAGCTCGAGGCTCTGATCGGACGCAAGTTCGACATCCCGGATGAGCAGTGACGGCAGGATGACGACCCTGTCGGGCCTTGCGACGGCCCGCGGGTACGCCTTCGGCCCCGTCTTCGTCTATCGCGGAGACGGCGAGGTCCCCATCCCGCAGTATCTCGTCGAGTCCGGCAGCGAGGAGGAGGAGCTCCTCCGCCTCCGCGCCGCGATTAAGGAGACGCGGCGCGACCTCGAAGGGCTCATATCGGTCCTGCGCGAGCGCACTGGGCGCTCCGACGTGCGCGTGTTCGAGTGCCACCTGATGATCCTGGAGGACGCGATCCTCACCAAGGAGATCGAGGACCACGTCACGGGCGACCGGCTGAACGCGGAGGCCGCTGTCCGCAAGACCATGAACGGCGCGCGCACGCAGTTCGAGCGGATGAACGATCCGTACTTCCGCGAGCGCGTGCGCGACATCGACGACGTGGAGCGCAGGCTCCTGCAGCGGCTGACGGGGCGCGGACGCAACACGCACCTCGAGCTCAAGTCTCCGGCAATCGTCGTCGCGGACGACCTGACGCCGTCCGAGACGGTCCAGCTTCCGCGCGAGTTCGTCCTCGGCTTCGCCACCAACGGCGGCTCTGCGACGAGCCACGTCGCGCTCCTGGCGCGCGCGCTGGGGCTTCCGGCCGTCACGGGGCTCGGGGACATCACCTCGCGCGTGACGCCCGGCAAGGTCATCCTACTCGACGGCACGAACGGAACCGTCACGCTCAACCCCGACCGCGACACGATGTCGCAGTTCTCCGTCCTCGTCGAGCGCCAGCGCGAGTTCACCGTGTCCGCCATATCGGGTCCGCCCGCCGGCACGCTCAAGGACGGCGGAAAGGTCAGGATCCTCGCGAACATCCATCCGGGCGTACCCGTCGCGGGCGTCAAGGAGTTCGGCGCAGAGGGCGTCGGACTCTACCGCAGCGAGTACCTGTGGCTCGATCGCGAGATGGAGCCCACGGAGGAGGAGCAGTTCGAGGCGTACAGGAAGGCCGTCGAGATGACGGCCGGCCTCGCGCCCGAGGCGCGCACGACCATAAGGATGCTCGACATCGGCGGCGACAAGCTGATGCGCGGAATATCGACCAAGGAGTCGAACCCCTTCCTCGGCAACCGGTCCATCCGCTACCTCCTGTCGCACCGCGATGTGATGCGCACGCAGTTCCGCGCGATCCTCAGGGCGTCCGCCTTCGGCAGGACGGCCATAATGTACCCGATGATAAGCTGCGTCGAGGAGCTCCGCGACGCTGCGGTAGAGCTCGCCACGGTCAAGCGCCAGCTCGACGACGAGGGCGTCGCCTACGACAGGGACATACCGGTCGGCGCGATGATCGAGGTCCCGAGCGCGGCGATAATGGCGGACATCCTGGCGAGCTACGTCGATTTCTTCTCCGTCGGCACGAACGACCTCGTGCAGTACACCATGGCGGCGGACCGCGGCAACGACGCGGTGTCCCACCTCTACCAGCCGCTCAACCGCGCCATCATCCGCCTCATGAAGCACACCATCGACGCCGCCAAGAAGCACGGAATAAGCGTCGCGGTCTGCGGCGAGTCCGCCTCGGACCCCGTCGCCGGCGTCTATTGGGTTGCGCTCGGCGTCGATTCGCTCTCCATGAGCGCGACGTTCATCCCGGCGATCGCGCATGCGCTCTCGGGGCTCACGCGCGCGGACCTCGACGAGTATGCGCAGGTGCCGGAGAGGATGCCGCAGGGCGCGACGGGCGACGAGATCTTCGCGAAGTGCAGGGCGTGGCTAATAGCGCGGCTTCCGTTCCTGGAGGACGCGCTCGCGTGACGCGGGGCATTTTTGGTAAAATATCAGCATGAGCGAAACATCTTCACTTGCCGCAATGATCCTCGGGCGGACCGGACTGTACACGGACGCCCAGCTTGCGCACATCGCCGAGGGGCGCGCGTCCAACCCGGGCATGGGGCTCGCCGAGGCGGCCGTCAAGTTCGGCGGCGCGAAGGAGGCGGACTTCCTCGCCGCCGTGGGCAAGGTCCTCGGCATGGAGTACGTCGATCTCGAGCGCCAGCAGCCGAGCCCCGACGCGCTGACCAGGCTCCCCGCCAGCGCCGTTTACCAGTTCAACGTCCTGCCGTACAGGTCCGACGCCGCCTCCATCACGGTCGTCGCGTCCGATCCGTTCGACACGAAGGCGGCGGACGGGCTCCGCCTGATCGCCGGATGCGTCGTCAAGACCGCGCTCGCCCCGAAGGAGGAGGTCGAGAAGGCGATCAAGAAGTACTACGGCGTGGGCGCGGACGCGATCGAGAAGATGATCGACGACGGACGCTACTCCGTGGACGACGACCTCAACGCGATGACGAAGATCGACGTCAACGAGATGGGCGAGGAGGCGTCCATCGTCAAGTTCGTCAACCAGATCATCGTCGAGGCGGACCACCAGGGCGCGACGGACATCCACATCGAGCCGCAGGAGACGGAGCTGCGCATCCGCTACCGCATCGACGGCATGCTCCACAAGGTCGATGTCCCGCCCCAGCTGAACAGGCTGAAGTCCGCCATCATCTCCCGCATCAAGGTCATGGCGAACCTCGACATCGCCGAGAAGCGCCTGCCGATGGACGGACGTATCGGAATCCGCATCGGCGGACAGGACATCGACATCCGCGTGTCAACCATGCCCGCGGCGTACGGCGAGTCCATCTCCCTGCGACTTCTCGCGAAGAGCGGAAGCTTCGTGAAGATGGACGACCTCGGATTCAACGAGCGCGACTACGCCGTCGTCAACAGGATCATCCACCGTCCGAACGGCATCTTCCTCGTGACGGGCCCCACCGGCTCCGGAAAATCTACGTCGCTCTACTCGTTCCTCTCCGAGGTGAACAAGATAGACGTCCGCATCATGACGGCCGAGGACCCGATCGAATACCACATGGCGGGCATCAACCAGGTGCAGATGCAGGCGGACATCGGCATGACGTTCGCGCGCGCGCTGCGCGCCTTCCTGCGCCAGGACCCTGACATCATCATGGTCGGCGAGATCCGCGACCGCGAGACCGCCGAGATCGCCATCAACGCGTCCCTCACCGGACACATGGTGTTCTCGACCCTCCACACGAACGACGCCGCCGGCGCGTTCCCGCGACTCATCGACATGGGCGTCGAGCCGTTCCTCATCGCGTCCGCCGTCGCGGGCGTCATGGGCCAGCGCCTCTGCCGCCGCCTCTGCCAGAAGTGCATGAGGGAGGTTCCGCTGGACCGCAAGTACTACACGCTTCCGTACCCGCCCGAGCGCGACACCGTCTTCGAGCCCGTCGGATGCGACGCCTGCACGCGCACCGGCTACAAGGGCCGCCGCGCGCTCTTCGAGGTGCTGGAGGTCGATGAGGAGATCGAGGGCGCGATCGTCCGCCGCGAGAACGCGACGCAGATCCGCAACATCTCCCTCTCCAAGGGCATGAAGACCCTCCGCGAGGACGGATGGGCGAAGGCTTTCCGCGGCGTGACGAGCGTCAAGGAGATCATGCGCGTCACCGAGGAGCAGTGACGGACCCGCCGGTTGGACGGTGCGGTCCGTTTATGATATACTTTTACTACCATGGCAGAGAAAACGGCAGTCTATCCCGGAACGTTCGATCCGATGACCAGGGGGCACTTCGACCTCATAGAGAGGTCCTCGCGCCTCTACGACCGGCTTGTCGTCGCGGTCGCGGCGACCAGCTCCAAGGAGCGCGCCATGTTCACCGGCGACGAGCGCGTCGAGATGATCCGCGAGGACGTCGCGCGCGCGGGTCTCGCAAACGTCGAGGTCAAGAAGCTGGACACGCTCCTCGTCGAGTTCTGCCGCCGCGAGGGCGCCAAGGTCGTCATCCGCGGCGTCCGCGTCTATAGCGACTTCGAGTACGAGTTCCAGATGGCGCTCACGAACCGCAGGATGGCCCCCGAGATCGAGACGCTCTTCATGATGCCGAGCGAGAGCCTCGCATACGTCACGGCGTCCACCGTCCGCGAGGTCGCCAGCTACGGCGGCGACATATCGACGTTCGTGACGGAGGCCGTCGGACGCCGCGTGGCGGCCTGTCTGGCGGCGAAGCGCGAAAGGGAGGCCGGACGGTGAAGCTGTCGCTCAACAGGGAATACTTCCGCAACCACCTCTTCGTCACGGTCCTCATGGCCGCGATGTCCGCCTGGTTCGCCTACGACGGATTCGTCCGCTACCCGTCCCTGGACGCCGCCGCGCTCTACGAGAAGATCGAGGGCGCCGCGCCCGGCGAGGGCTGGACGCAGGCGAACCTGGAGGCGTTCAAGCGCCAGAAGATCAAGACGCAGCACGGCTTCGCGCTCCTGGCTCTCCTCGCGTCCGCCGTCGTCGGACTCCGCCTCCTCAAGTCCGCGCGCTTCAGCTTCGAGTTCGACGACGACGGCTTCACCGTCGGCGGCGAGCGCCGTCAATATTCGGACATCAAGTCCATTGACGACCGCGACTGGGAGCGGAAGGGGATAATGAGGCTCGACCTCGGCGGACGCACCGTCGTCCTCGACGGCTGGCACCACAAGGGAGTCAGGGATTTCCGCGCAAAGTGCGGCAGGACGGCATGAAGACTCTCCTCGTCGGATACAGGGCCGCGGACCTCTTCGAGAAGGGCAAGCACGGCAGGCGATCGACGGCGGCATGGCTCGACGGCGACGTCACCTGCCACACGCTCGACATCTACGACCGCCACGCCATCGAAAAGACCCACCACGCCAGGGCGATCTGCTCCCCGCACCTGCCGGAGGGACCCTGGGACCTCGTGAAGTTCCGGACGGGTCCGAAGCTTATGTCCGGCGAGCTCGCCCTCAGCCTCCTCCAGGAGATACACCTCCTCAAGCCCGCCAGGTTCGAGATGGACTTCGTCGGACGCGAACGCGACCGCAACGACCTGCTCGCCAAGGTGAAGGACGACCCGGACCGCGTGCGCGACTTCTCCGCGACCTGGAAGGCGTCCGTCCCCGGCGTCGCGCCCATCGAGCTCGTCAGCTTCCCGGGCTGCTTCTGCCACCGACGCCAGGACGAGGGCGGACTCGCCCTCGCCGAGGTCGCGAGCCGCGAGGCCGGCGCCATCCAGACGCCGGATTCCCGTCCCCTGTCCGTCCTGGACATGGGCTGCGGGTGCGGACTCGTCGGCTTCCTCATCGCCGCATCCCTCGGCTCGCGTCCGCTCTCCCTCGTCATGGTCGATTCCCATTCGCGGGCGGTCGAGGCGGCGCGGCTGAACTCCGAGCGGCTCGGCATTCCGGCGGAGGTGGTGCTTGCGGACAACGGGACGCCCGCGCGCATGGACGGCACGTTCGACGTGTTCGTCGGCAATCCGCCGTACTACAGCGACTACCGCATCGCGGACGTCTTCCTTGAGACGGCGAAGCGCGCGCTCAGGCCCGGCGGCGTCTGCTACACGGTCTGCAAGAACGCGGCCGGACTGGAGCCGGTCCAGAAGAGGTATTTCCCGGACGTCGAGATCGTGAAGCGCCGCGGCTACGCGGTTTTGAAGAGCGTCAAGGAGGTTTCGTGATGATAGGCTTCGGATTCAAGCGTCTGCGGCTGGGCGAGCTTTTCGGAATACCGGTCTTCCTCGACTGGTCCACGATATTCCTCGCCTTGATGTTCCTCCAGGTGGGCGATCTCATCGTCGCGCTCGGCATGGCCGTCGTCCTGCTCGCGTCCATCGTCCTCCACGAGCTCGGACACTCCCTGACCGCGCGCTGCTTCGGCTGCGAAACGCGCGACATCACGCTCTCGGTGATCGGCGGATGCGCCTCGCTGGAGCGCATGCCGCGCAAGTCTTGGCAGGAGTTCCTCGTCGCGGCGGCAGGTCCGGCGGTAAGCTTCGTCCTCGGCGTCCTCTTCTTCGTGCTGTCCGTCTTCATGCCGGAGGACGGACGGATGGAGTTCATCCTCTTCTGCGGCGGACACATGAACGTCGCGCTTGGCCTCTTCAACCTGCTGCCTGGCTTCCCGATGGATGGCGGACGCATCTTCCGCAGCGTGATGCGGCTCATGTTCACTCGCGAGAAGGCCACCTACGTCGCCATGATCGTCGGACGCGTCGTCGCGGGGCTTCTGGTGCTGGGTCCGCTGCTCGGCGTCACGCACATCGGCCCCATCCCGATCAACGGCTCGTTCCTGCTCCGACTCCTAATCGCGTGGATGATCTGGCAGGAGGGCTACCGCGAGTACCTCATGGCCCGCATGGAGTCGTCCTGGGACTACCAGGACTACCGCGCCCACGTCTCGCCTCCGCCCTACGGCGGGGAGGACGACGACTGCGACGTCACGCGCGACCGCTGAAGCCGTGGCGCGCCGCTTCCGGTTTTGGTATAATAGAGTCAACATCAACGGCGAAAGCCGAAAGGAGAGACATCATGAAGAAGTACGTGTGCGCGATCTGCGGCTACGTTTACGATCCGGCCGAGAACAACAATGTCGCCTTCGAGGACCTCCCCGACGACTGGGTGTGCCCGATGTGCGGCGTCGGCAAGGACCAGTTCTCGCCGCAGGACTGAGCCGAAGATGGAAAGATTCGAGCTGGAGCCGGCGCTGCAGGACGAGATACGCTCTCGGGTCCTCGGCGAAGGCTTCATGAAGATCGTGCAGAGCGTCCGCCGTGGAGGGCGGACGTTCCGCATTTCGATGCGCCCCGTCGAGATCGGCGGCGCGCGCATGTTCCAGGCGGAGATGGTCGAGGACGGACAGGTCCAGGTCAAGAACTTCGCGCCCGACGCGGCGGCCGACGGACTCGAGGAGATCATCGCTCAGCGCGGCGCCCGCGACATGCACGTCATGTCCGCCAAGGGCGACCTCCACGTCCGCGTCACCAAGAAGGGCCACGTCCTCGTGTCGCGCTCCGCCGAGATGGACCGCGAGGTCGTGGTCCGTCCGCACGACCGCGTCAAGAACCTCCCGCTCACGAACTTCGACTCCGCCGCGCTCCTCAAGGCGACCGGCATCGCGGACGGCGAGGGGAAGGTCCGCGCGTCCATGCGCGGCAAGTACGACCAGGTGAACGAATTCCTCAAGGTCGTCGGCGAGACTCTGGACTCCAATCCGCCGGAGAGCTTCACCGTCGTTGACTGCGGCTGCGGGAAGTCATACCTCACGCTCAGCCTCTGGTACTACCTTTCCGAGGTGATGAAGTATCCGAGCGTCAAGGTCGTGGGGGTTGACCGCCGGGCGGACGTCATAGCGGCATCGCGCAAGATGGCCGCCCGGCTCGACCTGGAGGGAAAGGTCGAGTTCGTGGAGTCCGACCTCGCCGACTTCGGCAGGGACGGCTTCCGCGCAGATCTCGTCGTATCGCTCCACGCGTGCGACACGGCGACGGACGAGGCGCTCGCCAAGGGCGTCGAGTGGAAGGCGAAATACGTCCTTTCCGCGCCTTGCTGCCAGCACGAGCTCCAGAAGCACGTCGGCTCCCTCGCCGGACGCGCGAACCATCCCGCCGCCGCGTTTTCCGGACTCCTCAGGCAGTCCATCCTACGCGAGCGGCTGTGCGACATCCTTACGGACGCCTATCGCGCGCTCATAATGCGCATCCTGGGCTTCAAGGTGCAGGTCATCGAGTTCGTCTCCAGCGAGGCGACGGCCCGCAACGTGATGCTGAAGTGCGAGTACGGCGTGAAGCCGGGCCAGCCAGGGCCGGTGAGCGAGTATCTGGAGCTCCGCGACTTCTGGGGCGTGACGCCGTGGCTTGAGGCGCGCTTCGGCGGACTCCTCGCAAAGCACCTCGAACGGTTCGAAAAGCGTGGCTGACGCAGAATCCCTCGTCCGTCGCGCGGAGATCGTCCGCGCAATCCGCGCCTTCTTCGACGCGCTGGGCTTCATCGAGGTCGAGACCCCGGTGAGGATCGCCGCGCCGGCCCCCGAGGCGCACATCGACTGTCCGCCTGTCGCGACGGGCGGCTTCCTGCGCGCCTCGCCGGAGCTCCAGATGAAGAAGCTCCTTGCGGCGGGCATGGAGCGGATATACCAGATCGGACCCTGCTTCCGCGACGGCGAGCGCGGACGCCGCCACAACCCCGAGTTCACGATGATCGAGTGGTACAGGCGCGGCGCGACGTATCTCGACATAATGGCGGACGCCGAGGAGCTGCTCGAGCGGCTGCCGCGATACGCGGCGGCGGAAGGGCGGCGTCCGAAGGCGGCGCGGCTCTTCGTCCGCGACGCATACCGGCGCTTCGCCGGATGGGATCCGTGGACGGACTGGGACCAGGACCGCTTCGACTTCGACATGGCGACGAAGGTGGAGCCGGCGCTGAAGGGCATGGGCTTGGTGTTCCTCATTGACTACCCGGTGCAGGCTGCCTCGCTCGCAATGGTCGCAGGCGAAGGGTCGGACGCGTATGCGGAGCGCTGGGAGCTGTACTGGGACGGAGTGGAGCTGGCGAACTGCTTCACGGAGCTTTGCGACGAGTCCGAGCAGAGGAGGCGCTTCGCGGCAGCCCGCGCGGAGCGTGCGGCGATAGGCGAGGCGGACTACCCCATCGACGAGGAGTTCCTGTCCATGCTGCCGCTCATCGGGTCCGCCTCCGGCGTCGCGCTCGGCGTTGACCGCCTTGTGATGCTCGCCTGCGGCGCCTCATCCCTGTCCGAAGTCCGTGCAGGGGAATAGCGTGGGGTCTATACACCCCTTGGCCTTGACCCTATATAACCCTTGGCCTTGACCCTATATAACCCTTGGCCGTGAGTCTATATAACCCTTGGCCGTGAGTCTATATAACCCTTGCCCTTGGGTCTATATAACCGCGAAGCGGGACGCGCGATTTTTGCATGCTTTGCAAGGCGCGCAATACTAGGTAATAAGTAATGGTGGAAGCTAATTGTGTGGCGACAGATGGGCTGCATTCTTCGTGGTACGCGCCGGAGGCGCACGATGGATTCTCGCGCGTTGCAATATGTTCCAGGATAGTGTATAATGTATCTATCCAAGGAGGAAACATGACAATGAAATCGTTGTTCAAAAGGCTTTTCGACGTCTCGAAGAGGTTCTGCGGACGCAGGGCGCTGACCGCCCTCGGCGCCGCCATGCTGGCGTGCGGCGCGGCGGCGGACACCTGGAAGGACTCCAAGGGAGTCGTCTGGCACTACGAGATATACAACGGAGAGGCCGAGCTAATCAACAACGAGTACGGCAGCTTCATGCCCGTGATCCCCGATACCACCCGCGGGGCGATCACCATTCCCTCCAAGCTGGGCGGCTGCCCGGTTACGGCCATCGGTGAGGCCGCTTTCGCCTTCTGCTCCAAGCTGACGAGCGTAACGATCCCATCCGGGGTCAAGATGATAGAGTGGGAGGCGTTCAGGGGATGCTCCGCGCTGAAGAGCATCTCCATCCCCAGCACGGTCACGGACATTTACGCCTTCGCCTTCGACGACTGCGAGGCGCTGGAGAGCGTGACGATCCCTGCGGGCATGACGATACTCGACGACGGACTCTTCTCGGGCTGCAGATCCCTGAAGAGCGTGCGCATCCCCGACAACGTGCGCTCCATCGGCGAGCACACATTCGCCTACTGCGACTCCCTGACCGAGGTCTGGATACCCAGGAGCGTAGAGACGATCACGATCCTGGCGTTCTTCGACGCCCCGATCACGAAGATCCATGTCGCGAGCGGCGACAAGGCGCGCATCCAGGAGCTCCTTGAGGAGTCCGGCTTCGACACGGACGACGTCACCTTCGTCCAGGACATGACCCCCGCCAAGTACACGGTCTGCTTCCACAAGTACGACGGCTCCGGCGAGACGCGCACACAGACGCTCGTCGTCGGCAAGGAGCAGAGCCTCCTGTGGCTGGACTCCCAGCTCGGCTGGAAGCGCGACGGCTACCAGTTCATCGGTTGGGTTCCGTGGAATCCGGACTCCAAGCAGAGGCTCTGCAAGTACGTGAACGGCGAGAAGGTTAAGTATCTCGGACTCGCCGGGTCCACCGTCCACCTCTACGCCGGATGGAAGTCGCCGTCCTCCTACCGCGTGTGCTTCCACTACAACCACAGCGACCTGGTGGAAGACTACGACTTCACGATGAACCAGGTCATACTCCGCAACAAGGAGGACCGCCTCGCGTGGATGGATTCGCAGATCGGCTGGACGGGGCGCGACAATCCCTTCCCCGAGTACATCTTCCTCGGCTGGACGGACAAGCCGGACGGCGTCGAAGTGAAGTACAAGAACGGCGCGAAGGTGAAGAACCTCGCGATGGACGGCGGAACCAAGCACCTCTACGCGAAGTGGCGCTTCGCCGGAGCGGTGAAGTACGTGATCCGCTACAGCAAGTACGACGGCTCCGGGGAGACCATGGATCAGATCGCCTGGGAGGACGAGCCGACCCGCCTGCTCTGGATGTCCTCCCAGCTCGGCTGGTCCCGCGACGGCTACGAGTTCGCCGGGTGGGCCCCTTGGAAGCCCAGCGGCAAGCCGCGCCTGTGCAAGTACGTCAACGGCGCCGTCGTGGAGAACCTGACCATCGAGGTCGAGCCCGTGTTGGATGAGGACCTCGGCGAGGTGGCGACACTGTACGCCGTGTGGAAGTCGCCCTCGTCGTACCGCGTCGCGTTCCACAAGAACGACGGCGGGGAGGACGAGCGGATGGACCAGATAATCCTCCGCAACACGGACGACAAGCTCGCCTGGATGTCCTCCCAGATCGGCTGGTCGCGCGAGGGCTACACGTTCCGCGGCTGGACGGACGCCAAGAACTCCACGACCGTGAAGTTCCAGAACGGCGCGTCGGTCAGGAACCTCGTGTCCAACGGCGGGACGAAGCACCTGTACGCCGTCTGGCGCAAGGACTGACGCCGGTTGACAGGCGCGCGCCGGAATTGCTATAATTCTGACAGATGAACAACAAGGCCTATATGCACGAGTGCTGGTGGTGGCGCTGCGGATTCGGTTTCGCAGCGCGCCGCGGCGCATAGTCGCACAAGGCGGAAGGCAAGGCGCGAAGCGGACCGAATCCACAAGGATGCGGTCCGCTTTCCGTTTACCGGAAAACCCAATTCAAAATTCAAGACAAAAGGAGAAGACAAGATGCTGAAGATTCTTTCGGAGGACGAGTTCGCGCGGCGCGCCGCCGGCGCGGAGCGAGTCGCGGTGTTCAGGGAGTTCCTGGCGGACCGCGAGACGCCGGTCGCGGCGCTGTCGCGCCTGGGCGAGGACGAGGAGGCCTTCCTCCTCGAAAGCGTCTCGGGCGGCGACACGCGCGGCAGGTACTCCTATCTGGGGATCGACCCCTGCGCGAAGGTCGAGGGCGACGGCGCGCTGGACGAGCTGCGCGCGCTCTTCGCCGCCAGGCGCTACGCCCCAGCGCCGGAGCTTCCGCAGTTCCAGGGCGGCGCCGTCGGCTACGTCGCCTACGACGCCGTGAAGCTGTTCGAGCCGCGCGTCGGACTCCGCAGCGAGGAGGGGACGCCGCGCATGTCGTTCCTCGTCTGCGACACGTTCCTCGTCTTCGACAACGTGCGCGACACGGTGACGATCGTCGTCGTCTCGGACGTCGCGGCGCATCCGACCGCTCACGACGCCTACGCAGCCGCGATGGAGAAGATATCCGCGACGTACGCGCGGCTTCTGAGCGCCGAGTCGATCGCGCGGCTCATGGAGCGCTCCGGCGAAAAGGAGTCCGCGCCCCGCGCGACGACGGACGCGTTCGTTCCGGAGATGACGCGCGAAGAGTTCAGGGAGATCGTCGGGAAGTGCAAGGAGGCGATCGCCGCGGGCGAGGTTATACAGATCGTCCCGTCCCAGAAGTTCACCGCGAAGACGGACGTCGGCGCGCTCGCCCTCTACCGCGCGCTTCGCACGGTCAACCCGTCGCCGTACAACTTCTTCATGCGCATCGGATCAAAGACGCTCGTCGGCTCCTCGCCGGAGGAGCTCGTCAAGCTTGCCGGACGCAGGGCGTCCACATCGCCGATCGCGGGGACGCGTCCGCGCGGCGCGGACGCAGCGGAGGACGCCGCCCTGGAGCGCGAGCTGAAGTCCGACGAGAAGGAGAACGCCGAGCATGTGATGCTGGTCGATCTCGGACGCAACGACCTGGGACGAGTCTGCGAGATCGGGAGCGTGAAGGTCGATTCCTACGCGCGCGTCGAGCGCTACTCGCACGTCATGCACCTCGTCAGCTCCGTCGGCGGCACGCTCGCGGCGGACCGCGACGCGTTCGACCTGCTGCGCGCGGCGTTCCCGGCGGGGACGCTCTCCGGCGCGCCGAAGGTGCGCGCGATGGAGCTCATCGCCGAATACGAAAAGTCGCCGCGCGGCATCTACGGCGGCGCGGCCGGGTACTTCTCGCTCACGGGCGACATGGACTTCGCGATCGTCATCCGCACCATGGTGCTGGAGAACGGGACGCTCACGATGCGCGCGGGCGCGGGCATCGTGGCGGACTCGGACCCCGACAGGGAGTACGACGAGACCATAAACAAGGCGAAGGCCGTGTTCGAGGCGGCGCGCTTCGCCGAGGAGATCTGAAGGAAGGGAGGACGGAAATGATACTTGTCATCGACAACTACGATTCGTTCACCTACAACCTTTCGCAGGCCATCGAGTCGCTCGGCGTGGAGACGCGCGTGGTGCGCAACGACAAGATCGACGTGTCCGGCATCGAGGCGCTCGGTCCCGACCGGCTCGTCATCTCGCCCGGCCCGGGCGACCCCGACTCCGCCGGCGTGTCGCTCGCGGCGGTCAAGGCGTTCGCCGGCAGGATTCCCATCCTCGGCGTCTGCCTCGGCCACCAGACCATAGCGCAGGCGTTCGGCGGCAGGATCGTGCCGGCGAAGTCGCTCATGCACGGCAAGACGAGCCGGGTGAAGCACGACGGCAAGGGCATCTTCGCGGGCGTGCCGCAGAACTTCGAGGCGATGCGCTACCACTCGCTCGCCGTCGAGCGCGCCTCGCTGCCGGACTGCCTCGAGGTCTCGGCCGAGACGGCTGACGGCGAGGTGATGGCGCTCAGGCACCGCGAGTTCCCGATCGAGTCGGTGCAGTACCATCCCGAGTCGATCGGCACCCCGGAGGGCGTCCGGCAGCTC
>JAGCFB010000070.1 GCA_017650345.1 Kiritimatiellia bacterium | reverse complement strand
CGCGACGGTCAGCGCCGCGACTCCGCCGTCCCAGACGATGTTCAGCGTCGTCTTCAGCGGAGCGAACGCCGCCTCGGCGGACGCCTTCTCCGCCTTGTCCTTGGAAGCGAGCAGATTCCTCACGCCGTCGATCGTCCATGCGCCGTAGCTGCCGGACATCCCCTTCGCGCCGAGCGTGACGCTGCACGCCTCGCCTCCGGCGAAAGGAAGCGTGGTGGGTCCGGTCGTCTCGATCTTCGCCTTGCCGTTTCCGTTCGCCTTTATGGTCGTCTTCTTTCCGCCGACCGGGACGACGGTCCCCTTCACGGACGCAATGCCCGTCTTCGCGTTAGGCTTTCCGACCTTTACCTGGATCGTTCCCTTAACGTTCCCCGCCGCATCGACCAGGTATCCGTTGTACTCGCTCATAGCCCCAGGCGCCGTGCCCGCAACCTCGGAGACAAGTTCATACGTCTCCACAGGCTCCGGTTCCGGCTCCGGCGTGGGGTCTGTCCCCGGACCTGGCGTGGGTTCCGGCTCAGGCTCCGGCGTCGGCGTCGGAGAGATCGGCGTCGGCGTAACCGGCTCTGGTTCCGGCTCGGGCTCAGGCTCCGGTTCAGGTTCAGGCTCAGGCTCGGGTTCCGGCTCCGGCTCGGGGTCTGTCCCCGGATCAGGCAGCTCGGGAATGGCGATCCACTGGGCGGTGAAGCTCCTGGCGCCGGTCTCTCCGCGGCGGATGCGTACGCCCTCCTGCCAGCCGAGGAATTCGTATCCGGTGCGGACCGGCGGATCGAGCGCGACGAGATCGCCGTACTCGTACTTCGCCGGATTGCCCTCCGCGTTCGTTCCGCCGTCAAGGGCGTATGTGATTGCGTACGTCTCCGGCGTCCATGCCGCGTAGAGCGTCCTCGGACTGTTTATGGAATAGTATGCGTCCGCCTCGCTGCCGCCCTCCTCGGCGGTCCACCATCCGGCGAAGACGTATCCGGTCCGCGTCGCCACCGGCGGGAAGCGCAGGGGCGTGCCGAGCTCCACGGTCACGACGGACGACGCCGCGCCGTCGCCGCCGGCGAGGGTTCCGCCGTTCGGATCGAGCGTCACCGCGACCGGAGGCAGGGTCCGCGTCCAGGATGCATAGAGGAAGCGCGTCTCGTCGAAAGGCGGCGCGGACACTGTGACGGCGCCGTTGGCGTCGATTATCTTCTCGCCGCCGCCGTTGGGCTTCGTGAAGTACCCGTCGAAGGAGCACCCGTAACGCGCGGGCGGCGTGACTCGTCCGCCGGTCGCGTCGATGGTCTCCGATCCGCCGGATCCGCCCCAGGGGACGAGGCAGATGAAGTCCTCCTGCGTCCGCGCCGCGCCGTCGGACGGACTCCACACGGCGAACAGGAAGCGCACCTGCTCGAGGCTTGTGCGGTCCCCGAGATACGTGCCGTCCGCCGCGACGATCATCTCGCCGGCGCCGCATGGCTTCATGCAATATCCCTCGAAGACGCATCCGTCGCGCGTCGGGACGGCGATCTGTCCGAGGGCCGCCGGACCGTCCGGATCGATCCAGTCGTCGCCGCCCGTGCCGCCGCACTTCAGCAGCGTGGCGGACGAGTCGAGCGGAATCGGATTGCCGACGGTGATGTAGTTGGACGAAGCCGACGAGACGCCGCAGCCCGTCTTGCCGAGGCTGACGTTGCAGTTCATCTCCCCGGCGTCGCAGGCCGGACCGAAGTAGATGTCGTAGTCGGTGGCGGACTCCACGACGTTGCTCACCACGGTCGCGGACGCGGGGATTCCACCCGTCTTGCCGTTGACGAAGATTCCCTTCTTGTCGGAGGAGACGACGTTCTCGGCGATCACGGCGTCCTTCGTGGAGCTGACCTGCACGCCCGGCCCGGAGACGGACGACATCTGGTTGCCCTGGACCGTCGAGCCGTCCGCCGTGTCGAGCAACACGCCCATCGTCGCGACGTCCCACATCATGTTCCACAGGACGTCCGCACGGGCCGAGTTGATGCATATGCCGCGCTGCCCCAGCTCGTATAGTGTGTTGTCCTCGATGCGGACCTCCGCCCCGTTCTCGACGTAGAAGCCGTCCTTAGCCGTGCCGGACACCGTGTTGCCGGCAAGCGTCGCGGATCCGCCGTTGCAGGTGATGCCGTGCGCGCCGGCGTTCGTCACAACATTGTACGCGACCTCAGCCGAGGTGCAGGACATCAGGGCGAGGCCCGTGCTGCCGGATCCGCCGACCTTGTTGCCGACGATGCGGAGCCCTTCGGCCTCCTTCGCGAACACGCCGAACGTCTCCGGATCGACGATCGCGTTGCCGACGAGCGACGCGTCGCCGCCGGACACGGCGATTCCGTACGCGCCGCTGGAGACGAGCTCGTTGGTCAAAACCGCGGAGCCGGTGCATCCGTCGAGGACGAGGGCGTTCTGGTCAGGCTCCAAGATGCGGTTGCGCGCGATCGTCTGCGAAGCGGAGGACTTGGCGTAGAGTCCGCACTTTCCGGCGGCCTCCACCAGGTTGCCGTCGAAGATGCAGCCTTCGGAGTCCGTCACCAGGAACGCGTGATCCGACGTTCCGACAAGAAGGCTGCATGCGACGGAGACGGACGAGCTCTTGTCGATCTTGACGCCGTTCTCCCCGGGGTCGCGGATCTGCATGCCGCAGACCTTCGCATCCGAGGTCTCGACTATGCACACGCCGCACTTAGCTGCCGAGTAGATGCTTCCGTCCGCAATCTCCGTCGTTCCGGCGCCGAGGAGGCACATGCCGTGCATCTTCGCATCGCTGACGATCGTCCTCGTCGCGGTCACTGCGGCTCCGCCTGCGACGTACACTCCGTTCTGCTCCGTTTCGTACGCGATGTTGTCCGTCAGCGTGGCGGATCCGCCCGAGCAGCAGAAGGCGTGTCCGCCCGAGCCCTGGACCCAGTTGTCCGACGCCTCGGCGCGGTCGCACTCCATGAAGAGGATTCCGTTCCCGACGCTGTTCTGGACCGAGTTTCCGGTCAGGCGCACGGCGTTGGAGCGCTGCGCCACGATTCCGTGCGAGGCGGGGCCGACGACCGTGCAGATCGTGACGGACGAGCCGGGCGCGTCCGCAAGGTAGATTCCGGCCCCCTTTGCGCCGTCGATGAGGTTGTCCTGCGCAACGAGGACGGACGACTCTGCCGCGATGCCGTTGCTGCCGGCGGAGCGGATGGTGTTGCCGGACGCCGAGAGCGTGGCGCCGCCGTAGGCGTAGATGCCGAACTGCCCGGTCTCGTCGATGTCGTTGTCCGCCACCTTGGCGCTTCCGCCGTCGATCGCGACGGCGTGCTCCTTCGTGTATTCGAGATCGTTGGAGAAGATGCGCGAACCCTCGCAGCGGCGCAGCGCGATCGCCTGGTTTGCGGCGCTGGACGCCGAGTTGCGCAGGATGTCCACGCCGGTCGATCCGTCGCCCTGCACGAGCCTCGCGCCGGCGTAGAACTGGTTGTCCGCGACGTTCACGCCGTCGAAGCCGAACGCCATGACGGCGGCTCCGAGGAGTCCCGAGAACCTGCACCCGGTGACGTCCAGTCCGCGCGGCCTGCTGGCGGCGGCGGAGTACTCGTGGTGGTTGCCGGCTCCGGCGAACACGTTCGCGAAGACGCAGTCCTTCACGACGGCGCCGACGCACGGCGTGCCGTCCTCGGGGTAGTTGCCGGTCTCGCCCACGTGGGTCGCGGAGTCGAGGTGGATCGTCTCGATCGCAGGGAAGCGCGAGTCGTCGCCGACGGGGATGTCGCCCCAGAAGTCGGGGTCCGTACCAGTGTAGCGGACCTGATCCGAGAACGTGCAGCTCGAGACGAGCGAGTCGCACGTCGCGCTCATGTTGATCGCGTGGTTGGTCGCGTGCTTGAAGACTCCTGCACGAACGACGATGTTGCTTCCGTGGCAGAGGTGGAGGATGCCGACGTTCTCGCCGGCGGACGCGGCGGCGTCCCACACGCCGCCCTCGATCGTGACGTTGCGGACCTGGCTGTAGCCGCCGTGGGAGCAGGACGCCTCCCTGAGGCACTTCGAGCCGTCGGACGCGAGGTGCATGCCCATGAGCATGGTCTTGTCGATGGAGTCGCGGCGGACGAGGACGGCGTTCTCGTCGAGCGAGAGCTTGGTGTTCGAGTAGATGTGCAGCGTGCGGTCGAGGAGGTACGTGCCGGGTCCGACGCGGACGACCAGGGCGGTGCCGTTGGTCTTGGCGACGTCGAGGGCGGACTGGAACGCGATGCGCGTGGCGGCGGAGTCGGAGGAGCCCGGCTCAGCGCCGAAAGACGCCACATCGACTACGCTCGCGCCGCGCGACGGCGCCGCGGCGAAAACCATGGCCACGCATGAAACGATCCATGCGGCCTTCCTGCTGAAGTCCGAGAAGTTCATGGCACCTCCTTTTCCGGTTCGACTATATTCGCTTTGCCTGAACACCCCTATTGTAGCGCATGCCAACCAGATTGTCAACCTCCAACCGGGGGGGGGGGGCGCGCTAGGCGATGCGGCGGGCGGCGGACATGGAGATGGAGACCGCGGCGAAGACGAGGAACGCGCCCGCGAGCAGGAACGCCGCGAAATGCTCGTCCCAGCGGTCCCAGGCGTCCGCCTCCAGCTCCGTCTTCTCCAGCTTGTCGATCTCCTCGAGCGCCTCCTCCAGCGAGTCGCGGTCGTTGACCGGGAAGTACCTGCCGCCGGTCTTCTCGGCGATGGACTTCAGCTGGCGCTCGTCGAAGGTCATGTCGGCGTACTGTATCACGGTGCGTCCGAAGAAGTCTCGTCCGAATATCGGCGTGCGCCGCGCCTTCGTCCCGACGCCTATGGAATACACCTTTATGCCGAGCTTCGCCGCCGCCTCGGCCGCCGCGTCAGGCTCCACCGCGCCGGTGTTGCTCACGCCGTCCGACAGCAGGATCGCCACCTTCGACTTCGGCTTCGCGTCCTTCAGCCTCGCGACCGCCGTGGCGAGTCCGTCGCCAATCGCCGTCATCTGCTCGTCCGGCGCGATCTGGCGTCCCATCTCGTCCAGCGAGACGGGCGGGATGGTCACGCCCTTGAGGACGTTCAGGAGCGCGGCATGGTCGGCCGTCAAAGGAGAGCGCGTCGATGCGTAGCCGCCGAACGTGACGAGTCCGATCAGGTCGTCCGGACGCTTCTCGACGAATTCCGCGAACAGCTTCTTCACGACGGCGAGGCGCGTCGTCTCGAGGGAGAACTTCTCGCCGGGCGGCGTAAGGTCGAGCGCCTCCATGGACCCCGACACGTCAACCGTCATGGCGATGGCGATCGCGTCCACGCTGCGCCTTTCGTGGGCGAGCGGGGTGCGCGGACGGGCGGACGCAACGACGAGCGCGGCGAGTCCGGCGAGGAGGACGAACGGCGAGAGGGCCGCGGCCTTCGCGCGCCAGCCTGCCGCGCGGGCGGGAAGGCGCGAGACGGCGGAGAAGCGGACGCCCGACCGGCGCGCGCGGCGGATGAGCCGCCACGCGGCGAAGCCGAGCGGAAGCGCGAGAAGGAACATCCACGGATTCGCGAAGCTCATCTTCCGCGCTCCTCCTCTGCGCGCCTGGCGTCGCCCTCGAGGCATCCGCGCGCGGCCTTCGTCGCGTCGTCCGCCATCGCAGGCGTCGCCTCCACGCCGGCGAACTTCACCATGTCCGCGCTGGACAGGAACTCGCGCAGCTCCTCGCTCGCGGCGAGGTCGCGCGTGCGCTCGCCGGCGCCAAGCTCCGCGAAGAACTCCTCGGTGGTGAGGTGTGGCGCGCGGACGCCGTACTTGCGCTGGACGTAGCGCCTGACGACCATCGTGAGCTCGACGTAGAAGTCCTTGTACCTGCCGCGCGCGGGGAGTCCGCGCCTGACGAGCCTGTCCAGCTCGGCCCACGCGCGCTCGATCGGACTCATCCTGTGCTCCTTGACGCGGCGGGCGAGGTAGCGGAGCGCGAACCAGACGGACGCGGCGATGGCCGCGGCGGCGGCGAGCCACATGGCTAGCATGCCGACGAGCCGCCAGCTGAGCGGCGGAAGGTCGCGGCTCGGATCTACCTCCATCCCGCCGGGCGCGGGCTCGCGCGGGGCGGGCGGATCGAAGTAGATCGGACCCGCCACGAACCCGCCGACGGCGAACGGCGCGATCTTGTACGTCTTTGCGCAAGGCTCGGGGACCAGCTTCCAGTTGACCGTGCGCGTCACGGTCCCGTCCGCGCCCTCCACGGGCTCGTCCTCGAAGTCCTCGGCGAGCGAGAATCCCCTCACTCGCGAACGGAGGTCCGGCGGCTCGACCGGGCGCGCGCGCGGATGCCGGACGGAGACGGTGAGCAGCACGCTGCGTCCGGGGTCGATGGCGGTCGTCTCGGACTCCACGTCTATCGCCACGCCGCCCTTCTCCATGGAGAGGAGCGCTGCCGCAAGAATCGCCGCGACCGTCATCTCTTCCTCGCCCTCCTCTTGAAAAGCGCCTTCACCTCGTCGATGTACGGACGGTCCGTCGCGAGGTCTAGCGTGTCGATGCCGGTCTTCGCGAGGAACCTGCGCAGCTCGTCGCGCTCGGCGGCGGCGACGGACGCGAAGGCGCGGCGGACGGACGCGCTCGAGGTGTCCGCAAGGACCAGCTCGCCGGTCTCGGGGTCCTCCAGCTCGACGAGTCCGACGTCCGGCAGCTCGCGCTCGGCCGGGTCCTCGACGGTGACGCAGACGAAATCGTGGCGGCGCGCGGCGGCGCGAAGTAGCCTTTCGCAGTCGCCGCGCGCAAGGA
This sequence comes from Kiritimatiellia bacterium, assembly GCA_017650345.1. GTDB lineage: Bacteria > Verrucomicrobiota > Kiritimatiellia > RFP12 > UBA1067 > UBA1067. The sequence continues at coordinate 50,372 of JAGCFB010000070.1, read as the reverse complement.
AGTCCGAGACGAGGAACACGACGGCGCGGCGCTTCTGGACGCCGTTCAGGAACTTGAGCGCGCCCGGGACGTCCGTTCCGCCCTCGGCGCCGTCGCTCGCGGCGAGAACCTCGCGCGCGAGGCGCATGACGGAGTCGCGTCCCTTCCTGGGCGGGATGTACTTGACGATGCGGTCGGAGAAGAGGACGAGCCCCACCTTGTCCTGGTTGCGGATCGCTGTGAGCGCGAGCAGCGCGGTGACCTCGGCCGCGAGGTCCGCCTTGGTGCGTCCTGAGCTGCCGTAGCTCTGTGAGCCGGAGACATCGACCATGAAGAGGACGGTGAGCTCGCGCTCCTCGCTGTATCGCTTGATGAACGGGACGCCTGTGCGCGCGGTGACGTTCCAGTCGATGGAGCGGACGTCGTCGCCGGCCTCGTAGGGACGGACCTCGTCGAACTCGACGCCCTGCCCCTTGAAGGTTGAGTGGTAGTCGCCGCTGAGCTGGTCGTCTATGAGCCTGTTGGTGAGGATCCGGATCCTCCCCACCTTGGCCATCAGCTCGGAAACGTCTGTCTTCCCACCCATCGCGGAATCGGCGCCGTCCGTCAGCGCGAAGTGTGCCGGTACTCCGGACGCGACGCCGGCGAGAGCGCGGCGGGCGCGTCGCCTCCAGCGACGCCGAGCGCGGACAGGGCGTCCGCGATCGCGGGGATGCCGGAGGAGAGCTTCAGCGAGGAGGGGAACCTGAAGAGTCCGTCTTCGCCCTTGAGCCTGTAGATGCGCACGCCGTCGGAATCGGGGGCGACCTCGGCGGCCAGCTTCTCGACGACCATCATCGCGTCCTCCTCGTAGCCGATGTCGTCGATGAGCTTCGCGGCGAGCGCCTGCCTCGCGGTGAGGACGCGTCCGTCCGCGACGGGGCGCAGCTCGTCCTTCGGGATCCTGCGGCTTTCGGAGACGAGGGAGAGGAAGCGCTCGTACTCCTCATCGACCACGGACTTCAAAAGCGCGACGTGCTCGGGGTTGACGGGCTCGAGGGGATCGAGGATCGCCTTGTTCTCGGAGGAGGCGATGTTGACGCTGCGGATGCCGAGCTTCTCGGCGAGGCCGGCCGCGTTGAAGCCTGGCATGATCACGCCGATGGAGCCGGTGATCGTCGTCGGCTCGGCCATGATGTAGTCCGCCGCCGTCGCGACGTAGTAGCCGCCGCTGCAGGCGAGTCCGCAGAAGCGCGCGAACACGAAGCGTCCCCTGCGCGAGGTGCGGAAGACCTCCAGCGCGTGGCGTATGTCGTCCGACAGCGTCACCTCGCCGCCGGGCGAGTCGATGTCGATCCAGATTCCGGATATCTCGTCGTCGTCCGTCACGAACTCGATCTGGGACAGGAGCTCGTTCTCCTTGTCCTCCTCAAGGAGGAACAGGGACTTAGACGGCGTCTCCTTCATGATGACGCCTTCGAGGGCGAGGCGCGCGACCTTGGCGCACTTGTCGCCGCCGTTGCCCCAGCGCCACACGTAGGTGTACGCCGCGCCGTCGCGGCCGGAGCCTTCCGTCAGCGCGGACATTCCGCCGCCCATCACGCCGGCCACCTTGGTGACGGCGCAGGACATCATGACCACGGGGAGTCCGACCATTATGATCAGCGCCAGCAGGCAGCCGGTGAAGCATCCGCCGAAAAAGCTCGTCTTGCGCGCAGGGGCGCGCTCCTGTCCGTTGCAGCAGTCTTCCATCGTGTTCTCCTTCGCCTTACGAAAGCGGCTTGCCGATCCTCGGGACTGCGGCCATGAGGTACTTCGTGTACTCCTCCTTGGGATGCTTCAGCACCTCGTCGCAGGTTCCGGACTCAACGATGCGCCCCTTGTTCATGACGATGATGCGGTCCGCGATGTGCTGGACGACGCCGATGTCGTGCGTGATGAAGAGGAAGCTGAGGCCCAGCTTCTTCTTGAGGTCGCCGAGGAGGTCGAGGACCTGCGCGCGGATGGAGAGGTCGAGGGCGGAGACCGCCTCGTCGCAGATGAGGAGCTCGGGCTTGAGGGATATCGCGCGCGCGATGCAGATGCGCTGGCGCTGTCCGCCGGAGAACTCGTGCGGATAGCGGTCGAGGACGCTCTCGGGCATTCCGACGCTCGCCAGCAGCTCCTTCGCCTTCTCGCGGCGCTCCTCGGGCGTGCAGAGTCCGTGGACCACCATGCCCTCGGTGAGGATCTCCTGGATCGTGTGGCGCGGATTGAGCGAGGCCTGCGGATCCTGGAACACGACCTGCACCCTGCGGCGGTACTCCATCATCTCCTTGCCGGGCCTGAGCTTCGTTATGTCAACGCCGTTGACCTTTATCGATCCGCCGCAAGGCTTGTTGAGGAGGAGGACCGCGCGGCTCGTCGTCGATTTTCCGCAGCCGGACTCGCCGACGACGCCGAGCGTCTCGCCGCGACGCAGGTCGAAGCTGACGCCGTCAACGGCCTTGACGTGGCCGACGGTGCGGCCGAAGACGCCCTTCTTGATGGGGAACCAGACCTTAAGGTCGCGTACTTCCAGAATGTTGTCGTTTTCCATTGACTAGAATTATACCATCTTTCCGCCCGAATGTCACTTGCGGCGGCGGGGAGCCACTCGGATCGGAGTTCCTGAACTCCAATCGAGCTACCTATTTCAAGGCAAAAACGAAATCTTACGGTTTCAGGGAGTTGATGCCGCGGCCGGGCACAGCCGAAGGATCTGGGGCTTGCGCATGATCCCGAGGTCGCGGATGGTAAGCGCGCCGTGGGCGTCGCGCTCGGCGATTCCGCTCGCTCCGCCGAACTCCCACGCGACGCGGCGCGCGCGCGCCAGTTCCGGCGTCTGTATGCGGCGCACCGTGACGTCCGCAATCGCGGACTCCGGCGGCGTGAACTGGCGCGTGCCGAGTTCGTCGGCGGACGCGATGCGCAGTTCCATCCCGAATCCTTCCGCGTCGTCGCGGACGACGCGCCAGCGGAAAAAGGCGTTGACCTGCCCGGACGTCGGCGCGCCGTCGGCAATCTGCATGTCCGCTTCGTAGATGTCGCCACGCCAGCCGCTGAAGCTGCGGCGGCGCGGCCGCCACACCTTGAACGGCCAGGGAAGCCTGTCGTCGCAAGATGCGGACGTGAAGACGGGGTACGCCTCGTCGAGGCGGACGGAGAGCCAGTCGAAGCGCTCGACCAGGTCGTTGCGCCTGCGCGCGGCTTCGACGGACCCGCAATGTCCGAAGTCGCCCCAAAGGATTATGTGCGGCCATTTGCGGCGGACAAGGTTCCGCACGATGACATCGCGCTCGCGGCTCCATACGTCATCGACTCCGCTCCACTCTACGCAGACTGGCGGATCGGCGAGTCCGGCGACGCTCCAGTCCAGCTCGTCGCGTCCTTCGGCATCCACGAAGCCGAGCCGGGCCGCCGCATACCACACCGTCGCCGGGACGTTCGCGTTGATCGCGGCGAACACGTCGCCGTGGGCGAGTCCGATCGCGTACGCGGCCTGTCCGCCCATGGAGTTTCCGCAGAGGTAAACGCGCGCGCGGTCGATGGCATAGCGGCGGATCGTCCATTCCACGCAGTCCATGACGCGGCGCTCGCACGGGGTGGCGCGGTTGAGGAGGCGCGGGACGTCCTCGCGCGTGGGGCCGGCGTAGGACGGCGTTGCGCCCCACCAGTAGTCGTCGTGGGTGCGGTTGAAGAGGACGTGGTAGTTCCTGATGTCGTCGAGCGTGAGGATGAAGAAGCCGTCCGGCGCGGAGAATACGCTGCCCTTCTCGTCCGCGAGCGCCGTCTGCATGTCCACGCCCTTCCCGGGCCAGCCCGCGCCGCGCCAGTGCAGGACGACGAGCAGGGGACGTCCGGCGGCGGGTCCGTCAACGGGATGCGCAACCGAGAAGCGGTCCGTCGCGTCCGTCGTCCCGCCCCAAGCCGGATCGGCGGCGTGGCGATACCAGTCGAGCGCGCGGCGTCCGGCGCGTCCGCCTGCGAACCGCTCCGGCTCGATGCCGAGCGAGCGCGAAGCCCATCCGCCGTCCGCGAGCGCGGCGGAGGAGGCGAGCAGCGCGACGAGCGCAATTGTCTTCCGCATCTTCATTCTCGTTGGTGCCGGAGAGGGGACTCGAACCCCTACACGCGATTACCGCGCTGCGGATTTTAAGTCCGCTGTGTCTGCCATTTCACCACTCCGGCCAAGGTCAACAATTATACCAAATTCTCTTTTTTACAGGAACGGGGCGGTCACGGATTCGCGGGAGGCGCGGACGGACTCGAGCGGACCCTCGGCGACGAGGTTGCCGCCTGCGTCGCCTCCGCCTGGGCCGAGATCGACGATCCAGTCGGCGCAGCGCATGACGTCCGTGTTGTGCTCGATCACGATGATGGTGTTGCCCTGGTCGCGGAGCTTCAGCAGGATCCGCATCAGCTTTGCGACGTCGTCGAAGTGGAGTCCGGTCGTAGGCTCGTCGAGGAGGTAGAGCGTGCGCCCGGTTGAGCGGCGCGAAAGCTCCGTTGCGAGCTTGATGCGCTGCGCCTCGCCGCCGGAGAGCGTGGTCGCGCTCTGTCCGAGGGCGACGTAGCCGAGTCCGACGTCGGCGAGCAGGTTCAGCTTGCGCGCGAGCGAGGGGACCTTCGCGAAGAACGAGCACGCCTCCGCGACGGTCATCTCCAGGACGTCCGCGATCGTCTTTCCGCCGTACGTCACCTCGAGCGTCTCCGCGTTGAAGCGCTTTCCGCCGCACTGCTCGCACGTCACGTACACGTCGGGGAGGAAGCTCATCTCGAGCTTCTTGAGCCCGTCTCCGCCGCAGACCTCGCACCGTCCGCCCTTCACGTTGAACGAGAAGCGTCCCGCCGTGTAGCCGCGCGCCTTGGCGGCCTCCGTCATCGCGAAGAGCTCGCGAATCTCAGAGAAGAAGCCGACGTACGTAGCCGGGTTCGAGCGTGGGGTGCGTCCGATCGGCGACTGGTCTATCTCGATCACCTTGTCGAAGAAGTCCGCGCCAGAGAGCTTCCTGTACTTCCCGGGACGCGCCTTCGATCCGTAGAACCTCTGCATCAGCGCGCGCTTGAGCGTCTCGTCGATTAGCGTCGATTTTCCGGAGCCGGACACTCCCGTCACAACCGTGAACGCGCCCACAGGGAAGCGCGCCGTGATGTTCTTCAGGTTGTGCTCGCAGCAGCCGGAGATCGTCAGGAAGCGGGTTGCCGGCTTGGGCGCGAGACGCGAGGCGCGAGACGCGAGATCCTCCTCGTCTCTCGTCTGATGTCTCATGTCATTCTCGATTCGCTTGCGCCCCGTCAGGTAGTCGGCGGTGAGCGACTTCGCCTTGAGCAGTCCCTTGAAGTCGCCCTGGTACATGACGACGCCGCCCTCGCGTCCGGCGCCGGGTCCGAGATCGACGATCCAGTCCGCCGCGCGCATCATCTCCTCGTCATGCTCGACGACGACGACCGTGTTGCCGCGGTCGCGCAGCTCCTTGAGCGTCCTGATGAGGCGCTCGTTGTCGCGCGGATGGAGTCCGATCGTCGGCTCGTCCAGGACGTACAGGACGCCGGTGAGCCCGGACCCGATCTGCGTCGCTAGGCGGATGCGCTGCATCTCGCCGCCGGAGAGCGTCGAGGAGGCGCGGTCCAGCGTGAGGTAGTCGAGTCCGACGTCGATCAGGAACTTGAGCCGGCGCGTGATCTCGCGGAGGACGTCGCCGAGTCCGGCGAAGGCGGCGGAGGGCGTCGCCGCGGAGGCGGTGTCCGGCGGACGCTGGAGATCCTCGAAGAAGCGCAGCGCCTCGGTGACGGGCATGGACATCACCTCGGTGATCGTCCTGCCGGCCACGGTCGCCGCGCGCGACTCCGGCTTCAGGCGCGCGCCGCCGCAGTCGGGGCAGGTGCGGAAGCTCTGGTACGCCTCGAACTTCGCGCGCATCTCGTCGTCCTCCGCCTCGTCGAGTCTGCGCTGGAGCGAGGCGAGGACGCCCTCGAACGGACGGTCCACGCGGCGCCATGGAAGGACGAGGTCGTCCTTGAAGCCGTGCATGAGTCCGTGGCGGAACTTCGCGGGAAGCTTCTCGTACGGCGTTGAAAGCGAGACGCCGTACTGCTTAGCGATGATGGAGAGGAGCTCCTTGTGGTAGAGGATGTTCATCTGCCCCATGCGCCGCCAGGGATGGATCGCCTCTTCCAGCGGAAGCGTCCTGTCCGGCACGACGAGATCCTCGTCGAAGTAGTAGAGCTGTCCGAGTCCGGCGCAGGTCGGACACGCGCCGAAGGGCGAGTTGAACGAGAAGCTGCGCGGCTTCAGCTCGTCGAACGAGACGCCGCAGCGGGTGCATGCGTTCAGCTCGGAGTAGGTGGTCGATTGGGGCTGGGCGGACTCTCCGCCGGAGGCGAGCCACTCGACCTCGAGGATTCCGCCGCCGACCTTGAGGGCGAGCTCGACGGAATCGGTGAGGCGCGTGCGGTCGCAGGGGACGACGAGCCGGTCTATGACGACGTCGATGCTGTGCGCCTTCTTCTTGTCCAGCTCCGGCAGCTCCTCTAGCGTATGCGTCGCTCCGTCGATCCTGACGCGCGCGAAGCCCTTGCGCTTCATCTCCTCGAAGAGCGACTCGTGCCGGCCCTTCTTTCCCTTCACCGCCGGCGCGTAGATGATGATGCGGGACTGCTGCCTGGCGGACGCCAGTATCGCATCGACGATCTGCTCGGCGGACTGCCGCTGGACCTCGCGTCCGCACTTCGGACAGTGCGGCACGGCGGCGGAGCCGTAGAGGATCCTGAGGTAGTCGTGTATCTCCGTGACGGTCGCGACGATCGAGCGCGGATTCCCGCTCGTCGTGTGCTGCTCGATGGAGATCGCGGGCGAAAGCCCCTCGATGCGCTCGACGTCCGGCTTCTCCATCCTGTCCAGGAACTGGCGCGCGTAGGCGGAAAGCGACTCGACGTAGCGGCGCTGGCCCTCGGCGTAGAGCGTGTCGAACGCGAGCGACGACTTGCCGCTGCCGGAGAGCCCCGTGACGACGGTGAGCGAATTGCGCGGAATCGTCACGTCGATCCCGCGAAGGTTGTGGACCTTCGCGTTGACTATCCTGATGTCCGTCATTTGCCCGTCCCGTCCAGCGCCTCGACAAGCACCCTGAAGAAGCGCCGCGGCCTGTCGGGGTCGAAGAGTCCGTCGAACGATACCGTCTCGCCGGCGGCGGACGCGTCGAAGGAATCGACGCCGGACCAGTCGGGCGGATCGATCGTGTCGCTCGCCTGGAGGACGTAGCGGAATGCGCCGGTCGCCTCAAGGGAGATCGCGAAGTCGCCGGACTCCATTTCCGCCGTCGCAATGATCGGCCTGTCCGCCTCGGTAGGCTCCTCGGCCTCGGGCTCGGAGCCGACGGGCGTCCACGTCAGGTGGTCGAGGTACGCGACCTGGTCCGTGTAGTTGTCGCTGCCGGTGTTGAGCCTCCAGACTATAGTGTGCTCGCCTTCGAGGTCCGTCAGGTCCAGCTCGACGCGGTGCCATTCGCCGTCGTCGCCGTAGGTCGTGGCGAGCGGCGAGTCGTTGTCCAGGTAGCAGTACAGGAATTCGAACTGGAGCGGACGCGGACTGCGCTTGTCCGTCGTCGTCCACCAGAAGGACAGCGTGCCGGCGTTCGTGACGACCATGGAAAGGTCGCTGACGCCGTCCGCCGAGGACGCCATCATGTACGAGGTCCCCTTCTGCGGCGACACCTCGTCCGTCGCCTGGTCGTATTCCCTGACCGTCCATTCGCCGCCGGACTTCCACAGTATCATCGATTCGCGCTGCGCGGCGGGGACGTCGAGCGCCTCCTTTATGTCGCCGCCGATCGTCTCCCAGACCGCGCGGAGCGTGACGACGACGCCCGCCTCGTTCGTGAGGTTGCTGAACGTCGCGCCGTCCGCAAGGAACCCGTTCGCGCCGTATCCCCATCCGCTGAACACGCATCCGTCCTTGACGAGGTCGCTCTGCGGCAAGGTGCAGGTCTCGTCGTAAACGCAATCCATGACGGTGTTGGTTATGGACCCGCCGCCGCCGTTGCCGTCGAACGCGATCTTATAGCCGTTCGCAGACCACTGCGCATAGAGCGTGGCGACCTCGCCCTGGTTCGTCGCGAGGTTGGAGACGGTCGCGCGGTCGGCGAAGCCGGCGCCGGTGCCGTCGGACGCCGTGTTCCACGAGCTGAATGTGTAGCCGTTGCGGACGAACAGGTTCTCAGGCAGGTCGAACGGGACGTCGTACGTCGCCGACGTGTCGCCCATGTTGTGCATCGCGTCGATCTGCGCGCCGTTGGGGTCGTAGTGCACGCTGTATTCGTTCGCGGTCCACACCGCCCAGAACGAAACTACGCCCCCGGCCGTCGCCGTCAGGTTGGAGACTGTCTCGCCGCCGAGGTAAACCTGGCCCGCCGCGTTCGTCCACGACGCGAACGTGTAGCCCGTGCGGTCGTAGGCGTTCGCCGCGACCTGGAACGGGACGTCGTACTGGTGCGCCGTCGGCGGCATGAGTCCGTCGCCGCCCTCCGGCTCGTACGCGACTGTGTACGATATCGGAGACCACTGTGCGGTGAAGGTGAGAAGGACGTTCGTTCCGCCGACGAGGTCCTGGACGACCTCCTCGTCCGCGAACGTGCGCGGCGTCCCGTCGATCTGCGACAGCCACTCCGTGAACGAGTAGCCGCTGCGGACGAACGCGTTCGCCGTCAGCGCCGTCGGGACTCCGCCGTGGATCGTCTGCTCCTCCATCTCGCCGCTCGCGCCGACGCCAGGCGCGTAGCCGATCCTGAAGTAGCTCTGCGTGTAGATCGCGTTCACCGTCATGTTGCTCACGACGCACGAGAAGTCCGCATCCCATTCGACGAACCAGTGGGCGAGGTACGTGTTGACCTCCGATTCGTCCGGCGCGACCGCCGCCTCGGTTCCGGGCGTCTCGACCTGGCTGGACGCGTTCGCGCCGTTGCCCTTCTTGTACCTGAACGTAACGGTGTAGGTGTTCTGCGTCCACTTCGCGTACAGCGTCGCGGCGGACGCGACGTCCCACTTCTTGACGCCGTTTCCGTACGCGTTGTAGTACTGCGTGCCGCCGCCGTCCGGCGCGGACCAGTAGCCAGCGAACGTATGGCCCGTGCGCGTCGGCACGGTGACGGACGGGAGGTTCGATCCGTAGGTGGCCGTGACGGACGAGGTTCCGCCGCTTCCTCCCTGCGCGTCGAACATCAGGCCGTACGTCGCCGGCGTCCACTGCGCGTAAGTCGTGAACGAGCCGCTGGAGGCGTCGTGAATCCAGACTCCGCCGTTGTCGTGCGTGTCGCTCCAGTAGCCGCCCTTCACGGCGTTTCCGCTCGCGTCCCACACCTGCGACCCGCCGCTCGACGAGGAGTACCATCCGGTGAACGAGTAGCCCGTGCGCGTTGCGGGGGAGACCGACCACCACCGTGAGCTTCCGTACATCAGGTTCGGCGACTTCTGGGTGGGCTCGGTCGAGCCGGAGTAGGTTCCGCCGTTGGGATCGACGTAGAACGTGTACACCTTGGGATTCCATTTGGCGTAGAGCGTGGTCGCCGAGGCGACGTCCCAGGTGCGCGCGCCGTTGCCGCTGGAGTTGTAGTACTGCACGCCGCCGCCGTCCGGCTCGGTGTAGTATCCGCCGAACGTGTAGCCCGTGCGCGTCGGCCTGCCGATCGACGGCAGCGCCGAATCGTAGGTTGCCGTCACCGACGACGATCCGCCGCTTCCGCCCTGAAGGTCGAACGTGACTGTGTACTGCTTCGCAGTCCAGTGCGCGTACGTCGTGAATGTGCCGTCCGCCGCGTCGTACTGCCAGAGTCCGCCGTTGTCGTGCGTGTCGCTCCAGTACGTCCCCTTCACGGCTTTGCCGCTCGCGTCCCACACCTGCGATCCGCCGCTCGCCGAGGAGTACCATCCGGTGAAGGAATAGCCCGTGCGCGTGGCCGGGGAGACCGACCACCACCGCGAGGTTCCGTACATCAAATCAGGATCCTTGACCGTCGGATCGGACGAGCTGTTGTAAACGCCGCCGTTCGGATCGACGGTAAATTCGTAAGTCTTCGCAGTCCACTGGGCATAGAGCGTCGTTGCGGACGTCTTGTCCCAGGTCCGCGCGCTCTTGCCTGTCGAGTAGTAGTACTTCGTTCCCTTGGCGCCGGGCTCCGTCCAGTAGCCGCCGAACGTGTAGCCCGTGCGCGTCGGCTTGACCACAGTCGGGAGCGCGGAATCGTAAGTGGCGGTGACGGACGAGGTTCCGCCGCTTCCGCCTTGCGCGTCGAGCGTCACGGTAGAGGTTTTTGCGGTCCACTTCGCGTAGAGCGTCGTGGCGGAGGTCTTGTCCCAGGTCCGCGCGCTCGCGCCCGAAGCGTAGTAGTACTGCGTCCCCTTGCCGTTCGCCTCCGTCCAGTATCCGCCGAACGTGTAGCCAGTGCGCGTCGGCTTGGTTATGGACGGCATCGCCGATCCGTACGTCGCGGTGACGGACGACGTTCCGCCGCTTCCGCTTTGCGCGTCGAGCGTCACGGTCGAGGATATCGCGGTCCACTTCGCGTAGAGCGTCACGGTTCCGTTCTCCGTCGCGGAGAACGTCGAGCCGGAGACGGACTGCCCGGCGGTGTAGCGGGTCCCCGTGCAGGCGGCGTTCCTGTACCATCCGCCGAAGCTGTGGCCCGCGAGGGTGAGTCCGCTCGCGGACGCAAGGGTGAACGCGTCGGGGTACTTGTGGGACGCGGACGCGGGCGCCGAGCCCGACGCGCCGTTCGCGTTGTACGCGAGGGTGTAGCCGTACCAGGAGTACGCCGGAATGAGCCAGTAGTTTCCGCCGCTGGAGACGACCAGCATCTTGGTGTTGAGCGTCAGGGTGTAGGACGGGGCGAACGTCGTCGAGAATGACGACGCCGCCATCGAGTTGGTTCCTTCCGCGATGTCCGGCGCCGACGGCGCGTGGGAGACCACGTACCATGCGTCGATCCCCATGCCCGTCGGCGGCGTCGCCGTGAAGACGGTGTCGTCTGTGGTGAGCGTGGCAGTCTGGGGCGACACCGTGGCCGCAGCGTACGTCGCGTTGTTGGTGAAGGCGCCCCAGTTGGCGTAAACTATGGTCGCCGCGTTCGCCACCGGCATTGCCAGCGACAGAAGCGCGGATGCTGCGAGAAGGCGAATGCGGGAACCTGTATTCATGGCGTCACCCCAGCTTTTCCAGATCGAGCGCGAGAAGGAACTCGGGGTTCGACTTGGTCTTCTTGAGGGAGGTGAGGACGGATTTCATGGCGGACTCGGGTCCGGCCGGCGCGAGGATGCGCCTGAGTCCCCACGTCTTCTCCAGCTCGAGCGGCTCGAGGAGGAGGTCCTCCTTGCGCGTGCCGGACTTCTCGATGTCGATCGCCGGGAAGATGCGCTTGTCGGCGAGTCCGCGGTCGAGGACGATCTCCATGTTGCCGGTGCCCTTGAACTCCTCGAAGATCACCTCGTCCATGCGCGAGCCTGTATCGACGAGGCCTGTCGCGATGATCGTGAGCGAGCCGCCGCCCTCGATGTTGCGCGCCGCGCCGAAGAAGCGCTTCGGACGGTGCATGGCGAGCGCATCGACGCCGCCGGTGAGGATCTTGCCGGAATGCGGCTGGACGGTGTTGTACGCGCGGGCCATGCGCGTTATCGAGTCGAGGAGGATGACGACGTCGCGTCCGTTCTCGACCTGGCGCTTGGACATCTCGATCACCATCTCGGCGACGTTGACGTGGTGCTGCGGCTCCTCGTCGAACGTCGAGGAGAGGACCATCGCCTTCGTGTTGCGCTGCATGTCCGTCACCTCCTCGGGACGCTCGTCGATGAGCAGGATGATGAGCATCGCGTCCGGGTGGTTCGTCGTGATGGCGTTGGCCATCTTCTGGAGAAGGACCGTCTTGCCGACGCGAGGCGGCGCGATGATGAGTCCGCGCTGTCCGAACCCGATCGGCGTGAACATGTCGATGACGCGCGTCGAGTATTCCGTAGCGGAAGTCTCAAGGACGATGCGACGCGTCGGGAAGGTCGCCGTGAGGTTCTCGAAGTGGACGACGCGGGCGGCGACGGACGGCTCCTTGCCGTTGACCGTGTTGACGTTGCCGAGGCAGAAGAAGCGGTCGCGGTCGCGCGGATCGCGGATGGGGCCCTCGATGATGTCGCCCGTGCGGAGCGCGTGGCGGCGGATCTGCTGCTGCGTGACGAAAACGTCCTCGGGGAACGCAAGGAAGTTGTTCTTGGCGGAGCGGAGGAAGCCGTGGCCCTCGCGCATGATCTCGAGGCAGCCGGACGCCAGCACGGCGCCGCCCTTCGCGAGGTACGCGCGGATCGCCGCGAAAATCAGCTCGTGCTTGCGGTAGGAGCCCAGCTCCTCCGGGTCCGCACCGGGCATCATGCGCTCCACGATCTGCGGCGCAGGCCAGGTCTGGATGTCCGCAAGCCGGTACTCGGGAAGGGACGCGTCGCGGTTCGGGTTGGCGGGAGCCTCGTCGTGTCCGCCCGCCTGCTCGGTGGGAAGCGGGGCGTTGAGGAGCGGGTTGACGGACTCCGTACCGTTCGCGCCGCGGATCGGGGACGCGTTCTGCTTCCCGCCGCGATTGAACGGCTTGCGTCCGCCGTGGAACTGCTTCTTCTGCGGCTTCGGCGCGCCCTGCTGCGGCGACTGCTGTCCGCCGCCCTGGCCCTGTGCGGGCGCGCCCTGCGGACGCTGAGGCGCGTCCTTGATGCTCTGCGCAAATACGTCGAGTGTTTCGCTCATCTCGTCACCTGTTCCTTTAGCCACGCGACAAGTCGCGTGGCGCCTTCCTTGAGTTGCTCGCTTGATCCGTCGTTACGGATAACGTAATGTGACCTGGCGGCCTTCTCCGACACATCCATCTGCGCCGCGAGCCTGGCCTCCGCCTCTTCAAGGGTGTAGCCCCTTGTCTCCACCATGCGCTCGATCTGCCTCTCGCGCGATGATGTGATGCATAGTATTATATCATAATCCCGCTCCCAATGCACCTCAAAGAGGAGAGGAATCACGGCAACGCGCAGCGGAGGAACTTCCGGCCCGGCGGATGGCGCGGCGTCCGCTCCCTTGGAATCCCGCCGTTCGAGCCAATCGGCGAAGCGCTTGCGGACGAGCGGATGGAGCCGCGCTTCGAGCGCCTTGCGCGCGGCGGGGTCGCGGAAGACGACCTTCGCGAGGCGCCTGCGCTCGTCCTCGGGGACCAGCTCATGGACGACGTCGTCGGCGTCGAGTGTTTCGACGCCGAGTCCGTTCAGAAAACTTGAAAGGAGGGATTTGCCGCAGGCAATCCCTCCCGTCAGGCAGATTTTCATCTGTCGCCTCAATCGCCGACGGACGGCGAAGGTATGACCGGATTCTCGGCCTTCAGCTCGCCCGTGGAGTCAACCACGACCTCCTTGCCGCTGATCGTGACGAGACGGGCGGTGAGGAAGATGAGCAGGTTGCGCTTCTTCGTCTGCTCGGAGTGGCTGCGGAAGAGCCTTCCGATGAACGGCAGGTCGCCGAGGAACGGAATCTTGTCGTCCATGGCCTTGCGGGCCTCGGTGATGAGTCCGCCCATCACGATCGTCGCACCGGGCGCGAGCGAGAGGTTGGACTGGATCTGGCGGACGTGGAAGAACGGCTGCTCCATCGGGGCGTCGTAGTACGTCATCGTCTCGTTGGACTTCGTCGTGAGGCTGTCGAGGGCGCTCGTCGCGGCGTTGACGGTGGATTCCGCGAACGTCTGCTTCACGGCGTCGGTAAGTCCGGTGCCGATCGTGGCGAGGACGTCCGACAGGCCGCCGAGAATGTCACCGATGCCCTGGAAGTTCTGGAGGGACGAAGAGTTGCCGGTGAACGGAATCTTCATGCCGTAGTTCTTCCACGTCGGCTCGTCAACCACGCGGGCGTCGATGACGATGTCGATGATGTTGCCGTCGTCCGTGAGCGTGGGCGTCGTCTCGAGGATGACGCCGACTTCCCTCATCTTGAAGGACTCGGGCTCGACGACCGCGAGAATCGCGCTCTGGCTGCCGCCGTAGCTCGAGCTGGAGGAGCTGGAGGACTGCAGCTGGACGTTGTAGGACTCCGGGTAGATGAACTCGGTGACGACCTTCATCGTGGCGGGCTGGCCGGTCTTGGTCAGCACCTTCGGGGCGGAGAGGAGGTCCGTGTCGCTGCGCTGCGAGAGCATGTGCAGGATCATCGAGAGGTCCGCGCCGCCGAGGAAGGCGTTCACGCGCATGAACTGGTCGTTGGTGGACTTGCTCTCGCCGGAGATGTGGTTGGAGAGCGTGGAGAGGTAGCGCTGGCCGGTGCCGTACTCGGAATCGCCGCCGAAGCCGTTGATGCCGGCGTTGCGGTGGCTGTTGACCTGGCTGCCCTTGTCCTTGATCCAGCTGGCTCCGTTGGAGTTCGCGTAGAATGTCCTGGAGCTGGAGGAGGTCATCTCGGACGCTGTGTTCTTGACGGTCGTGCCGCCTGCCGTGGAGATGCCGCCGCCGACGGTCGAGTAGCTCGTGCCGTCCGTGTACGTCACGGTGCTGTCGCTCTTGCCCCATGCGCCGTTCTTCACGTTGAGGGCGCGCGCGAGGTGCTTAGGAAGGTTGAGCGTGTAGTCGCTGTTGAGGATCCACTCGAAGCCGAGGGAGTTCAGGTCCTCCTGGCAGACTTCGACGAAGCGGGCCTCGATCTCGATGAGTCTGGGGTCGGCGTTGAGCTCGACGAGGGCCTTCTCGAACTCGGCGAGGTTCTCGTACGTGTTCCTGACGCGCAGCTTGCCGAGGGATGGCAGGTACATGATCCTGGATCCGGTGGGGAACTCGAGGCCCATCATGCGGAAGTAGTCCTTGAGGTCCTCCTCCTCGTTCCCCTCTCCCGTGTTGTCGTCGTTGCGGCGTCCGCCGCCGCCGAATCCGCTTCCGGGATTGGCTTCCTTAAGCTCGGCCGAAGCGGTGTTCATGCGCTCCATGAACGTGGAGAGGACCGGGTAGCTGCGGGTCGTCATCTCCTCCGCCGTCATGTTCTTGGGCATGATGTAGATGTTGCGGCCCTTGACCTTGAACTTGTAGCCGACCTGCGAGCAGACCTCGGTGAGGGCCTCGTAGAACGTCGGGTTGGGGAGCGAGAGCATCGTCGTGAAGACGCCGGGGCCCGTGGGCATCGGCATGTCCTCGTCGCCGCCGACGCCGAATCCCTCCTCGACCTCGGAGGACGCGGCGGACATGGGAACGGGCGCATTGTCGTTGTTGCGGATGATGAAGCCGAAGCCGCGCTCCTCGCGGGGGAGCCTCGGGTCGTCGTAGTCGATGGAGGCGGTCTGGAAGAAGTCAACCGCGTCGGAGATCGTCGCCGGCGGCTTGAAGGTGACCTGCGGGAGCTTCATCGCCTTCATGCGGGCGATGACGTTCTGCTCCTGGGTGCGCTCGGTGTCGTCGGCCGTCTCCGTCTTGACCGTGCCGCCGGTCTTCTTCACGCTGTCGCGGGCGTTGACCGCGTACGCCGGGCGCCAGGCCCTGTTGACGTCGGCGATCATGCCTTCGCGGGCGGCCTCGCGCTCCTGCTCGCCGATCGTGTACATCTTGCGCTCGATCTTGCCGCGGAGGCGGATCGCCTCCTGGTTGGTCGGATCGAGGACGAGGACGATCTCGCACTCGTCGAGGGCGGCGTCGAGCTCCTTCGTTCCGAGAAGCTGGCGCGACCTGCGCAGGTGCTTGAGGATCTCGGCGCGCTTGGCGGCGTACTCGGGCTCGGAGATGCGTCCGCGGACCTCGGAGACGTCGGCCTGGAGCGAGCTGGGATCGACTCCGTCCTTCCACTGCTCAAGCTGGCGGCGGGCCTTGGGGTGGCGGAACTCCATGGCCTTCTTCATGAGCTTGATCGCGCGGTCGCGGCGGCCGATGCCGTCCTCCTGCAGGGCGGCGCGGTACAGTCCCTCGGCGATGCCCTGCCCGCACTCCCTGCGCAGCGTGGCGGTCGCGGGGCTGTCGTTCAGGTACTTCTGCGCGAGGCGGTAGTGCTTGGCGGCCTCAAGATATTCCTCGGAGCGCATGCAGCTGCGCGCAATCTGGATCTCGCGCTTGGCCTGGAGGTCGTAGGCCTGGCGGCCGAGACGCTGTGCGGCGGCGACGTTCGCGAGCAGCTCGGCGTCGTCTCCGGAAAGCTCGGCGGCAACCTCGACGGCAGGCTCCTCAGCCTCGGACCCCGCCTCGGGTTCCGCTTCCGCCGCTGCGGGAGCGGCCGGCACGGCGGCGACGGCAGGTCCCTCTTCAGCGGGAGCGGGCTCCTCCGGCTCGTCGGCTGGCTCCTCGGCCGCAGGCTCCTCCTCGGCTTCCGCCGCAGGCTCCTCGGCTGCAGGCTCCTCCTCCGGCTCGTCGGCTGGCTCTTCGGACGGCTCCGGCTCGTCGGCTTCGGCCGCGGCCGGCTCCTCCGCTTCCGCCGCAGGTGCAGGCTCCTCGTCCCGTGCCGCGACTTCGGGAGTCTCGGCCGGCTCTGCGGGGGTGGCCGCCTCTGCGGACGCGCCGCCTGACGAGTCCGATTCAAGTGCCGCAAGAAGGTCGTCGAGATCGTCTTGGGCGATAACGTTGTGGCCGACGGCCACCAGTGCCATCGCCGCGCTTGCCGCAACCAGTTTCCTGAAGTTCATCATTGGAACGCTGCTCCTTAGGATTTACTGAAAATAATTATATCTAATTTCTCTTCACTGTTCAAGTGCTTCGACGGTTTTTGTTCCCGTCTTGGCATTCTCGAACGTGACCTTCACGCTCTTTCCGTCGCGCGCTATCGACTTGACGAGATAGCTCTCGCCGTTGAGTTCGATCGTGTCGCCCTTGACGACCGTGAACTCCTTGCCGGCCCCGCGCTCATAGACGAGCCGGACCTGTATGTCCACGTCCGCAAAGCGCTTTTCGCCTATCGTGAGCGTCACGCGCTTGCCGTCGGACTTGCGCTCGAGCTCCACGGTCGAGGTGTCGCGCTCGCGCTTGACGCTGGTGCCCTTGATCGACTCGCGCTGGGACTTCTGCTCGTAGCTCTTCACGACGAAACCGGACGTTCCGATCTCCTCGCCGGCGAGCACGCGGTAGGTCCTGCCGACGCCTCCGTTGTCGTTGCGCGCCTTCGGATCCCTGAAGGAGAACTTCGCGCCGCCCGGCGTCTGCATGACGGCCTCGAAGTAGAACGCGAGGCGCTCGGCCTTGAGGTTCGGATCGACGCGGAGCGAATCGAGGTAGTCGGGATGCGAGGCGGGATCCTTGGGATCCGTCTTCGCGGCGAACTCCTCGGCGTTCGTGAAGCCGTCGCCGTCGAGGTCGCCGTCGATGTCCGTCGGGTCGTTCGGGTTCATTCCGAGAGCGACCTCGACCTCGTCCGGGATGCCGTCGCCGTCGGAGTCGAGCGAGACCTTGGCCTCCTCGGGCTGCTTCGCGCCGCAGAGCGGGCAGGTCTTGAGTCCGAACGGGATCGGCTGTCCGCACGCCGGCTTCTCCGCCGACGCGTCGCCCTGCTCGCAGAACACGCGCCTCGCGGACGCGAGGAAGCTCCCCTGCTTCTCGGCTGGCTCCACGACCTTGGTCGGGCTTTCGAGCAGCTTGAGGGCCGCCGCGTAGGGGAGGATCTCGACGTCGTCGATCTTCTTCGCCCCGCTTCCGCCGGACGAGCCGAGAGACGCCGCCTCGTCGCGCGCCGCCTCGTCGGGGTCCGCGCCGGACTCGACCACCATCCACACGGCCCCTCCCGCGAGCGCGAGGGCGCCGAGGCCGGCGATAAGCCAGTCCCAGTGCGCCGCGAAGAAGCCCTTGCTTTCCTTGCCGATCATTGCCTAGTCCTCCTCATCGTCGTCTGTCCCCGCGGCCTGCGCTGCCGCCTCCGGCTTTTCGCCTTCCGCGGATTCGGCCGCCGCGACGGGCCTGCTGCCGAAGTCGAATGTCGTAACGTCAAGCGTGATGGCGAGTGTGGCGGTCGAGGGGTCGGTGACGAGCCCCTTCATGGCGACCTCCGCCTTCTCCTCGGACTGCTCGTCCGCCTGCTGCGCCCCGCGGCGGCCCCTGCCGCGGCGCGACTCCTTCGGGGCGGCCGCCTCCTCGGCGCCGGCCTTGCCCTTGCCCTCGCCGAGGATGCGTCCGAGCGCGTCCTCGCGCGTGAAGGAGAAGTTGTCGATGCATATGAAGCGGTCGCCCTCTGCGATGGCGTTCATGACCTTGACGAAGGCCGCGGGCCTCGCGTTCATCTTGATGGAGTACGACTGGGCGGACGCGATCTCCTTCGGCTTCTCCGGCGCCTTGCGTCCGCGTCCGCCGCGCTTCTCCTTCGGCGCGGCCTCCTCCTGCTTCGCCTGCGCCGGCTCGATGGAGACGAGCTCGGACACTCCGCACCCGGCGAGCGTCTTCACGAGGAGGCACGTCTCGGACCACTGGCGGTCGAGCGTCGCGAGCTCCTCGGCCTTGGGCATCGCGCCCTCGTTGATGAAGCTGGGAAACCCGAAGCCGAAGCCGGGCTTGACGATCGCGCCGTCAACGCCGCCAGGCAGCCTCGAAAGCTCGCGCGCGTCCTCGACCATGCGCTGCTTGAACGCAGCCGGTGAAGTCTCGCCCGCAGGCGCCGCGTCGCCCTTCGCCGCAAGCGCGAACGCCTGCTCGCGCCAGGACGCCAGGACCGCCTTGTTCTCGTCGATCTTCTTGACGGACTCCGCGCACGGCGCGACGGCGGCCCCCTTCAGGTTGGATATCTCGGCGCGCTTGCCCTCGAGCTCGTCGAACTTCTCGCCGCTCTCGCCGCTGGCGCTGAACGCGAGGTAGCCCACGGCCAGCGCCGCTACGAGCGCGACGCCTCCGATTGCCGCCATTGTAATCTGGTTCTTGTTCATTTGAACTTCAGCTCCACTGTGAATTGTTCGAGGCATCCGTCCTTGCCGAATGCGGTCATGTCAACGACCTTGACGGAATCGGGGTCCACCGCCGGATTCGACTTCAGGCGCGAAACCACGATCTCGGGGGCCGTCTGGCCCTTGCCGGCGCGCTCGGCGAACGCTGCGACGCGGTCCTTCCATCCGCGGAAGGTGACGCTGTCGCCCTGCCAGCGCTCGATCCAGAGATCCTCGCCTATGGCCATCCTGACCGCGTTGAGGCGGAAGCCCGCCGCCGCGCGCTTCATGACTAGCGCGCGCAGCGCCTCGGCGTCGGCCTCGGCTTCCTTGGCGGACTTCTGCGCCTTGTCAACGCGCGACTTCCAGTCCTGCAACTCGCGCGCCTTCGCCTCGGCCGCATCGAGCCTGCTCTCAACGACGTCCTTGCCGTGTCCGACGGCGAGCAGCGCGCACACCGCCGCCGCGACGAACATGACGCCCGCTGCGGCGACGAACGGGATGCGCTTGACCTCGGCGCGGGCGTCGAGGATGGACTGCGGAAGCAGGTTGATGCCGTAGCGCGCGGCGCCTGCGCAGTGCAGCGCGAGGCCGGCCGTCGGCGCGAGGAGCGCGGCGCCCGTCTCGAGCGCGGAGGCGTCGATGGACGGCGCGACGGCGATCGTCTCGAACGGATTGAAGAGCTCGACGTCGATCTGGAGCGAGTCGCCGAAGAACGTGCCGATGTGCGGCAGGAGGGCCGTGCCGCCGGTGAGGTAGAGCTTGACCGGCGTGCCGCCGCCCTGCTGGCTGCGGTAGAAGTTGATGGAGCGGGAAAGCTCGGCGTGGAGCCTCGTCATGACGGCGCGGCAGACCTTAGCGACCTTGTCGCGCATCGGGTCCTCGTCCTCGGTGACGCCGCCCAGGGAGACGTACGCCTCCTCGCGCTTGATGCGGTCCGCCTCCTCCAGCGTGCAGCCGAGCGCCTGCGCGATCTCCTTCGTGATCGTGTTGCCCGCCACCGGGATGGAGCGGTTGTAGAGCTTCTCGCCCTCGGAGATGACGAGCGACGTCGTCTTCGCGCCGATGTCGAGCGCGACGACGCACGAGCCGTCGTCCGGCGCCGCGGCGCGGATCGCGTTCATCACGGAGAGGGACGCGACGTCCACGATCTCCGGACTGAAGCCCGTCGCAACAAGCGCGTTCGTTATCGCCTCGACCTGGTCAACCTTCGCCGCGACAATGAGGACGGCCTTGTCGCCGTTCTCGGTCTCGCCGAGGATCTGGCGGTCGCACACCATCTCGTCGATCGGGAACGGGATGTTCTGCTCGATCTCGTAGCGGACCATCTGGTCGAACTTCTGCTCGTCGGAGCCGACGAACGGGATCGCCGCGAAGCGCGGGAACACCATCTGCCCCGAGAGCGAGACCGCGACCTTGCCGGGCTTGATACCCTTCTCGCGCACGATCTCGAGGATCGCAGGCGAGAGGATCGTGTCCGCGTCGCCAGAGTCGATCGGCGCCGCGAGCGCGGCCGTTCCGTAGTTGAGGAGCGTGAGCTGCGCGCCGCTCGCCTCGTACTCCGCGAGGGTGATAGACGACGCGCCTATGTCTAGCGTCAGGAATTTCTTGGACATCTTTTCAGCCTCACTGAGCGACGAGCTCGTAATCGTCCGGGTTCACGAGGGCCCAGATCGTCTTGGAGCGGTCGAGAAGCCCCTCGCGGCGCTCGATCATCGGATCGTCCGTGTTGCCGACCTTGGCCTCCATGATGTCCGACTTGTTCCAGAACGCCTCTTCGACGGACTTCGGATGCGATTCGATCCCCTTGACCTGGCTCTCGCAGTCGCCCGCGAGCACCTCGCCCTTGTCGTTGGTGATGACGAGGCCGACCGCGGCCGGCTCGCCGAAGCGTTCGTAGTAGGAGGGATGGAGGCAGACGGACGCGGCGTGGCGTCCGCGCGGGATGTTCGCGTACGTCGTGCTCGTCGTGAAGTACGAGTACGGGGGAAGCCCGTCCTTGTTGTTCTTGTTCTCCGTCGCCGTCTTGGAGTCGAGAAGGACGTGCCACGTGAAGGTGAGGCGGTCGTGCCACTTCGCCATCGTCTGGTACTTCGCCTCGAGCACTATCCAGCGGCGCTGGTTCGTGGCGCACTTGCCGCGGATGTTGGACGTGCCGGGCACGTTCGGCGCGGCGAGCGTCGCCTGACGCCCGATGGTGGGAAACTGTTCGATGGAAAGGCGCTCGTCCTCGGCCTCCTTGGCGGCGGCGGCGGGCGCGGCGTTCGCGGCGGCGCGCTTCCCGCCCCTCGCCGGGACGGCGGCCACAACCTGCGCGGCCGCGCATGCGGCAAGCGCCAGAGCAATCATCTTCTTCATTCTGCTTTCCCCTTTCTTTTTTACAACGGTATATTATACACTATTTTCAGAGAACTTTCATCTTCGGAAGGTCCTGGATATCGACAAGGCCCACGACGCGTCCCTCCGCGTCGCACACCGGAAGGTCGTCTATGCGCTTGCGCTCGAAGACCTTCAGCAGCTCCGCCGCGTACGCGTCGCTCCTCACGAACATAGGCGAGGGCGTCATGTAGCGGGAGATGGGCTGGCCAAGCACGGCCTGGCCGTCATTCCTGCCGCCGCCCGCCATTATGCGGCGGAAGTCGCCGTCCGTGAATATGCCGAGGAGCCTGCCGCCGGCGTCGGCGACGAGGGCGGAGCCGCCCTGCGCCTTGGTCATCGCCATCAGCGCCTCCATGACCGTCGCCTCCGGCGCGACCACGGCGAGCCTGTCGCCCGTGCGCATGATGTCCGCGGCCTTCAGGACCAGCGCGCGCCCGATCGCGCCCGCCGGATGGTTCATGGCGTAGCTGGAGAGGTCGAACTTCATCGCGTCGATCATGACCATCGCGAGCGCGTCGCCCATGGCCATCGTCGCAGTCGTGGAGTTGGTGGGCGCCATGCCGAAGGGGCAAGCCTCCTTGCCGCACGGGATCTCTATGTGGATGTCGCCCATCTGCGCGAGCGTGGAGTTCGGCTTGCCGGTCATCGAGACGACCTTCAGCCCGTGGCGGCGGATCGCCGGTATGAGGCGGAGTATCTCGTCCGACTCGCCGGAGAAGCTGAGCGCGATAAGGACGTCGCGCGGCGCGACCATGCCGAGGTCGCCGTGCATCGCCTGCACGGGGTTGAGCACGATGGAGCGCGTCCCCGTCGATGCGAAGATCGCGCTCATCTTCTCGGCTATGGCGAGGTTCTTCCCGACGCCCGTGACGACGATGATGCCCTCGCTCCTCACGCACGCGAGCATCAGCTCGATCGCCTTCGTGAAGCTCTCGCCGAGCGAGTCGCGGGTGCGGCGAAGCCCCTCGACCTCGATGTCGAAGACTTCGCGCGCGCGCTTCAGCATGTCCTCCGGCGTCATGGAGAGGCCCCTCCTCACTTGGTCTGGCTCTGAAGAAGCGTCACGCAGATCGTTCCGACGATGTCCTCGGCGGAGCATCCGCGCGAAAGGTCGTTCATCGCCTTGGCGAGACCCTGGAGGTTCGGGCCGATCGCCGTCGCGCCGCCGATTCGCTGCGCGATCTTGTAGCCGATGTTGCCCGCCTGGAGGTCCGGGAAGATGAAGACGTTCGCGTTGCCCTGGATCTCGCCGTTCGGGTTCTTGAGCTGTCCGACGGACGGCGCGATGGCCGCGTCGAACTGGAGCTCGCCGTCCATCTTGATTCCCGCCTCGGCGAAGCGCGGCTTCGCGAGCTCGACGGCCTTCTGGACCTTCTCGACGAGGTCGCCAGCGGCGGACCCCTTGGTGGAGAAGCTGAGGTACGCGACGCGCGGCTCGTTGCCGGTGAGGTCGCGGTACGTCTGCGCGGTGGCGAGTCCGATATCGACGAGCTGCTCGGCCGTCGGGTTGGGGATGACGGCGCAGTCGCCGAAGGCGAGGACCGAGTCGCCGGACGGAGTCGGGGTCTTGAGGTCCATGATGAAGCACGAGCTCGCCGTCTTCACGCCCTTCTGCGTGCCGAGCGTGTGGAACGCCGCGCGGAGCATGTCGCCCGTCGATGCGATGGAGCCCGCGACGAGTCCGTTGACCCTGCCGAGCTTGACCATCATTCCGCCGAAGTAGATCCTCTTCGTGCGGAGCGTCTTCTCCGCCGCCGCAAGGTCGATGATCTTCTGCTTCTCGGTCGGCTTCCTCGACTCCTTCGCGTTCCACGCCTCGAGGTACGCCGCCTCGAGCTCCGCGTCGCCCTGCGTGTAGTCGATGGTCTTGATACCGCGAGCCGCGAGGCTAAGGCCGGCCGAAGCCTCGGCGATGGCGATCTCCTCGGGCGTTCCGAGCACGACCGGCGTGCAGATCTTGCGATCGACGCATGCGCACGCCGCAGTGATGACGCGCGCGTCCATTCCCTCGGGAAGGACGACCGTGCCGTTGAGGGCCGAAGCCTTCGCTATGATAGATTCAATTGCTGTCATGATCTTGATTCTCCTTTGGACGGGAGACGCCAGACGAGAGACGGGATGTCGCGTCTCGCGTCTCGCGTCTCGCGCCGGTTCCTTTTCTATTTCTCCAATACTTTAACCGTGTCGCGCGCGATGGCGAGCTCCTCGTTCGTCGGAAGCGCGATGACGGGGATCTTGGATCCCTTGGCGGACAGGACGGCGACCTTGCCGCGGACCTTGTTCGCCTTCTTGTCGAGCTTGATGCCGAGCGCGCCGAGGCGGTTTATGATCCTCTCGCGGACCTCGGTCGAGTTCTCGCCGATGCCGCCGGTCATGATGATCGCGTCCGCGCCGCCGACGACCGTGTTGTACGCGCCGATGTAGAGCGCCGTCCTGTACGCGAGCATCTCGAGCGCGAGCTCGGCGGCCTTGTCGCCCTGCTCCGCCTTCGTGCAGATGTCGCGGCAGTCGCTGGAGCCCGTGAGGGCGAGGAGTCCGGACTTCTTGTTGAGCAGCGTGTCCATCTCGGCGGGCGTCTTCTTCTCCGCCTCCATGATCGCCAGCACGGCCGCCGCGTCGATGTCGCCGCAGCGAGTGCCCATGACGAGTCCGGCGAGCGGCGTGAGGCCCATCGTCGTATCGACGCACTCGCCGTTCTTGACGGCGGCGAGCGAGGAGCCGTTGCCCATGTGGCACGTGACCAGGTTCACCTTGCCGACCGGCTTCTTGAGAAGCTTCGCGGCCTCCTCCGTGATGAACTTGTGGGAGGTTCCGTGGAAGCCGTACTTGCGGATGCCCATCTTCTTGTAGTACTTCGGATCGATGGCGTACATCGCCGCGCAGTCGGGCATCGTCTGGTGGAAGGCCGTGTCGAAGACCGCGACGTTCGGGACGCCCTTGAAGATCTTCTCGCACGCGCGGATGCCGCCGATGTTCGCCGGCATGTGGAGCGGACCGAACTTGACCAGCTTGTCGAGCTTTGCGAGGACCGCCTTGTCAACCTTCACCGAATCCTTGAAGACCTCCGCGCCGTGGAGGACGCGGTGTCCGATAGCGTCGATGTCCTTCGGCGCGCCGAGGTCGGCGACGACCTGCTTGAGGGCCTCGGTGTGGTCCTTGGGTCCGCCGCACCCGATGCGCTCGACGAGCCCCTTTGCGAGACGCTCTCCGCTCTTCATGTCGAAGAGCTGGTACTTGAGCGAGCTCGAACCGGAATTGATGACCAGAACCTTGCGTACTGCCTTTTTCATTTTGACTCCTGTTTGTTTAAACGTCCTGTTGGGATGCCGGCGGGACCCCGCGCCCTCGCGCGAGGCCCCGCACTGCGGCTCACTTCCTCTCGAGCGTCACCTTGAAGAATCCGCCCGTGCCGAGGTCGGCGTCGCCG
This sequence comes from Kiritimatiellia bacterium, assembly GCA_017650345.1. Classification (GTDB taxonomy): domain Bacteria; phylum Verrucomicrobiota; class Kiritimatiellia; order RFP12; family UBA1067; genus UBA1067. Next base: position 25,727 of record JAGCFB010000070.1, on the reverse strand, counting down.
AGCGGAAGCTCGATGTCGCCGTCGTCCGCGCCGATCGTGACGTCGCGCGCGGCGGCTGCGATCTCGGACCACTCGCCGTCGAGCGTCTCCTTCCTCCAGAGGCGCATCGTCACCGTGAGCGCGCCCGTCGTGTCGAACTCGTAGAGCGAGGCGACCGCGGCGTCTGCGACGTCCGTCGTCTCCGTCTCGATTCCGAGCGTCACCTTCCTGCCGGCGACGTCGAGCGCGATGGAGGTGAAGCGGACGGTCTTGGGCTCGAGCTCCTCGGCTACGGCCGCGCCGATGGCGGTCGCGGCATCGTCGGCGGACTCCGCCTCGGAGACGTCAACGCCGAGGACCATGGCCGCGGAGTACGGGCTCGCGAGCGCTCCCATGAGGCGCGCGGAGAGGCCGGACGTCAGCGTGCCAGTTCCGGTGAACGTCTGGCTGAGCGACTTCTTCACCGCGACGAAGCCCGTCAGCGTCTGGTCGAGCGCCGTGACGCTCAGCGACGTGAGGTTGCCCTTCTGCGTCCATTCCCACGCGTCGGGCAGGTTGTCGCAGTCCGTATCGACGTCCTCGATGAACACCTTCACGAGGTCGCCCTCGCCGAACTTGGGTCCGATCACGACCGCCTCGGGCGTGTAGATCACGCCGCCCGGCACGTCGCGGTCGCACGCGAAGCCCTGCGACTCCCATGCGGCGCACTCGCCGTCGGCCTGGGTGTCGATGAAGGCGCGCACGTAGTAGGTGCCGGCCGGAAGCCCGACGATCCTCGCGTTCGCGACAGGCTCGCTGTCGCCGTTCGCCAGGGCCGCCGTGCTCGCGACGCAGGCCTCGCCGACGGGGACGCCGTTGAAGTCGGGCGACTTGAACGCCTGGACGCGGATCTTGCCGCTGTTCTTCACTGCGGACTGTCCGAAGTACCTGGCCGCGACGTTGATGACGCCGGCGTCAACGGAGTTGGTGACGACGTTCATGCGGAACGGCGTGGAGACGGACGCGAAGTTGTCGTCGTCCTTGTAGAGCGAGTTGAACACCGAGACGTTCCACTTGTACGTCTTGTTGTTCTCGAACACCTTCGAGCCGTCGGGCAGGTAGGAGTCCGCGAAGATCGGAGCGGTCCACTCGTAGCGCCAGGTGGTGTCGGTGTCGCGGATCCTGGCCGGCATGCGGCGCTGGCCGGAGCTCCAGATCTCCTTGCCGGACTCGTCCTGGACGACTACCTCGAACGCGGTGTAGCTGTTGAGCGAGTTCGGGATCGTCCAGACGAACGTGGGCGACGGGGTCGTCACGATGGACGGTCCGAGGTGGACCGGGGTCGCCTCGTTGTGATAGACGGTCCTGGAGTCGAACCTCTTGTTGAACGCGAGCGACAGGAGGTTGTTCTCCTCGTCGAACGCGACCGTTCCGTTTCCGAGCACGACGCGGTACGTCACGTTGGAGATGGAGAGGTTCGACGCGTTGATGTTGCCGTTCCTGATGTCGCTGGCAAGGTACTCCCAATCGAGGTCGAGGCTGCCGTCGCCGAGGAAGTCCGCCTCGGTCACGTACGCGTCGTTCTGGAGGTCGAGCACCTTGTCGAGGACCGTGCGGTCCTGGACGCCGAGCTCGACGCATGGACGCCCGTTGATGAACGTGCGGACGATCCTCACACGCTCGTAGCGTCCGCCGGAGAGGGCTCCAGCCGTGATCATCTCCTTGGCGACGTCGCCGTTCTCGGTTCCCCAGAGGACCTCGCGGTCGTTCGCCGTGCCGGCCGCGACGGCGAAGCGCGTCACGATGGGCGTGGTGTCCGTCAGCTCGATGCTGAACGCCGTGCTGCTCCAGGAGACGTTCACGTCGGGCGCGACGCCGTAGGGCTCGCCGGCCGTGTACTTGCCGTCCTCGTCGAGGTCGCAGAACGCGACGAACTTGTTCAAGCCCTCCTTGAGGTGTCCGAAGGAGTTGTTCTCCGCCGTGCGGGCGTCGGGCTCGCCGAGGTAGTAGGTGGCCGAGGCGCCGGTCACGACGGGCATCGACGTCCACGTCACCTTGACGTAGCTCTGGGCAAGCTGGTACATCGAATACATGCCGGAGGTCTGCGTCACGCCCTGCGAGCTCAGCTGTCCGACAATGCCGTACCAGCCGTCGAGCTTCGAGAAGTCGATGGTGGCGACGCCGGTCTCGTAGTCGATCTCGCCCAGGATCTGCTCGTTGTTCTTGCGGATGATGTCGCCCTTTCCGGTTTCGGCGATGCGCTGCCTGTCCGTGAGGACGGGAATCCAGATCGCGACGTCGGGATCGGTCGCGTAGGTCATGTCGGAGTTCATGTCCCAGAGGACCCAGTTGAGATCCTTGACCTGGACGTTGACGGATCCGGCCACGACGCTGCCGGGCGAGAGATGGATGCGCATCTGCTTGCCGGGGTTGATGCCGACGTACTTGGAGCCGTTGCCCTCATCGACCGAGCTCGAGGAGCTGCTGGAGCTCGTGCTGGTGCTGGTGCTGTCGGAGGAGCCGCCGATGGTCCAGACGGCGTCCGGGATCGGATCCGACTCGGCCACGCCGAGCGGCATGTCATGCCACGCCTGGACGACGAACGGCTTGCCCGCGATGGACTGCGTTCCCTCGTAGGTGATGTGCGTCTCGACGACAGGCACGGGATACTCGTTGATCCACTCCTCGTCGATCGAGAGCGAGCCGGTCTTGGTCGGGTTGGTTCCGGCCTGGAACTCGGACTGGTTGGACCAGCCGTCGTTGTCGGCGTCCGCATTCGCGTCGTAGATGTAGCGCGACACGCCGTCGTACTTGTCCTCCCACTGGTCGCTCGTGCGGTCGAAGTCGGTGAAGATCTCGCCGACGTAGGACTCTCCGACGCGGTAGAAGTAGTCGCTGGCGTACTTGCTCACGCTGAACGGATTGATCGGGCTGAACGTTCCGACCTTGAAGTACTCGGTGAGGACGTACTCGACGAAGTTGGCGAGGCCGTCGGCATCGTCGTCTCCGGCGGCGCCGCCCTTGACGTCGTAGATGTCCTGCCACCAGTCGACGAGTCCGTCGCCGTCCGCGTCCGCCGTGCTCGCGTATCCGGAGTTGACGGAGCCGCCGGGCTGCATGCCGGCCGCGAGGTCGCGGAGGTAGGCCTCGTACGCGAACATCTCGACGCCGTTGTAGTTGACGGTCGTCCTGGCCGTCAGCGTCTCCGCGTCGGGCGCCCCGTACTTCGAGGCCGCCACGGCCTCCCACCAGTCGGGGAGATCATCGCCGTCCGCGTCCTCGCGCGTCTCGGTCCAGGCGGAGGACGGACCCATGTCGTCCCAGTACGTCTTATCGACCCTGGCGTACGCGCCGCCGAGCGGTACGAGCGAATCCATCCCCAAGAAGCGGTTGATCAGGTCGAACCTGTACTTGCGGTGCGGATATTCGACGGATGTGTCGGTGGACTCGAGCTCGGCCTCCGCCTCATCGTCGCTGAGATCGACGCCGTAGAGGTAGAAGCCCTTCCTCAGGAGCCTCCAGTAGCCGACCTCCAGCTCGTTGAGGTAGAAGCTGTCGCCGTACGGGAAGCCGCCGTCGGGGATGTTGTGGTTGCTGACGCCGTTCGACGACGCCGAGACGTATCCGGCGAAGAGCTGCGACCAGTACATGGAGTCCATGAAGGTGCCGCTCATGATCGGCAGCGTGTTGAACACGTTCTTGGCCTGCGGCACGACGTGCGCGTCGGTGTAAACCGTCGAGCGCAGCGGCGAATCCTTCCACCAGCCGATCTCGGTGTCTTCGGCGGGAAGTCCGCTGTTCTCGATCACGCTCTCGAAACCGCTCGGAAGCTGCGACACGTCGCTGGCCTTCGCGGCGGCCGGGAGCTGCGCGAAGTTGTAGAGGACCTTCAGCATGGCCGGAAGGTTCTCGTTGCCGTCGTTGTTGTTGCGGGTCTTGCCCTCCTTCCAGGCGGCATAGACCTCCTGGCGGTTCTCCTCGATGTCCTCCTCGCTCATGCGCTTCCTGTAGGCGGACCTGATCTCGGCGGCGGTGCGGGCGCCGTCCCAGAAGCGGACCTCCGCGACCCACCCCTTGAAGAACTGGTCGAACTGTTCGAACGTCGCGTCCTCTCCGTGCCACGCGAACGAGGTGACGGTGCGGTGCGCGCCGACGACGTTCGCGCCCTCGTAGCTGGCGTACTGGTAGGCCGGATAGAAGCCCTTCGTCGGCTCCTGCAGGAACACATAGACGCCGTTCGCGGGGATGAGCGCCGTAGTCGCCACGTCGCGGCGGAGTCCGTCAACGTAGATGGACAGCGTGCTGCCGTCGAAGGTCAGCGCGACGTGCGTCCAGTCGTTGAGGGCCAGCTCGCCGCCATCGACGAACACGGATCCGTTGCCCTCGGTTCCGCTCGGAACGGCGTTGTCGTTGTCGAACATGCCGATCACGTGGCCGGAGGCGTCCAGGGCCAGGCGGAAGTTGACGCGCCAGACCGTCTCGCTGTTGGCGAGGTTGGACATCGGATAGGAGAAGCCGCGCTCGAGGATCGTCTGCTCGCGTCCGGTCGCCTCGGGCTTTACCCAGCACTCGACCGTGAACTGGCGGAACGTGTCGTAGGCGGCGAGGGACTGCCTGCTCTCGTTGAACGAGTAGGCGCAGGCGTCCTGGCCGGGCAGGTAGAGCGCCGCGCGGCGGTCGGGATCGGTCATGTCGAGCGGATCGCTCGTGCTCATCGCGAGGCGCGCGACCTCGTGTCCGTCGCCGCGCCAGTCGCCGTCGGTGTCGTAGCCCTCGTTCCTCTCGAAGGAGAAGATGTAGTCGTGTGGCGCAATCTCGGAGTCGGCCTGCGAGTCTGCGGTGCTGCGCGTTCCGGGCATGCTGCCGGCCACCTCGTCGATTGTGTACTGCCAGCCGTACCTGTTGAACGAAGTGACCTCCTCGATCTCGTTGGCCTCGTCGTACATGCCGATAACGCCATCCACGTCGGAGCGGTAGTACTGCACCGTGTAGCTGGCGGGCGTCGTGGAATCCGTCATCCACAGCGGAGTCGGGTCGGTGTGGTAGGTGGTCGGATCGGTCAGGTTGCCCGTGATGCCCTCGTCGCGGTTGCGGAGTCCGTCGCCGTCGGGGTCGGCGTCGGGATGTCCGATAGTCCACGGCTGGGTCGCGGGATCGAGCGCGAATCCTCCGGCGGCCTGCGTCCAGATGTTGTCCGTCGCCCTGATGACGTTGAACGTATTGCCGACGACGTCGATCTTACCGTAGAGCGGGTTGAGGCCGTGGTAAACCTCCCAGAAGTCGTCGAGTCCGTCGGCGTCCGTGTCCCACTTGCGCGGATCGCAGGAGACGTACTTGAAGCCCTCCTTCCACCTCAGCGTGGTCGAGCCGGCGGCTCCGGTCAGCACATCGACGAGCGCGTGCGGCTTGCGCATCCAGCAGATGCCGGGAGCGACCTTGACGCCGAAGCTGGAGGCGTTATAGACCTCGCCGATGACGGTCTCGCCTTCCTCGCCCTCGCCGATCTCGACGACGAGCTCGTCGGTGTCGGCGTAGGCAGCCTTCATGCGCATCATGTCCCAGCGCTTCGAGCACGGCGCCATGTAGCCGAGCTTGACGTAGTCGAACGACGTCATGTCCTCGAACGCCGGGTTGCCCTCGCAGTAGGCGGCCCAGAGCGGGGAGGTCTTCACGGTCTGGAAGAAGTTGACGCCGCTGAGTATGTTCATCGGGATCATTCCGCCCTCGACGGGCTCGGACAGCCTGGGCGGCGTGTCCTCGACGCCGGCCTCGCCCCAGATGATGCCGCGGCCCATGAGAGGCGTGAGCGTGTCGTCGTAGCGCCAGCAGCGGACGGACTGGATCAGGTACTCCTGGTAGTTCTCGAGTCCGTCGCCGTCCCAGTCGTAGTCGCGGACGGTTCCGGTCACATCATCGATGCCCTCCGAAGTCGTGTAGGCGTCGTTCGAGTCCGTCGCGTCCATGCCGCCGGTGACGTACGGTCCCGTCGGGCTGTAGCTGGAGAGGCCGACGCCGTCGCACGCCTCGTACTGGCTTTGGTAGCCGGGACCGTCCACAACGATGCCGGCGTAGAACATCTCCCACGCGTCGGGGAGGTTGTCGAAGTCCGTATCCGCCGTGCAGGGGTTGAGGCCGCCGCCGCGGTAGCAGAGCGTGACGCCGTCGTCCGTCGCAGTCGTGTAGCAGAAGGAGAACGACCAGGGGGTGGTATCGGACGAGGTGTCGGGGTAGGCGTCGTCCCAGACGCCGGACTCCGCGCTGTCGGAAAGTCCGTCGGCGTCGGTGTCCTCGTCGCTCGGATCCGTCGGCCAGAACTTGTTGAGCCACTGCTCGGGCTTGCCCTTCGCGAGGCTCTCGCAAGCCGAGTACTTCTCGGAGGAGTCGAGTCCCGCGAACTCGCCCGAGTTCTGGAGCAGGTCGCCGTCGTTGTTCAGCGCGCCGAAGTGCGTCGCGCCGGGCTGCGGCGTGATGGGGTCGCCGCCGACATACATCGTCCAGCCGTCCGGGCAGGCGTCGCCGTCGGTATCCGCGCCGTGCTGGGTGTCGGCGACGTTGGCGCTCCAGTCGCCGTACGTCTTGTCGAACGTTGCGTTCGGGTTCGTGCAGCTGTTGCGGAGGATGTCGAGGACGGTCTTGTCCGTGGCAAGCCTGACGATGCCGTGATACTTGCCCCACAGGTACTCGTCGAGCTGGGTGAGTCCGCGGGTGTTGATTACCTTTCCGGTGTCGACGTTGAGAGAGCCCTGGCGCTTGTCGTCCTTCGGGTGGCAGGAATGGCACCAGCGCGGGATGTTGCCGTGGATGCAGCCGCCTGTCCAGGCAGTGCGCGGATCGAATCCGAACACCTTGTAAACCTGGTCGTGGTAGAGCGCGAGACCCGTTTCGGACACGGTGAAGTTCAACGCGTTCTTGTAGCTCTTGACGGTGAAGTTGCCGAGCGAGACGGGTATCTGCTCGCCGCGGAACGTGCGAGTCACGTCGGCGACGTCGATCTCGTTGGCGGAGGTCCTGAGGAGCGAGCCCTCGAAGGTCTGGGTGTCGTCGTCGATGTAAGAGACGAGGTACATGTAGTTGAAGCTCGTGCCGGGTACGGGGCCCTCCATCTCAAAGGTGACGATCCTGGACGAGGAGGCGGGCGTGTAGGCCATGCAGTCGCCGTCGGGGTTGGACGGGTTGCCGGTGCCGTCGGCGGCGTCGATCGGGTTCATGCCCCACATGACTTCGTAGCCGTCGGAGCAGCCGTCGCCGTCGGTGTCGCAGTCAACGGGGTTGGTGCCGATCGCAAGCTCCTCGGCGTCGGTGAGTCCGTCGCCGTCGAAGTCGCGGGCGGTCGTGTAGTTGTTGACCGCGAGCGGATCGAACGCCTCGCAGATGGCGTCGGACTGGATGATGGTGGGCTCCTCAAGGTCGTCGAGGTTGAGGAAGCGTCCGGTCATCGGACCCTGCCACGTGCCGTCCTTGTCGTATCCGACCCTGGCTCCGTACCAGAACCAGTACTCGTAGCCGTCGGGGAGTCCGTCCTCGTCGGTGTCCGCAACCGTCGGATCGGTCGGACGCTCGGGACTCCAGCCCTCGGCGCCGTTCGTCCTGTTCGCGAGCGCGAGGTCGTCGGTGGCGTCCGCGATGTTGTCGTTGAAGAGCGCGTCAACGGCGTCGGCGGACTTGGCGGCGAGCTCGTCCTTGGTGGCGAGTCCCCTCCAGAGCAGCCAGGCGCGCTTTTCGTTCGTCGTGTAGTCCGGCGCCGGCGGATTGCCCTGGGCGTCGAGATAGCCGCGGTTGAGTCCCTCGCCCCAGCCGCGGACCTCGAGCTTGGCGTTGAACGCGCCGCCGTTGTCCTGCCACTTGTCCTGGGTGTTGGGGACGATCGTGATGCCGGAGGAGGCGTTCTGCGGCAGGTAGTCCTCGTCGTCGTTGTAGCCGGCGGCGCTGAGGAGGTCGTCGGCGAGGCTCACGGACGCCTTGTCGTAAACGCCGAGTCCGTAGTTCTTGATGATGAAGTCCGGAACGCCGTCCTGGTTGATGTCGCCGCAGTTGTCGAGCTCGCGCCATTCCTTCGAGAAGATCATCTCGACGTGGCGGTCGTCGTAGGCGACGGCGTCCTTCTCGGCCTTCGGGAGCGCGATGGTCGCGTCCGCAAGCTCGTCGCTGCGGGAATCCTGCGCCATGTGAGGCTCGAACTTGAGGAGCGCGGTCTCGAAGCGGCCGGACTCGTCGGGCATCTGGCTGAACGCGGCGTAGAAGAAGCTGTCGAACGTCTCGTCGGGGTTGACGTACGCCTGGTCGGCGCTGTTGACGCCGGATCCGTCCTGTCCTACCCACCAGGTGCGCGCGCGGCCCGCGCGCAGCGACTGGTCGGACTCGCCGGCCCTGAGTCCGCGCGCCCATGCGAACGCGGAGGAGTCGTTGACCGGGTAGTCCCAGCCCTGGCGGAAGTTCTCGATTCCGCCTATGCTGCCGCTGCCCTCGACGATGCCGACGCCGAGGCCGTCGGCCGTCGCGTACCTGGACAGCGCGTCAGTGAGCGAGCTGCGCCTCGGTCCGAGCGGATAGACGTACATGCGCTTGGACGCCTCGACGTAGAAGAACCACTCGTAGGAGTTGGAGCCGCCGTCCTTGTCGGTGACGGTGCAGATGATGCGCTTGTCGCCCGAGGACGAGAAGCTCATCGTGACGGTTCCCTCGGTCTGGTCGGTGAAGACCTTCCTGGAGCCGGGCTCGGAGGAGTTCCACGTGACCGTGAGGTCGGAGCCGTCGCCCTGGTCGAACGTCACGAAGTCCTTGACCGTCCAGTCGATGTTGATGTCCTCGTTGCGGGAGACGGAGACGACGTTCGTGGAGGCGCCGTCCCTGACGGAGTACTGCATGCCGATGTTCGCGCCGACGAACGTGAGCTCGGGGTCGAGGTTGAATACGCTGAACGTGCAGTAGTCGGGCTCGAAGTACTCGTTGAGCGGGATGAGGTCGTCGGTCAGCGTCGTGGTTACGACCTCGGCCTTGAGCCTGTAGGACGAGAACTGCGTGCCGTCGATGTTGCAGAGCTCGAGGAACATGGAGGTGTCGGGCTTGTCGCGGCTAGCGTTGATCGTCACGTACATGCAGCGGGCGTCCGGGTCCTCGTTGTCCTCGGTGAGGACGACCTCGCCGTACGTGTTCTTCATGGAGAAGGAGCCGAGCTTCTTGATGTCCGTGACGGCCGTGTTCGCCGTGCGCTCGAGCGTCACCTTGACCTGGAGGCGCCGGGGCGCGGGGTCGGAGAGCGTGATGTTGAAGCCGTAGTCCGCGCCGGCCCTGTCCTCGTTCCATCCGTTCTGTCCGTTGGGCGAGGTGTAGATGTTGCGCGGGACGATCTGGACGTGCGGCTTGTCGGAGATCGGCACGCCGACGACGTACTTCGGACCCCACTGGTCGTCCTGGATGCCGACGACCCAGCGGCCTTCGCCGTCCTCCTCGACCCAGTCAACGATCTCGGAGCGGGTGTAGCCCTCGTCGATAAGGGCCTGGAACATGTCCTTGTCGAGCATCTGGACCTCGACTATGTTCGTGCCGAGCGCGTTGAACTCGTGCTGGACGGAGACGACGCCGGACTTGTTGACGCCGGGCACCACGATCGTGTCCGCCTCGAGGAGGCGTCCGGCCGGGTTCTTGAAGACGAACTTGGTGAGGAATATTCCGGCCTCGTTGATCGCCGCGACGTCGGCCTCGGCGTCGTGTCCGCCCTCAAGCCACTTCTTGAACGCCTCGTCGGAAACGGTGCTGGAGAGCTTGAGGTCGGCCTTGACGTCGTTGACGGAGGCCTTGATCGTGACCCTGTTGTCGATCGGGAGCGAGTAGCCGAGGACTCCGCCGTTGGCGACAGCGCCGCCGCCGACCTCCATGGACTTGCCTTCCGGCTCGCGGTTGTTCACGATGAGCGTGATCTTGGAGAACTCGTAGCCTTCCCTGACGGAGGTCTCGTCAACCGCGTCAGCCTCCCAGACGGCCTTGTCGGACAGGACGACGCGGAAGGAGGGCGTCTTCGTTCCGTCGAGGACGGAGACGGTCATCGGGGTGACGGCGACGGTCTTGCCGCGCGGGATCTCGATGCCGGAGTTTCCGACCTTGGCGAGGTTGGCGCAGCTAAGTCCGTCCTTAGCGTCGTCGTTGATCGGATCGAAGTAGGCATAGACGTCGATGTTGTCCTTCTTGGTGATCTCGACCGTGATCTGCGCCTTTTCGCCTTCGGTGTAGGTGAAGTCCTCCCTGTCGGGCGTGCCGACGACGGTGCGCGGAAGGCTGACCTCGGCGCTTACCGCGACCTGCGTCTGCTTGCCGTCGGGGTTGATGACGGTCACGACCGACTCGTACTCGCCGACGTCGGGATACTTTACTCCGGTGAGCGCGAGGACCATCTTCTCGGGATCGGCGACGGACTCCTGCGGCACGAGCCCCTCCCAGGTGTACTTCGTGCAGGCGTCGGGATCGTCGTCGTCGTTGCAGTTCCAGACAACCTTCCAGAGCTGGTCGCCCGCGGCCGCGACGTCGGCGGCGTCGGCCGTGTGCTGGATGTTGCGGAAGCCGTCCGCGACCTCGATCTCGACGTCGCGGGCCTTGTTGGCGATGAAGGAGTATGGATCCTCCGCGGCGGTTCCCTCGGGCTTCTGCGCGGTGACGCCGAGCGTCGCGACGGGCCTGTCAACGAAGTAGTCGCTCGCGGCGGCCGGGGTGACGGACTCGACGCGGAACTCGATGCCGCCCTTGTCGCGGGGCGAGAGGGCCGTCGCGCCGAGCGGGAAGATGAAGAGGGACTTCTCGGTCTCGACGCCGCCGGAGAACGTGAGCGTCGTCACGCTCTTGAGCCATCCGTTGCCGGAGTCGCCCGTGGCGTCCGTGCCGATGACGTGCTTGGCGTAAACGTCGATCTCGTTGCCGTCGCCGTCCAGGAGGACCGGCTTGACCGTGACGGTGACGTCCGACTCGAACACGTCGGACAGCGTGACGTACATCTCGACGGGGTTGGAGTAGTCGCTGCTCGCGACGGCGTCGGCCCACTGGTTGTCGCCGAACGTGAGGGAGATGTTCGGACGCAGCTTCTCGCCGACCTTGACGTAGCGGGAGACTGTGTTCTTCTTGAGCTCGCCGTTGGTGGCGCTGTACTCCCTCTGGGGAGCCGAGCTCATGAATACCCAGCAGCCCTCGCCGACCGCACCGACGGCGCGGAGCGTGAACGGAACGGACTTGTCGCCTGTGGTGATCTTGACGGGAAGGACCTTGCGGTCAACGCCGTCGATCTCGCGCGTCTGGGTCTCGCCGACGGGGACGATTATCATCTCGTTCTCGGACCAGACGTACATGGTGGCGTATCCCGTCTCGGTCGAGGAGTAGTCGGCGTTCGCGTCAACGACCACGCTGGGGTTGCCCCACCTGGTGGTCTTGGTGGAGTCCTTGTGGATGGTGCGCCAGATCCAGGGATCGGTCTCGTCGCCGCTGTCAACGTAGTTGGAGTCGAAGTCGATGGTCTTCACGTAAACGCTCTTGCCGTGGAGGAGCTTGTCCGACGTCGGCACGCCGGATTCGTCAACGCCGGCCTTGGGCGGATAGTAGGCCTTCATGTCGTTGACCTCGCCGTTGCTGCAGTAGGACCAGACTACCTCCCTGTACCCTTCGGTCAGGTTCTCGTCCTCGCCGAGCAGCGACAGGCCCGAGGGCATGTTGATGGCGTAGGAGGTTCCGTCCTCCGCCTCGACAAGGCTCTCGTTCAGCAGTCCCACGGGCTGGGCGAGGTCGCCCGGCCTGACCGTGTACTGGAAGATGAGGTCCGTGAAGTAGTGCTGGCTGTTCTTCGTCGTCGTTGCCGCCGGCTCGCACGAAACGAGCTGCGCCCAGCGGACGACGCCTCCGATGGAGAGGCCGAGCTCCGGCATCATGGAGGACGTGCCCGTCAACACCCACGGGTGGGCGTCCTGGGACTCTCCGCGGTCCGCATTGATGAGACGCACGCGGATCGACAGCGTCTCGCCGATGGAGAGCGGATTGTCCGGGTTGGGATACGACTTGCCGCCGTTCAAAGCGGCATAGACGGGTCCGTGCAACGCGTCAATGGAGATTATGTCTCCGGCGGATGCGGCCGTCGCCGCTCCGAGCGCAATTGCAACCAATGCGGATTTTGCGAGTTTCCTCATCATTTTGCACCACCTCTTCTTTGTTCCAAAATCAAACGTTTCGCCTCTTCGGCGTCCCTTTTCAGCCTGGCCGCGTTGGCCCTGCCGATTTCCCTCCTTAGACGCTCCACCTCCGCGAGGACCTCCCCGCGGGACGGATCGTCTTCCGACATCGACTCAAGCTTCGCCGCCAGCTCCCCGGCGCGCCTCTCGAGCGCCACCTGCTCGTCCATCGGCTTCGCGATCGCCGCCGCCGAGAGTTCCGGCGCGGCGGCGACAGGCGCGGGCGCGGCGGCGGGCGCGGACTGCGGCTGCTGCGCGTCGTCGCCGCATCCTGCGAGGAGCGCGGCGATCACGAGCGCGGCGGCGGCGCGGTATGCAAGCCTCGTCATCACTGCCAGCCTCCATCCCACGTATCGACCATCTTCAGCATGTCGGGCGACTGCCTGAAGGTCCTCTCGTCTATCCTAAACCTCCAGTAGAGGTCCTCTCCGCCCTTGGGCGTCAGCTCGGGCGTCCATCCGTAGCCGTAGCCGGGCGAGGTTGTGGACCTGTTGTCGAGGATCTCGATGCTCGCCTGGAAGGGATGCGGCGAGCCGGGCGCGCCGAAGCTGTCGTTGTCGAAGACGAACTGCCTGAGAGGATAGAAGTTGCCGCTGACGTCTATGTAGCCGCTGCTCCCGTTGTACTTGAGCGCTGCCTGGACCTGGAACGTGACGCTCGTCCAGGCGAACGGCCCGACCTCGTCGCTCCTCTCGCCGCCGAGACCCTGGAGGCGGTACGGCGGATACGACTCGGCGTTGTCGATCTTGTTGGAGATCATTACGAAGACCGTCATGCGCGTGTTGGTGACGGACTCCGGCCAGTATCCGTCCGACGCCGGACGGTAGATGGGCATCGCCGTCTTGGTGTATCCGGTGCGGACGTCCCACCTGTCGGAGGTCGGGTCTATGTCGAGCCAGTAGCGTCCCTTCAGCGTGACGTTCGTGCCGCTCTCGTGCGAGGAGTGAATGCCCCAGTGCCAGCAGTTCGTCGAGATCTCGGTCCCCTCCCACGTGCCGTCGAGCGAGCCCTTGAGGAGCCAGTCCATGATCGCGGGCGTGTAGGGATCGTCCGGATCGAGGTCGCCGCGCACGAGGACGGAATCGTCGATCGCGGCGCTGGCTAGCACGGTCCCCTTGTTGACGCCCGGATTGACGTACTCGTACGTCCAGACGGAGCGTCCGGCGACGGACGCCTCCTCCGCAGTGCGAACGGCGTCCGCTATGGCCTCCGTCGTCCCGTCGAGGAGGAGCGAGCCGAGCTTGTACCACGGGGAGACCTCGAAGACGAGGTTGGTGCTCTGTCCCTCGGGGACCACGAAGGACGCGGCGGAGACGGGCCCGCCCGCGCCGACGATCCAGACGTTCGGACCGGTCGTGACGCTGAGCCAGAGGTTCATGCCCGTGGCGGGGATGTACCAGTCGTCGGGTATGGTCTGGTCCTCGTTGAGGAGGCCTGGCGTGAAGTGCATCCAGCTGTTCCAGTCGCCAAGCAGCTGGCCGGCGTTCTGGTAAACGCCGACGGACCTTCCGGCGACGTTGGTGTCCACGCCGACGTAGTCCCACTTCTTCTCCGTATAGTCCTCGAACAACTCGTTGAGAACCCTCACGACGTTGGTTCCGGCCTCGTACTTCGAGTTGCGGTCGTTCGGGTTGTGCAGACCCTGGACGACGATCTGCTGCTCGATGACGCCGGTGGGCCTCACGAGCTGGAAGCCGTAGCTCTTGGTGCGGGCGCAGCTCGACACTTCGTCGTTCCAGTCGGCGTCCGCCTCATCGACGCTGGAGGACGGATCCTTGACGGCGACGAACGCATAGACGGGATGGGACTCGCCGATCTGCTTCGTGGCGGGCACGCCGTCCGCGCCGAACATGAACATGAAGTCCTGCTTCATGAAGTCCGTCGCACTCGACATGCGCCTGTAGCGGTACACGCGCCAGCCGGTCATGTCGCTTCCGCCCGGGAAGCAGACCTCGATGAACTGCTTCTCCTGGTCCGTATAGGAGTCGTCGCCGATGGCCGTGTAGTTGACCTCGTTGATCCAGGCGCGGCCCGGCGAGACGGAATCGAGAAGCGTGAACGGCGAGAACGCGGCGCCTTCCACGCCGTTGGGGTCTTCGAAGCCCTCGTCCCATGTGGGCATGCGCCACTGGGTCGCGTTGATGGACGCCCAGTGTCCGGCGTCGGACTCGGTTTCGCCGTACTTCCAGTAGCGCACTTCGAGGAAGTACTGGACGAGTCCGTAGTTCTCGTCGTCGAGCATCGGCTGCGGCATGACGTAGGTGTCGGGGTTCTCGGGCATCGAGCGATAGACGAGGTTCGTCCCCTCGGCCGGCGGAAGCTCTATGCGGAGGAACGCTTCGGGAAGGTCCTTCCAGTTCTTGTAGCCCCAAGGCTCCTTGGCCGGGTAGTAGCTGACATAGACCTTCGGTGTGATGGAGAGGTCGATCTCCTCGCTCGCGCCGCCGATGAGGACCTCGGCCTGGAAGCCGAACTGCTCGTCGAGGAGCGGCTGCTCCATGCCGGTGTCGATGTCCTCGACGGCCGTGCGGTCGGAGAGTCCGAGTCGGAACGGACGCGCGAAGTCGATGCGGAAGCCGATCTCCGGGAAGCCGCGCTCCGTGACGACGACGTCGTCGATCACGACGCGGGTCGGGGCGTCGGGCATGTCCTCCTTGGCGGCGGGATCGAGCTTGAACTCGCCTGTCACGCCCTCTGCGTTGGCGACACCGATCCTGATCGCGGCGTAGCGGTCGTCGTCCATGCACTTCACCACGACGCGGCGGTACTCGCGGCCGGACACGATGATGTTCGTGAGCGCGATCCAGTCCTCGCCTGTGGTCGTCGCGCCCTCGCGCGCCGCCCAGACCGTGAGGCAGCTGGGTCCGTCGCCGTCGTAGGCGCGCGCCCTGAAGGAGATCTCGCCGATCCAGTTCGTGGTGAACGTCGGGGACTGGAAGAACGGGTTGTTTGAGATGTAGTCCTCGCTGTTGCCGGTTTCGAGGGTGGACTCGTCGAGGGCCGTCGAGTTGAGGACGCCCACGCCGCCTAGCCCGCCGTCGCGGATCGAGCCGTACTCGCCGGAGCTTCCGGCGTTCCAGCCTGTCGTGAGGAAGTTCCAGCCCTACCAGGAGCGCGAATCGAACGCCGGCTCGTCGATGCAGAACATGTCGGTTATGGAGACGGACATCCACTCGGGGGTCTCCGTGAGCGTGTCGTCCTCCAGCGCCTGCGCGACGACGTCCTGCGGGATCGCGACGCGGAAGGCTCCCGTAACGGGGGCGCGCTTTCCGAGGTGGACGGTGCGGGTGCCCTTCCGCTCGCTGGCGTCGAACGTGAAGCTCGCTATCGTCTCCCAGTCCGGGGAGTCCGCCGGCTCGAAGCTCTTGTCGCCCATGCTCATGTAGTCGCAGGCGCACCACTGGACGAGGACCTGCGCGCCGGGGTAGGCGTCCTCGTAGGAGAACGTGACGGACCCTAGGCCCTCCATGAAGGGCGAGCGGACGGCGAGGGCCGACCTTGCGGACGACGCCCTGCGCGGCGCGAGCACGGCCACCTTCTTCCTCGTCGTGCCGGACTGCGAACGGACGACCTTGTTGGATATCCAGGAAACGTAGTAGCAGAAGGTGTCCGGGTCCCTCGCGTACGCCTCGCCGTAGCCGTCCTGCGATCCGCTGGAGCCGCACCATTGGCTGAGCGTGGCCTCGTCGATCACGATGGCAGTGGAGGAGTCGCCCGTCTGGAACTTGACGTTGCAGGTCTGCGCCAGCTGGAGGTCAAGCCTGAACGGGGCGAGGCGGAAGGAGCTGACGAGCTCCTTCGTGACCAGCGACCAGTTGCCCTCGACGCCGCCGTTGATGGGCTGGATATAGACGTCAACGGTCTGGTAGGCGTTCGTGTCCGCGGCATATCCCCACAGCTCGTTGTAGGAGTACGGGACGAGGCGGCGCGGATGGAACACCATGTCGTCCGTCCTGGCCGCGTGGTAGCCGCTCTCCGCGATGAGCGGAACGTTCGTCGTCCAGTAGAGTCCGCCCGCCTCGGCCCTGGCCGTGTCGAGCGGGGCGACGGAGGTGCGCTCATAGACGCGCGGATAGAGGATCTGCGCCGGGCAGTTCTTGGTTATGTAGCCGTACGTGCCCTTGTTCCAGATCGGCGAGCCGTCGTCCCCGATGTGGTCCTCGACGGCGATGATGCAGAAGTCCTTGTTCTCGTAGGTGAACGCCTCGGCGCCGGCGGACTTGTTGTCCGATCCGCCCGTGACGCCGCCGGTGAGGTAAACCCTGTTCAGGCCGTTGCTTATGGAGAAGAACATGCCGGAGTAGCCGTCGCCGCCCATGCACATGTGCAGCTGGCTGCCGATCTTGCTCCTTCCGGTCGAGTCGTCGCCGACGTTCGCCTTCCAGCACCAGGCCGCGCCGTTGCCGGTTCCCCAGGTCGCGTCGCCGAACGTCGAGTACAGCTCCTTGGCGACGTACTCGTCGTCGTTCTCGTCGTAGTACCACTTGTAGATCGCATGGCGGCAGCGGGCCGTCAGCGCCTGCGTGGAATCCTGGACGAAGGCGTTGGAGACGACGTTGTCGATCGTCACGCGGTATTCGTAGCAGCCCTGTCCGGGCATGTAGCCGAGGACGAGGGAGATCGAGCCGTCGCCGTCGAACCCGTCGAGGCCGACTGTCGGATCGACCGCCACCTGCGCGGCGATCGTGCAGTTGGTGAGAGTCGTGTTGTCAACGAGTCCGTAGTTGCTGTACGAGATGTCCTGGTAGCGCATCAGCTGCGACAGCCTCGCCTTGAAGGAGATGGACTCGAGTCCGTTCGGCGCCTCGTGGTCGAGGTCGCTGTTGCGGCTGTAGATCAGCGTTCCGAGCGTCTGGCCCTTCATCTCGAGCGCGAAGTCCGTCGCGTTCGTGACGCCGTACTTCTGGGGCGCCCACGCGCCGAACTCGGCCGTCCAGGCGCTCTCGGGCGTCGTCTCTGTGCGGAAGCTCTCGCCTATCGGATAGCCGACGGCGGACTGTCCGCCGGAAAGGGAGAACGACTCGCGCCAGTTCTTGTTCGTGGCGGAGGAGAGGGTGAAGTATTCGATGCAGTTGTCGTCCTCCGACTCCGGCATGCGCGAGTGGATGGTCGCGGTGGAGTTCGTCTCGTAGAAGGAGGTGTAGAACTTGTCCGGGGTCTCGCGGCGGGAGGCGGACCAGCAGTCGAAGTTCTGCCTGTCCGCGTTGGCGATCGAGAGCGTGCGTACCTTCTCGTTGAGGAGGAAGACCATGTAGTTCGCCGTGGGCTTCGCGGGGATCGCGAGTTCTCGCTCGACGCCGCCCTCCTCCTCGACGGTGAGGTTCACGGGGACGGATTCGACGTCCTTCGTGCAGAAGAGCCCGACGGAGTCCGCGTTGTAAACGAGCGCGCCGTCCTCCTGCCTGGCGCGTCCCTCGAACCAGAACTTGACGGTCTTCTCCGTGTCGTTCGTCGTCGGGTAGAATCCGCGCCACTGGCGGTCGCCAACGAGCTCCATCGGGAAGCGGACCTCGGACGTGCCGTCCTGGATCCAGAGGTCGATGCCCTCGTAGGCGCTCGCTCCCTCGCGCAGGCGCACGAACGTGGAGTCCTTGACGATGCCGCAGGTGCCGACGAGCGTGTTGTAGGATCCGCCGTTCTCGCAGTCCACGGTGCCGATGCGCTCGGAGTACCCGCCGACGCCGACGGCGAGGTCCGTATAGTCGGCGAACACGCCGAACGGTCCGTCAACGATGGCCTGGACGCGGTACTCGATGTCGCCCTCGCCGTAGAGCGGCTCGCCGTCGTCGTCCGTGATCTTCAGCGGCTTCAGCGTCTCCCAGACCTCCGGCAGTCCCTCCTTCGGACGCATGTAGATCGCCTCCCACTGGCTGAAGGACTGGTCGAGGCGGCGCCAGCGCCAGTCCATGCGCATGGTCGTGACCATGCCCGACCCGTCGCCGATGTCGAGTCCTTCGACGTTGGATACGATGTTCGTGTACCCTTCGTAGGTCGCCTTGGCGCGTCCGACGAGGTTCGTCTCGCTCCAGCTCGGGAAGGCGACGCTGAACGCGCCGACCTGTCCGAGCGCGCGCCTGGACTGGTCGTCCTTGCCGGGATCGGTGTCGTTCCTGTACGCGCCGAACTGGCTGAGTCCGATGGTCGCGGCGGGCATGGTGCAGATCAGGTTGTCGAGGATCACGAGACCTTCGCCGTCGAGGACGGACGCCTCGGTGGACGCGTCGTAGTAGTTGGACCCGCTGTCGAGCCTGCGGATGCGGAAGCGGGCGGGGACGCGGATGTTGAGCGCCCCTGCGCGGATGCGGAACCAGTTGTCCGTCGCGCCGCCGACCGTGCAGTCGAGCGGGATGCCGTCCGCGTCGTCCGCCTCGATGTCGCCGGACAGGTAGGTGTCGATGGCCCCGCCGGAGACCACGTAGCGGTGGACGGCGACCTGCGTCCAGATGCAGCGTCCGAACGGATGTTCTATGCCGTCCTCGTCCGTATAGCCGCAGTTTCCGTCAGTCGGGGGCAGGTTGACGCCATCGTCGTCCGTCTCCGGGATGTTGCCCACGACGCCGTTGCCCTCCGCGTTGAGGGGCTTCACGCCGGTGCAGACCTCGACGACGATGTTGTTGGGATAGGCGACCCAGCCGTTGACCGCGTCGAAGTAGATCGTCCCGATGCCGTCCTCGTAGCAGGGGGAGTACACGCCGGCGGACTTCGTGTTCCGCAGCATGACGGTGCCGCCGTGGCGGTACTGGCTCGCGGTCCTGTCCGCCGCGTTGAAGCGCGACGCCTTGGTGGAGACGGGCAGGTAGTTCTGCTCCCCGTCAACGGCGCCGGTGTTCGCCTTGTTGTTGAAGGTGTTGCCCAGACGGCACTGCTCGAAGCGCCAGAGCCTCCTTCCGGCGTCCTCGCCGGCAGCCTCGCCCGTCCAAAGCTCGAAGACGGTTCCGGGCTGGAGGAGCGGCTGCGAGCCCTCGCCGGGCTCGTCGTCGTTCAGGTACTTCCAGTAAACGGAGTTGGCGGGATTGACGTTGCCGCAGGTCTGGTCGTCCTCGACCGGCGCCTCGGGGACGGTCTCGACGTCCCTGCTGAACACCAGCACGCGGTCGCTTCCGGTCACGGCGACCGGCGTCTCGTTGATGACATCGACGTGGATGCTCCTTTCGAGCGAAGAGCGCGGCACGTAGAACAGCGCCTCGTAGCTGCCGATCGCGTCCGGCACCTTGTCCGACGTCTCGCCCGTGACGAGGTTGGTGAACTTCAGGCGCCAAGGCACGTCGTCGCCGTCGGACAGCGCGCGCGCGCGGACCTGCACGGTCGCCGCCTCGCCGGGATGCCAGACGGAAGGCGTGATGCTGGGATCCTCGGACCAGAAGAGGCTCTCGCCGGCGCAGAGCGTCCCGAACGAGACGTACCCGCCGCCGGCCTTCTGCTGGGCGTAGTCCGCCGCGATCCAGTCCGCCGACATCGCCCCCTTGCTGTAGCGTATTTCGTCATAAATGCCGTTTACGCTGCAAGTTTCGTTGGTATTGTTGCCGAACCTGAGGGGCGCGCCGCTGCTCGCGACGGCGTTGACCGTCTCCTCGCCCGCCTTCTCGCCGTTGACGTACACGAGGACCCTGCTGCCGCTGTAAACGAGGTCGTAGCGCAGGAAGCCGCGGTTCCTGACCGGCGAGTCGCTGACCGTCACGTATGGCGCGAGGTCGCCGCTGCCGCGGAGCTGGAGCTGGTTCCAGTAGTTGCTCTTGCGCAGGGAGACCGCCCAGCCGGGCGTGTCCTCTTCAGTGACCTCGGAGCTGGCCTTGTTCCTCTTCGTGCTCACGATGCACGGCGAGGCCGTGTCGTATCCGGTGAAGGAAAGCCACATTGAAAGCGTGAAGCTCGACCCGACGTCCATGACGCGGTCGTAGGGGACGACGAACTGGTTGCCCTTGAGCTGGTTGTTGCTCTGGTTGACGCGCGCGAGGCCGACAGGTCCGTCCTTCGACACCATGAGGGAGAGGTTGCCGTTCGCGCCCCTCTGCGGCACGGCGTCCAGTCCGTGCGCGGTGGAGTCCCTGGCCACCTTGCCGTTCAAGGCCTCCGTGGCGTCCACGCTGTCGCCCATGTGCCAGACGCCGATGAAGTCGCTCCAGACGCCCGCCGAATCGGAATCCTCGAGCGTCCCGCCGCCGTAGAACCACCATTTCATGCGGATCTTGGTCCCGATCGGGGTCAGGGATGGGAGGCGCACCCAGAAGATCGACTCGCCGGACGTGTTCCAGTACTCGCACTCGCTGGGAAGCTGCTCGCCGTCCTCCGTGAAGAAGCGGACCGCCCCCGCCCCGCCGTGGGCGGTAACGTCGGCATACCTGAAGCCGGGGACGGCGGCCTCGGAAACGCGCACCAGGAGGGGGAAGCCCGAAAGCTCCTCCTTGCCTTCGTATCCGGCGATGTCCAGGTCAACGAAGTACCTGAAGGCCGCGGCCTCGGCGGCAGTCGCCAGGAATGCCGCCGCAAGGGCGGCCAATGCGCGTTTCATCAAGCTCATTTCTCGGCTCCCGCTTCTTGTGCGGCCTCGCGGGCCTTGTCCTTGTCGTGAAACTCCTTCCAGATCCTGCCGCGGACGAGCGCCGTCGCGCGCGCGCGCTGGTCCTTGAGCTTCGCGTCGCACTCGTCCATCTTCGCGGACAGCTCCTTGACGCGCTCACCCTCGGGGTCAGACTCCTTGGCGGCCTCGTATTCGGCGCGGACCTTCTCCATCTCCGACATGAGCGCGCGGCGCTCGGAGACGCTCTCCTGGAGGCGGGCGTTGTACTCCGGATCCTCGTGGCGCGGAGGCACGACGACCTCCTGCCGCGGCTCTGCGGCAGCCTGCGCGGATGCGTCCGAGTCGTCGGTGCAGCCGCACACGGCAATCGCTAGGATTGCCGCGACAACGCACTCGCATCGGCGTTTCCGGTGCCAGTTCACTGCTTTTTCAAGCATTTTTTGCATTCCCCACTGGTTTTCAGGGTAGTCTCCCGCCTTGTCGGCTTATTAGTCACTTGTCGCATTATAGCATAATGTTCGCGTTATGTGGGAAAAATATTTTGTGCGTCCCGGAGGACGAACGGACGCCGGGGGATCGTGGAGAGGTCGAAGCGGGGAAGGAGCGCGCGAAGGGAGACGCGCTCGCCGGGGGAGCACCAGCCGCAGGACGCCGCAAGGAGTCCGACGACGGACTCCGCGCTCGCGCCTGACTCCCTGAACGCGGCGATCCGCGTGTCCCCGTGCCGCTTCGCCAGGCGGCGTCCGTCGGACCCCACCACAAGCGGAACGTGGCAGTACGTCGGAAGGCGTCGGCGGGACTCCGGAAGCCAGTCTAAAAGCGCCCGCGCGACCAGGATCTGCGCCGGTGTGGCGGCAAGGAGATCGTCGCCGCGCACCACTTCCGTGACGCCCATGAGGAGGTCGTCAACCACGGCGGCGAGCGTGTAGCCCGCGCCGCCCTCGTCGCGCGCAAGCGGAAAATCCCCCAACCGCTCCGACACGTCCGCCTCGAACCGCCCCGCGAAGGCGTCCTCGAACGCGACGCGCACGCCGGGCTCGACCCGGAACCGCCAGCATGGAAGGCGCGGCGGGACCGCCGGGACGGGGTTGAGGAAGTCGAAGGCCTCCTTCCAGCCGGCGAAGCGTCCGCGGCACGTCCCGGGGTAGTGGAGCTGGTCGCCGGCGTGGGGGGCGGACTGGGCGGACTCCACGTCGCGGCGGCTGCAGACGCACGGATAGACGAGTCCGCGCGCGTGAAGGAACCCGAGCGCCTCGCGATAGATCGCCTTGCGGGCGGACTGGACGTGCTCCTCGTCCCAGTCGAAGCCGAGCCAGCGAAGGTCCTCCAGCGCGGCGGACGCCGCCCCGGGCTTGTCGCGCGGATGGTCGAGGTCCTCCATGCGCATGACGACCCTGCCGCCCTGCGAACGGGCGCGGAGCCATGCGACCATGAACGTGCGCGCGTTCCCGAGGTGGAGAGCGCCCGTCGGACTCGGCGCGAGGCGTCCGACGTACCCGCCGTCTAGCGGCCCTCTGTCCAGAACCTCACCCATTCGTCAACGAAGTCATCCATCGCCCGCTCGCTCCCGAACGCCGCGGCGGTGGCCTTGAGCATGTCCTGCGTCCGTATCAGCGCGGCGACGTAGTCGCGCTTGAGGTTGGCGAACGGACGCCCCCTCACCTTGTCCGCGCCCTTCTCTATGAACACGGCGACGGACCACGCCAGCCTGTACTTGAGCGCGCGCTCCTCGTCCGTCCCGGAGTAGAAGGCGCGGTAGTCCATGGCGAAGACGAGCGGGAGCAGCGGCGCGAGCGCCTTCGGGTCGGGACGCCACGCGCCGAGGCCCCAGTCCGCGGACTCCTCGTCCTCGAAGTACTGCGCGTAGCCCTCGTTCAGCCACGGGGACGCCGCGATCATCGAGCAGGCGTAGGAGAGGTACTGGTGGAAGGCCTCGTGTCGCAGCGTCCGCAGCAGCTCGCGCTCGCCCTCGGGCGGCAGGTAGGCGACGATCTCGCGGCGCGACGGGTTCCAGTAGGCCGCGCTCCACTCCATGTCGTCGCGTCCGTTCACGCCGAGCGCGGCGGCGTATTCGGCGCGGTCGCGGAATATGCGCGCGACGCAGAGGGTGTTGGTTCCGTCGATGGGGCTAGGCAGGACGGACGCGTAGCGCGCGCGGACGGCGGAGAGGTCGTTGGTGAAGGCGACGACGAATCCGCTCGTGTCGCGGAGGTCGTCGAGGACGGAGAACTCGCGTCCGTCCGTCACGTTCCAGCGCGGATAGTTGGCGACGCTGTGGCGCGCGTCGGCGCGCAGGAGCTCGCGCTCGCCGGGGAGCGGCGGATCGGCGTCGCCGCGCCTGCGCGCCTTCTCGGCCTGCGCCGCGCCGCGCTCGGTCGGGATGTGTCGCTCGACCGCCGCGTCCCAGTCGGCGAGGAAGTCCGACTCGAACCTCTCCAGCGCGACGGCGAAGTCGTCGCCCTCGGCGAGCTCCCAGGACGCGAAGTGCCAGGTGTCGCGGCCCTTCGGGAGGAACGCGCACGAGACGGCGGTGGTGTTGGTTCCGTGGTAGTAGAGTATCTTCCAGCCGTTGAGCCCGACGTGGGAGGCGGACGGCTCGTCCGGCATGTCGAACGGGGAGAGCAGCGCCACGGCGGCGTCGCGCGCGTCGAGGTCCTTGGGTCCGATGCGCTTGCGCGTCGCGGCGTACCCCTCGCGCGTCGTGCGGCGCGTCGCGGCGGACGATGGCGGGGCGTAGTCCAGGCTAGCGAGCGTGAAGACGCGCCCCTCGTCGTCGATCCAGCGTCCGATGACGGACTGAGAGGTCCACAGGTCGAGCGCGTCGTAGCGGTCCTCGAGGCGCGACACTCCGTTCATACGCACAAGGTACGCCTCGGCGGACGGCATCTCCAGCGGAGCGGGCTCCGCGAAGAAGAGCTCGAGCGCCGTCGCCGCGACGATGGCCGCCGCCGTCATCGCGCCACACCCCTTCCAGGCCTTGCGGCCTTCTGTCTATAGGTCTTTCCCATTTCCTACATTATAGCAAAAAACCGCTCCTGCGCGGCTGCAAGGCGCCGCCTCGGCTGCCGCCGAGGCAACAGAACCACCGCCAGCAAAACCACCGCTATTGTTCTGTTGGTTGCGCGTAAGCGCAACCTCGTCGCCAACGGCGACGACCGGGGCGGGCATAAGCCCAACCTTGCAGGCGGCGGCAACGCGGCCTGCAATATCGACCGGCTTCATGCCGCGATAGTTTACCTCCGCCGCGCCATCGCCCGCGATAAGCTGGGCTATGCGGTTGAGCGTGCAGGCGTCGAGGCGCGTCATCCTCTTCTCGCCGGGCTGGTAGGGCCAGGCGGCGGGGGCCAGCATCAGGAGCCGCCCTTCGCTCGCGCTCTCGAAGGCCTTGCCGCCCGGCTTGAAGAGCTTTGAGAAGCCCTTGTTTGAGAGCGTTATCAGCTTCGCGCCCGCATCCATCGCGCTGCGGGCGATCTCGCGCTCGCCGTCTGAGATGCAGGGCGACACCAAGACCGCGCCCTTCGCGGCCATCGCAAGCAGCACCGCAAGCTTCTCTCTAAACTCGCAAGTCTCGGTCTCGATTATCGGCAGCCCGCTCCCGTCGCGCGCGATCTTGAACCCGCCGCCCGGCTTCGCCACGCGCCGGTAGGCGAGGTGGCTGCGCGAGCACTGTATCTGGAAGATCGCCGGCGCCTTCAAAAGCGCCTCGTTGCCAATCGCCTGAAAGTGAAGCAGCGGCCCCCGCCGGGGGCAAGCCCCGGCTGCCGCCGAGGCAACAGAACCACCGCCAGCAAAACCACCGCTATTGTTCTGTTGGTTGCGCGTAAGCGCAACCTCGTCGCCAACGGCGACGACCGGGGCGGGCGTAAGCGCAACCTCTACCGCCAGGTCGCGCCTTACCGTGAAGAACTTGCGGTATAGCCGCTTGACCGCCAGCCGCCGCGGGTTGTCTCTCACATATCTGAACATCTTCTCGAGCTGGCCCTCGCGAAACAGGATCGTATCCTGAAACCCCTCGCTCCAGAAGCCGGGCTTTCCGGTCGCGGCCTTGGAGCTTCCGGTCTTGAAGCCGGCGATTATCTGGCCGAGCGGGCGAGCAAGCCGCTCGGTCACGCGCAAGATGATGTGGATGTGGTCTGGCATTATCTGGATCGCGAGCGGCCTTATCGCTGGCGTGAAATCGCCCATGCGCCGCCACTCGGCATCTACCGCCCGCCCCGCCGCCGTCTGCTCTACATGGGCCGCCACCTTCGCCGGATCGCCGCCGCCGTCGTTGTCGATGACAAGCCGCCCTAAAGCCATCGACCGCCGCTCTGCGATGGCAATCGTTATCGAGTAGATGCAAGGTGCCTTGTAGTCCCAGCCCTGGCAGCGCTGCAGCATCTTGTTTTTTGGCTCAGCCGGCGCCGCGCCAGCAGAACCATGGTGAAGGTTCTGTCGGTTGGGCGAGCGCCCAGACAATCCATCTATTTTCATCGTTTTGTTCAGCCTTGCCGCAGCCGCCGTCGTGGCCTGGCTGCAATGGCAGACCTATGATACCACATTCCCCCGATTTCCCGTGCTGATTTTTCTCAGCGCCAAAAAGCACCGACATGCCACACCCCTTCTGCACTTTGCGGCATTCTGTCCATCGGTCATTCCCATCTCCTGCATTATAGCAAAAACAAAAGGCACGGCAGCGCAACAAGGACCGGCTGCACAACCGGGGGAGTAAAAAATAACGGCGGTCCCACTCGCGTGGGGAAAGCTGTCCTGTTCGCGCGAGTGATCGCGGCGTCTCGGAACATCCCCACTCGCGTGGGGAAAGCTGGGTATGCCGCCACCACCGCCGCCGCCTTCGAGGAACATCCCCACTCGCGTGGGGAAAGCTCGTCGCCAACAGGCAGATGATTCGCGCCGCCCGGAACATCCCCACTCGCGTGGGGAAAGCTTCTTGTATTGGAAGCCACGGCAGGTCATGTCCGGAACATCCCCACTCGCGTGGGGAAAGCGAACCCCACCGACGAAGAAAAGCGCGGCCTCACGGAACATCCCCACTCGCGTGGGGAAAGCTG
>JAGCFB010000069.1 GCA_017650345.1 Kiritimatiellia bacterium | reverse complement strand
CCGGCACCTCGCTCCAGAGCCGCACCTCCGTCGTTTACCTCACGCCCTCCACGATCAAGGACAACGCCCGCCTCTTCTTCAAGGGCAAGGAGGACGAGGTCCCGACCCGCGCGCTCTCCATGGGCGTCGGCACGATATGCGAGGCCAGGAAGATCATCCTTCTCGCGTTCGGCAAGAACAAGGCCGACGCCGTCAAGGGCATGGTCGAGGGCGGCATGAGCCAGTTCTGCACGGCCTCCGCGCTCCAGGCCCACAACGACGCCTGGATATTCTGCGACGAGGAGTCCGCGTCCAAGCTCAAGCTCAAGAAGTACTACGAGTGGCGCAGCGCCACCAAGCTGGGTCTCTGAGATGAACGAAGAGGGCTTCACCAGCTTTCTCTGCCCGTCGTGCAGGATTGAGATCGAGGCGTCGCTCGACATGTGCGGCACCTCGACCGAATGTCCTGCATGCGGCGCCAAGATCACCGTCCCGAAGCCGGAGCCGACCAACGAGATCGTCCGGCACGGGATCGGCGACGAACCGAACAACCGCTCTCAGGCCATGAAGAGCCGTACGATTCGCATCGAGCTCGCCGACCTATGAGCGCGGCCAAGGGCAGCAAGAAAAAGAAGCACACAAACTACGCGAAGGCGAGCGCACGCAGGAAACGGCGCACGTCTTCGCGTTCGCGTCGCATTGCACTGCTCGTCGGACTCGTCCTTCTCGCGCTTCTCGCCGGATGGGCGTACGCAGGCTCCTGGTTCGTCCACCACTCGCGCAGCTGGGTCGCGCGCCATTGCGAGACATGGCCGCGCATCGTGACCGCTCCGCTCATGTGGATGGGCAATCCGGTCGCGGACATCACGGACGCGCTCGGGTGGACAGGGCATGACGCCGTTTACGAGTACGATACCGAAGCGCCTTCCGGAGAGGTGGTGTTCGCCGGACTCCCACGCCGCACGGGCGATCCCGCCCCGGGCGACATCGTCGTCCTCGATCGCGGCGAATTCAAGATCGGATGGTCCAACCGCCTGCGCCACCCCGTCTGGGTCGCTTACCACGTCCCCGTCCTCGCTCCGCACGAGGTCGGCCCCCGCCCGAACTTCCGCAAGGACCGCGACATCGCTTCCTCTCCGCCCGCCGGCTCCTACGACCGGTCCGGCTACGACCGCGGACACATGGCGCCAAACTACGCCATCGCATCGCGCTTCGGCGAGGCGCAGCAGCGCGAGACCTTCCTGATGTCCAACATCGCCCCGCAGTCCCCTTCCCTCAACCGCGGCGTCTGGCGCAACCTGGAGCACCGCATAGCGGAGCTCTGGACGCAGCGCTGGGGAGAGATATGGGTAGTCGTCGGATGCGTCTCGTCCGCCGGCGGACACGAGACGCTAAGCGGAACGGACATCGACGTTCCCGAGAAGTTCTACCAGGTGGTCGTCGCGCAGGACGGACTCGACGTCCGCGCCTTCGCCGTCGTGTTCGACCAGACGATCGACTACAACGCATGGCCCACGCGCTCGCTCGTCACGATCGACGAGCTTGAGGAGATGACGGGGCTGGACTTCCTGCCGGACCTGCCGGACTTCATACAGCGTCCGCTCGAATCGGAGCTTCCCTCCCGCCTCTGGCCCATCCGCCCAGGCGACATCTTCAAGCAGATCGCCCTCCGCTTCCGCTGATTCGCCTTCCTGGCGTCGCCATTACCTGCGCTTCAGGTCGCGGTACCAGGACACCAGTTCACTGCGCTCGGCTTCAATCTCGTTGAGCGGACGTATGAGAGCCCTTCCCTGCTTCATGAGCTTCTCGCTGCGTTCGATCAGCAGGTCAAGCTTGGTCTTCTGCGTCTTGTAGGACTTCTCGACCATCTTCATGTCCTCGTCCGTAAGCGCATATCCGCCCTGCTTCGCCTCGTAGAAGTTCCGCACGACGTCCTTGTATTCCTCGAACTCGTACATCTCCCGGGCCTTGGCCGCAAGATCGGATGCGGCGGACGCCTTCTTGGCGGACTCCGCCTTGCGCCTCTCCTCCTCGGTCTTCCGCTTCTCTTCGGCAAGGCGGGCCTTCTCCTCCGCCTCGGCAATCCGCTTGGCGATCGCTTCGAGCCGCGCCTGCTCCTCCTCTATCTTTTTCCTGCGCGCCTCTTCCTCGGCCTTGCGCTGGGCCTCATCGGCCTTGCGCTTCTCCTCGGCAATCCTCCTGGCCTCGGCTTCCTCTTCCGCCTTGCGTTTCGCCTCCTCGGCCTTGCGCTTCGCTTCGGCCTCAACCGCCGCCTTCTTCGCGGCCTCTTCCGCCTTGCGCTTTTCTTCTGCTATCTTTTTAGCCTCGGCCTCCTCGGCCTTGCGCCTCTCCTCGGCTTTCCGCTTCGCCTCCGCCTCCTCGGCAAGCCTCTTCTCGCGCGCCTCGCGTGCAGCCTTCATCTCGTCCGCAAGCTTCTTCGCCTTTTCCTCGGCCGCCTCGCGCAGCTTGCGCTCCTCCTCGGCCTTCGCTGCCGCCGCCTTGCGCTCCTCTTCAGCCTTCGCGGCGGCCGCCTTGCGCTCCTCCTCCAGCTTCCTGCGCTCCTCGGCAAGCCTCGCCTCAACCTTCGCGGCGGCGATGCGCTCAGCCTCCTCCCTGGCGCGGCGCTCGATCTCGGCCTGGTCGATCTGGGGCGTCTGGGGCGCAGCCTGCTGGGACGGCGCGGACGCAGGCTTGGCGGTTTTATCCTTGCCCTTGGGTGAAGGCGTCGGCTCGGCTACGCCCTTTGGCGCGGACGGCGCGGACGGCTTGACGGGCTGGATGTCAACGGGAAGGTGAAGCTTCCTGCTTTCGCGGTACTGGTTGCCGTAGTATATCGCTGCTGCGATTCCGGCCGCGGCGGCGACAAGTCCGAAGAACGTCAGGCAGCCCTTGCGGAACTTCTTCCGTGCGCGTATCCTGTCGCTCTCGCGCCTGAGGGCGGCAAGTCCGTCCTCGCCGGCCTGGTTCGTCGGCACGGTCTCCGGCTCGGCGATAGTCGCACCTTCGTCGAAATCGTCTTCCGCGTCACCACGCATCGCGGCGATGCGGGATGCAACATCGGACGCGTTCTTGATGCGCTTGGAGGCGTCTGGGTCGGACATGCCGCGCAGGAGCGAGAGCATGGCGGCGTCGGACTTCACCTTCGGATCGTCAAAATTAGGGGCAGTCTTCTTGCGAGCGCGGTCGAAGAACGCCGTGTACGCCGCGTTACCGGACGGAAGGCGCGGGAACGCAAGCTTGCCGGACAGCGCCTCGTAGAGGCAGAGTCCGAGTGCATAGATGTCGCTGGACGAGTCGCCGCGGCTGTTGGAGATGACCAGCTCGGGCGGCATGTAGTCGAGCGTGCCGGGGACCATGCCGGTCGTGACCGATCCTCTTTCGTCGCGCGAAATGCCAAAGTCCATGATCGCCGCGAGATCGGGGCGTCCGGACGGATAGTAGAGGTTGGACGGCTTGATGTCGCGATGGATCAGACCCTGCTCGTGCATTATGGCGAGTCCGCGCGCATAGCGCTCGAACGCCGCGAGGACATGCCGCTTGATGAGTCCGACGCCCTTCGCGGCCTTGATCGCGTCGCGGAGCGAGCTGCCGGGCATTCCCGGCAGGAAATCCATTATGAGGAACGCATCCTTGGCGCCGGACGCGTCCAGCTCGAAGAAATCGACGAGGCTGACGAAGCACGGATCGTTGAGCCGCTTCATTATCTTCGCCTCTCGGCGGAAGCGGTCGGCGTACTCGGCCTTGAGGAGATGCTTCACGGCGACTGGCTTCCCTGTCGATAGGTCGCGCGCCTTGAACACCTCGCCGAACCCGCCCTTGCCGATGAACTGGAGGAGCCTGTAGCGGTTGGAGCCGTTGACCAGCTCGCGATGGCGGAGCGTCTTGAGTCCGGCGCGGAACGATCCGAAGTCCTTGTAGCGTTGCTCGCGCTTTGGCGCGAGGGAATGGACAAGGACGTCGTCGATGCCGGAAAGAAGCCGTCTGACGCGTCCGCTGATCCTTATCGGACTCTCCCCGCCAGCGCCGAGGTGCGACCAGCGCGAAAGCCACACGAAGTTGGCCTGCTTGTCCGCCGACTCGATGCGCTGGTACGGCGTCTTGCCGGTGAGCGCCTCGTGAAGGACGACACCCATCGAAAAGACGTCGCTCTGTACGTCGCCGTGGAACTCGGGGTCCGTGAAGTCCGGCGCCATGTAGTCGAACGAGCCGCGGATGTTGCCCGTCGATGTGGTCGCAGTTCCGTCCTGCTGCTTGGCAAGCTCGAAGTCGATGAGCTTCACAGCCTCGATGACTCCGCCCTTCCCGTAGCATATGAAGATGTTGCCCGGCTTTACGTCGCGGTGGACCATTCCGCGCGACGCGGTGTACTCAAGTCCCGCAAGCGCGTCGTCCACGATCCTGAGAGCCTCGTCGGCGTCGAGTCCGGCAGGATGGCGTGCGAGGCGCTCCTTCATCGTCTCGCCGGTCAGGTATTCCTGTACGACGACGTGGAGGTCAGTGAAGTCGCCCTGTTCGGCGAAGCAACCGAAGTAGCGGACGACGTTAGGATGGACGAGAGCGGCGAGGTCGCGCGTGCGCTTGTCTAGCCTGCGCCAGTGGTCGTGTCCGTCGTCCTGGACGGCCATTACCTTCAAGGCGACCATGGTGCCGACGGGGCAGAGTCCGTGGACGTCCTCCACGCACTCCGCCTTGTAAACGGTTCCCTGGCTGCCGGCCCCCGCCTGGATGGCCTGCAGCACCTTGAACCCGCCGATCACCTTGTCCTTGAGGTCAGCCATTTCGACGACGTGTTGTCAATCAATCCTTCTTCTTCCTTGACGCAAACCAGCCGAGGATCCTGGTCCATATGGACGGGGCGGACTCCGGCTTCTTCTCCGGATCCTTGCTCCCGTCCTGGCCTGGCGATTCGGGCTCGTCCGGCTTGGCCACCCCAACCTCGCCGAATATCGCGCCGGATCCCGTATCGGTGTCTCGCGTCACGGGATCGCCCGTCTCGCACGTCTTCGGCTCGGCCGTCAGGGTTTCCCGCGTAGGCTCCTCCGAAGTCTCGATCTTCAGCTCCGCGACAGGCAGCGGCTGCGGCAGCTCGCCTACCTCCACGAGGACTGCTGTGACGTTATCTATTCCGCCGGCCTCGTTGGCCGCGTCTATGAGCGTCTTCACCGCATCGTCCGGGGTCTCTGCGGCGCGCAGGATGGAGACGATCTTCTTCTCAGGGACCATCCGGTAGAGTCCGTCGCTGCAGATGACGAGCTTGTCGCCAAACTTGACCTGCACGGGCGTGCGCTCGACATCAACGACAGGCTGTATGCCGACAGCGCGCAGGATCATTCCGCGGAACATCGGATTGATGTCGTCCTCGTCCTTCGCGCCGATGAGCTCGGCGGCGGAATGGTCGCGCGTGATGCGCTGGATGGATCTGCCGCGGATGCGGTAGAGCCGGCTGTCGCCCGCATGGAGCGCAAGCGCCTCGGCCGGACGCGTCGGGTCGAAGCATACGCCGACGAACGTGGAGCCGCAACCCTTGAGATGCTTCTCCTGTGTCCTGTCGTAGATCCAGCCGGACGTCACGACGAGCGCTCTGCATATTCCGTCGGCATAGCGCTCCGCGCTGTAGCCGGCGTTGTCCGGCTGCGGATGGGAGGCCGTGAAATCCTCTATCGCGCGGACGGTCGCGGCGGACGCGACCTCGCCGTCGTCGCCGCCGCCCATGCCGTCCGCCACGCAGAAGAATCCCGCCTCCGGGAAGACCCCGAAGGAGTCCTCGTTGTTCTTGCGCTTGCGGCCTATGTCGCTCGCGGCCGCGCACTTAAGGTGAGAGAACGCTCCCATTTCTTACAGCTCCTCGGTGTCGGACTCCTCGGCGGCGTCGGCGGACTCGTCCTCGGACTGGGGATGCTGCCCGAACCAGTAGGACGTCGTCGGGTTGAGTCCGTTCGCCAGGATCTGCTGATCGACCTCGACAGGGAAGTCGCTGGAGAACGTCTGGCGCGGAATCTCCTGGAGGATGAAGTCGATCGCGCCGACGGCGAGCGGATTCGCCACGTCAAGTTCGCCATGGAGGAAGGTCGGGTTGCCGAACACGCCCTGCTCGCTCTTGAGCTCGGGGGTCTGCACCGGGAATGCCTCGACAGATCCCAGCTGGTTGATCGTCTTCAGGTCGCCGCCTGCGACGCGGCCGTCCAGGAACACGAGCACGTGGTTGGGCAGGTTCTCGATCTTGGGATCGGCGTTCCCGCCGGAGACGGAGCCGTAGATCGCAATGAGCGGATTCTGTCCATCAACGAAGTTGTGCGTCGCGAGCGTCTTGCCCGGGTTGACGCTGAGCGTTCCGCCAGTGAAGTTGCCGGCCGTGATCGTCAGGCGGTCTCCGGCGGCGATCGTTCCGGTCGTCACGATCGTGTTCGGGGCGTAGAGCGAGACGTTGCCGCCGCCCGTGACTCCGCCTGCGTCAACCGTCAGAGGCGTGCTGTCGTCCCCAGCTATGGCGACGTCGCGGCTGGCGTTGGCCTTGACGCTTCCGGCATCGACGCCAACATACGAGGTGGAGCCTTCGCCCACGGAACCGATGCTTCCGCCGGTCGAGGTGAGCGTCGCCGCGCCCTGCGCGACGATGGCGGACCTCACTCCGCTCCCGTCGGCGTATCCCTCGGAGTCGGCGATGGTCGATCCGGTCTGCGTGATGTCATCCGCAGCAGTGACGTTGACGGTATTGCCGGAAACGGTTCCGCCGCTCAACGTGACGTCGGCGAGGGACGTCACGTCCGCCGTTCCGTCCGCGCCGACCGTTCCGGAGATGGTCATGTCATCCATGGACAAAATGTCGGCGTTGTCTGCCGTGACATTCCCGGAGATGGTCATTGCGCCATCGGACGAAAGATCGACGTCTTCAGCAGCGGAGACGCCGCGGATGTCAACATCGCCGAGGTCGTGGATATAGACGCCGCCGGAGGTGGATTGAGCCTCGAGATGTCCGACGTCCGTGTTGAGCGGAGCGCCGTCGGCACCGATTCCGGTCATGGCCGAAATGACGAGTCCTTCAGCAGTGACGTTGGAAGTCTCCGCTCCGACGACGGAACCGTTCTGCGACCTGAGCGTCACCGTGTCGGACGCCGCGATCTTCTGGACGGTGATGTCGTCGGACGCCGTGACGGACGCGTTTCCGCCGGTCGCCGAAGCGTCATCGACGAGGATGGAGCCGCCGGTCGTGATGTCGAAGGAATTGGCGGCACCCGTGACCTTGGCGATCGCGTTCTCCGACGATCCGAGCGAGACATCCTTTCCGTCGGCCGCAAGGACCAGATCGGGCGTAACAACGGAAGCGCCCTCGGACTGCGTCGTCGTTCCACCGAGCGTGAGCTGAGCCGCGTTGATCGTGCCGCCGTTCTGGACGAGTCCGCCGCCAAGAACGATGCGGTCGCCACCGTCGCCAAGCGTCGTGCCGCCCTCCTGCGTGGTTACGCCACCGACCGTAAGAGAATCGCCGTTAGCTACGACAGTTCCGCCGCTGAAGACGAAGTCTCCGCCGATCTCGCCGGTCGTGAGCTCTCCGCCGGAGAGGTCCACATTGCCGGTGACATCGTTGGACGCCACAGCGCCGCCAGTCTGGGAGAGATTTCCATGAAGGCTTGCAGCCGAGACGTCGCCGCCAGACACAGTCGAGTCGCCCACGACGGTGCCGACATCGACCATGCCGCCGGAGACGTCCATGTCGCCCGTAAGCGTAGTGACGGTCGCATCGCCGGTACCGGACACGGCAAGGTCGCCAGAGACATCGGCTGCAACAAAGACGCCGCTGCCGACGTTGACCTTGTCGGCCTTGACGGAATCAGTCGCGACGACCGAGCCGACATCGACATCGACGGTTGTCGCGTCAACGGCACCGGCCGTAACGGTTCCGCCATCGACGTCGAGGGTTGCCACAGTGACGGTATCGGACGAAACGGATCCGCCGTCAACATCTAGCGTCTCCGCCGCGATCGCGCCGGACGTGACGGCCGCACCGTCAACTGTGAGCTTCTTGCCTGTTGCATCGACCTCGGCGACGTTGACTGTCCCCATCACAACCGAATCGTCTTCAAGCTTGACCTTGGCCGCCTCAAGTTCACCGCCCTTCTGGGTGAGTCCGCCCTCGAACTTGAAGGTGTCGTCGCTGTCGCCAAGCTTCGTGCCGGACTCCTGCGTTGTGGCGCCGGCAACGGTGAGCTCGTTGTCCTTTGCGACAAACGTTCCGCCGGAGAGCGCAAAGTCGCCGCCGATGGCGCCGGTCGTGAGCTCTCCGCCGGAGAGTTCGACGTTGCCGGAAACGGAGTCCGCCGCGACTTCGCCGCCGGATTCCTCAAGATCGCCAGTAACGGTTGCCGTGGCAACGGTGCCGCCAAGAACCTCAAGGATCTTCGCCTTGATGTCGGTGGCCGTCACTGTCGCTCCGTCAACGGTGAACGTCGTATCGGAGGCATCGATGTTGTCGGCCGTAACGGTTCCCTCAACCTTCGAATCGGCACCAAGCGTGAGCGTCTTGGCAGTGACGGTACCAGCCGTCTGGTCGAGTCCGCTGCCCGCCTTAAGCGTGTCAGCGGCGATCGTACCGCCATTCTGAATGAGCTTGCCTTCGAACACTAGCTCGGCATCCTTGTTGCCGATCTCTCCATCGTTCTGCTCCGTCGTTCCGGTGACGGTCAGCGCGGTTCCGGTCGCATCGATCTTGCCGGCGTCCTGGACGAGATTGCCTTCGATCATCGGAGTCTCGATCGTGCCGTCGGTCTGCGTGACGTTCGCCGCAATCTTTGTAGAGGCCTCGACCTTGCCGGCCGTCGTCAAAGCCGCCGCAGTGATCGTGGGAGCAGTGAGCGAACCCGTACCCTTCACGTCAACCGTCTGTCCGGCTGCTGTAACGGACGTCTTCGCCTCAACGGTTCCGGCGATGTCCGCTCCGGCTTTCGCCTCAAGCGTATTGGCGGTTATCGTTCCGTCTTTCTGCGTGAGCTTGCCGGTGAACACGAGCGAGGCATCCTCGTTGCCGATCTCTCCATCGTTCTGCTCCGTCGTTCCGGTGACGGTCAGCGCGGTCCCGGTCGCATCGATCTTGCCGCCGTCCTGGACGAGGTTGCCCTCGATCATCGGAGTCTCGATCGTGCCGTCGGTCTGCGTGACGTTCGCCGCGATCTTTATAGAGGCCTCGACCTTGCCGGCCGTCGTCAAAGCCGCCGCAGTGATCGTGGGAGCAGTGAGCGAACCAGTGTCCGTCACTTCGAGGTTCTTGCCGTCCGCAGCAACCGCGACGCTGGCATCCACCGCTCCGCCGACGGAGGAATCGTCTCCAAGCGTGAGCGTCTTTGCGGTGACGGTGCCGCCCGTCTGATCGAGCTTGCCAAGCGTGACGTCCTCGGCATCGGAGCCTACATTGGCTCCGACGTCGCTCTGGGTTAGCGTGCCGGTCACTTCAAGTCCGTTGTTCGGATCGTTCGCAGCAAGCGTCGCCGCGCCGGTCTGTTCGACGTCGCCGGACACCTTGTCGGTCGTGACCGTGCCGGCCGAGGACTGGACGAGCTTCGTGGCGACGATGCCGTCCGCACCCGTGACGGTCACCGTTCCGACGCCGTCCTGCGTCAGAGTCTTGCCTGTCGCGTCGATCTTCTCCGCCGTTACCGTTCCGGCGACAGTCGAATCTGCGCCAAGCGTTAGCGTG
>JAGCFB010000009.1 GCA_017650345.1 Kiritimatiellia bacterium | reverse complement strand
GATTGAGGCGGTCGCAACGCCATCAAAGGCGACCGATGGAAGCTCCGCAAGGTCGTCCACTGCGCCCAGAGCCTCGCCTCCGCCCGCCGCTCCGCCGCCATGGCGAAGTGAAGGGCGGCAAATCCGCTGCGCTTTTTGATATAATATGTTTACCCGTCGAAGCGCATGATGCGACGCGGGGGCATCGTTACGAAAACGGGAAGGATGAGTGTGGCAAAAAAGGTAAAAGAGTCTGCGGCAACGCTTGGATTCGACGCGAAGATGAGGCGGCTCACGGGCGAGCTGGGCGAACTCTTCGGCGAATCGTCGCGGCTGGAAGCGCAGATAAAGGCCAATCTAAAGGCGATAGGCTATGAAATCTAGAGAGACTAGAATGTCTAGAATATCTAGAAAATCTAGAAAAGCTAGAATATCTAGAGCAGCCAGAACGGAGACTTATAATGACTGAGCCGGTGAGAGTTCTAAGAAAGCAGACCCGCTGGGAGAATCTCTATTTCTACCAGAAGACGGTCGCGCTTTACCAGATGACCTATGTGTTCTGCAAAAGGTTTCTTCCCAAATACGGCGACCGCACCGTGGATCAGATGGTGCAGGCCGCGAGGAGCGGCAAGCAGAACATCGTCGAGGGATGCGCCGATGGCGTGACCTCGATGGAGATGGAGCTCAAGCTGCTCAATATCGCGCGCGCGAGCATCAAGGAACTGAAGGAGGACTACCTCGACTATCTCATGAGTCGCAAGCTCGCGGTGTGGGACAAGAACCACCCGCGCTACGACGGGTTGCTGAAGTTCTGCCGCGCGCACAACAAAGTCGAGGACTACGAGCCATTCCTCGAGAAGTGGACCGACGAGGAAATCGCAAACTGCGCGAACACGCTCTGCCACATGGTCGATAAGATGATCGCGACGCATCTGGCGGCGAAGGAAAAGGATTTTACCGAGAACGGCGGCATCAGGGAGCGCATGACGGCGGCCCGCCTTGGCCGCCGAAAGACGCAGAACGAGGAGATCGCCGCGCTCAAGGCCGAGAACGCCAGCCTGCGCCGCGAGATCGAGCGGCTCAAGGCGCGCTTGACGGATGCGGCGGCAATATGATAGAATATCTCAGTTTTCGGTTGGCCGGAAGGTTGGCCGGGGACGCTTGTCGGCGGACCGTAGCGCAGCCTGGTAGCGCGTTTGCTTGGGGTGCAAAAGGTCACGAGTTCAAATCTCGTCGGTCCGACCATTTCTGCGGGAAATCCGCCGGAAAGGTAAAACGGCAGGTTGAAAGTTCGGCGGCTTTTTTGATATAATGTAAGCCAACGAACTGCGCAAGGTGGGATGGCCGAGCGGTTAGGTAGCGGAC
Organism: Kiritimatiellia bacterium; assembly: GCA_017650345.1. Lineage (GTDB taxonomy): Bacteria > Verrucomicrobiota > Kiritimatiellia > RFP12 > UBA1067 > UBA1067. The sequence continues at coordinate 1,915 of JAGCFB010000009.1, read as the reverse complement.
TGCAAATCCGCTTACAGCGGTTCAACTCCGCTTCCCACCTCCAATTTTCCGAATCAAGTTTTCCGAAAGCTGCGCGCGTTCGTCAACAGAATCCTATCATGTCGAAATCCACAACAGGTCATGGCGTCCGCACCGGCAGGGCTCTCGTCATAGGGCGCGGCGCGAGCGGCAGGGCCGCGGCGTCGGCGCTTGCGTCCGGCGGACTTTCCGTGGATTTCGCGGAGGGCTTCGACATCGTCGTGGCGAGTCCGGGCATGCGCGTCGTGAGCGAGCTCCAGTACGGCGTCGGGCTCCTGCGCGAGCGCGGCGTGCGCATGCTCGCCGTCACCGGGTCCAAGGGCAAGTCCAGCGTCGTGAAGGTCGTCGCGGACGCGCTGCGGCTCGCGGGGCTGCGCGCGGAGGCGTGCGGGAACTACGGACTCCCCGTCTCCGAGGTCGCGCAGGAGGATCCTCCGCCGGACTGGGCCGTCGTCGAGGTGTCGTCCTTCATGATGGAGACGACGAACCTCGCGCCCGGCACGTTCGAGGCGGCGGCGCTCCTGAACCTGCAGGAGGACCACCTGGACCGGCACGGAAGCGTCGAGGTTTACCACGCCCTCAAGCGCAGGCTCCTGCCGATGGCGAAGCTCGCGATCGACGCGACGGACCCCGCTTCCCTCGACCTTTCGGCGGCGGGGCTCCTCGCCGGCTCCTATTTCGACAACGACGTCCTGCGCGCGAACGGACTCGCCGCGGTCGCGCTGATGCGCGCGGCCGGGCTGGACGGCGGGACGGTCCGCGCGGCCTTCGCCGCGTTCGAGCCGCTCCCGCACAGGATGAACGAGATCGGCGTATTCGGCGGCGTCCGCTTCATCGACGACTCCAAGGCGACCAGCATCGCGGCGCTCGCGGCGGGCGTGGAGATGGCGGGCGAGGGTCCGGTGCGCCTCATAGCGGGCGGACTCCCCAAGGGCGACGACCCGAAAACCGCAAGTTCGCTCTTGACTAAACGGGTCAAAAAAGTGTATCTTATTGGACAATGCGCGGAGTCGTTCGGCCAGGCCTGGTCCGACGCCGTGGACTGCGAGGTCTGCGGGACGATGGAGAGGGCCGTGGAGGCGGCGATGCGCGACGCGGAGAAGGGCGATACGGTGCTCCTTTCGCCCGGAGCCGCGAGTTTCGACCAGTTTCAAAGTTTCGGGGAGCGTGGAGAGGTCTTCGCGCGACTCGTAAAAAAAGAAGGAAAAAACGAATGAACAAGTTCGGCGTTGTGCTCGGAGTCGCGGCGGTTGCCACGCTTGCAGGCTGCATGGATCCTAACTACAAGAGGCCCGGAGAGAGGGCCCAGAACACGGTGCGCCCGGCCGCGCCCGAAGTCGCGCCGGCAGTAGCCACGCCAGTCGCGGTCACGCCCGACGTGGTGCCCGCCTCGGTCGTCATCGAGACCGAGGAGCAGAAGTGCTCCTGCCTGCCCGGCACCAGGCACGACAAGCCGTGCGGCTGCGGCGCGTCCGACTGCGCCTGCGTCGTCGAGCCCGCCACCGCGCCGGTCGAGCCCGCGCCCGTCGCCGCCGTTCCCGTGACGACGGACTACATCGTCCAGCGCGGCGACTACCTCGCGAAGATCTCCAAGCGCTTCAACGTCAAGCTCGACGCGCTGCGCAAGGCCAACCCGCAGCTCAAGAACGACGTCGTCATGATCGGCCAGAAGATCAAGATCCCCGGCAAGGTCGATGTCGGCGAGCAGACCGTCCCCGAGGGCGCGTTCAAGAAGCCGCCGAAGCGCGAGTACAAGCCCTACGCCGGCGCCACCAAGGACTACACCGTCAAGTCCGGCGACACGCTCGGCGGCATCGCCTACGGCAACGGAATCAACATCCGCCAGCTCAAGGAGCTCAACGGACTCAGCAGCGACGTGATCCGCGTCGGCCAGACG
>JAGCFB010000068.1 GCA_017650345.1 Kiritimatiellia bacterium | reverse complement strand
TGCGGAGGTAGGCGGAGCCGAGAGTCGCGGAAGTTTTTTCTTGGCCCAGCGTGGCTGCGGCGTGCTTTATTCACCTCGGCGATTCTGTGCGGAAGCAAAAGCAACTCACTTGATTAACCTTGCAGAGCCATGCTGGTGGGGCCAAGAAAAACACTGGAGCGAGCCCTCGGGACGCCTGCCGTAGCAATCATTTGGTCGAGACCGAATGGCAGCTCCGGCCCGACGAGCGCTTCTCTTGGTGCCGAAAAAAGCTCGGAGATTGCCCTCGGGACGCCCGACGAGCGCGACCTTTGCCGCCACCCTGCGGGTTGCATTGCCCGCCGGACACGAAACGCCGGCTCCGCCGGCGGCACGAAAAATCTGGCCCACATGATGGCTTACAGCAGCTTGTATAGCCGCATAAAAGAGAGGCTGTTGGTTGCGGCCCACATGGTTGCTGGCTAATGCTTGTTTAGCCCAATAAAACGAGAGGCGCTTTCTTGCAGCGTGTCGGGACAGAAGGGACAACAGGGACGGAAGGGACGAAAAGCAACCATCCTGCAGGCCGATGGTGTCTTGGCGTTGCGTGCGGACGGTTATTCTGATATAATCTCCATATGAACAAAAAGACCCTACTTGCGGCGGCGAGCGCTGCCGCATTCGCCCTGGGCGCCGTGGCCGGCGAGGCCGACGGCGCCGTCGTCGATGCGGGCGGACGTCCCGCGCTGGAATTCGATGCCGGGGCGGATCTCCGCATACGGCAGGAGATAATGGACAACGTGGCGGGGCTTCCGGGCGGAGGACTCCACTTCCGCACGCCGCGCGGACCGTACCGCAACCAGATGCGGTTCCGTCCTCGCGTGTGGGGCGAGCTGAAGTCCGGCGACTCCTGGCGCCTCTACCTGCGCCTTGCGGACGAGTTCCGCTGGAACGTCCGTCCGAAGAACAAGTCCAACACCTTCCCGGACGAGCTGATCATCGACAACCTCTTCATAGAGGGCAAGGGGCTCTTCGACGGGTTCATGGACGTGAAGCTCGGACGCCAGGACCTGTACCGGAACATGTACGGACTCGACAACCTCTTCATCGACGGCACGCCGGGCGACGGTTCGCGCACGGTTTACACTGACATGCTGAAGACCGACCTCCACATGACCGACGACGGCACGCTCTCGCTCTTCATGCTGCACAACTGGGACGAGAGCCCCGTCCGCTGGGGCACCCACCGCTCCCGCCACCGCTCGCTCTCCGGCCTCGGCGGCACGAACGACCTCAGCATGGACGACTGGGGCTGGGGCGGAATCTGGTCCTCGAAGGCCGGCGACGCGCTTCCCTACCAGATCTTCGCCATGCAGAAGATCACGGAGTCCTTCCGCCGCGGCGGCGCGAAGATCCCGCACGCCCGCCGCGAGCTCCTCGGCGCGAAGGTCGTCCCGCAGCTCACCGAGGAGGTCTCCCTCCAGCTGGAGGCGATGGGCCAGGTCGGACGCGACGGCGACGGCGCGTGGCTGAGCGGATGGAGTACCTACACCGGCGTCAAGTGGGCGAAGAAGCGCGAATCCGGCGCCGCCCCGTTCGCGAGCGCGGCGGTCCACATCATGAGCGGCGACAAGAACGCGGCGGAGGAGAACGGCGGACACCACGCCTGGGATCCGATGTGGTCGCGCGGCGTGAACGATTCGGAGTCCATGCTCTACGGCACGCACTACGGCACCGCCTGGTGGAGCAACATGGCGTTCCTGAGGCTCGAGGGCGGATTCGACTTCGGACGCGCCCACCGGCTCTCGCTGCTGAGCGGTCCGATGTTCGCGATGGCTGACGACGGGCTTGGCGGCGACGGCGGACACTTCAAGGGCTACCTGAACCGCGTCCGCTACGACTTCCCGCTCATGCTCGCGGACAAGGAGAAGGGCGAGCGCTTCGAGATCGTCGGACAGCTCCTCGCCGAGCTCTTCAACCCCGGCGACTACTTCGAGACCGACAAGCCGGCCTGGTTCCTCAGGTGGCAGGTCGAGGTCCGCTTCTGAGGCCCAATCCGGGGATCCAAGACGTGAAGAACAGTTCGGACATAAGGCTGACGGCCTTCTTCGGCGCGGGGGACATACTTCCGCACTGCGGCGAGCTATCGCGGGACGAGATCATCCGCAAGCTCGTCGAGGACATCTACCGCAGCGGGCGCGTCCCGCCGACCGGAATCGACGAGACCGTGTCGTCCGTCCTCTCCCGCGAGAAGGACGGCTCGACCGTGATCATGGACGGACTCGCCCTCCCGCACGCGCGAATCGAGGGGCTCGCCCAGCCACGCGTCGCGGTCGCCACGAGCGAGCGCGGGGTTGTCTGGCCGGGCGAGGACTCGCCGGTCCACGTCATATTCCTCCTCCTCATCCCGCGCGACAAGCCCGCGCTCTACCTTCAGATACTGCGCGCGCTCACCGCCGCGCTCAAGGACGACGCGACGCTGCGCGTCGTGGCGGCGATGACGAACGCGGGCGACATCTACCGCTTCTTCGAGAGCGGCAAGGCGTACCTTCCGCGCTACATAACGGCGGCGGACATCATGTCCCGCGACTTCCTCACGCTGAAGGACACGGACACGCTCCAGACGTGCGTCGATACGTTCATCGGGCACCAGGTGAGCGAGGTGGCGGTCCTCGACCGAGACGGGGACCTCAAGGGGGTCGTCCGCGCCGGCGAGCTCCTGCGCGTGTGCCTGCCCGAGTACCTGCTCTGGATGAACGACCTCACGCCGATCGCGAACTTCGAGCCGTTCGCGCAGGTCCTCGAGAACGAGCGCCGCACGTGGCTGAGCGAGATACTCGTCAAGGACTTCCCGGTCGTCACGCCGGACACGCCCGCCGTGCAGGTCGCGGGCGAGATGACGCGCTACAGGAGCTCCAAGTGCTACGTGCGCGAAGGCGACAAGCTCGTCGGCATCGTCAGGCTGCCGAAGTTCCTCAACAAGATCTTCAGGGAGTAGCAGGCGATGAAGTTCGATCCCAAGATTCTCTTCCTGGCGCTGGTCGTGGCCTGCGTCTCCGTGGGCGGAAGGCTCGCGGGGCTCGCGACGGACTTCACGCAGACGACGACGCTCGCCGTGTTCGCGGGCGTCATAGCGACCACGCTCTTCTTCTGGGAGCGCCGCGTCGCCGCCGCGTTCCTCGGCGTCTCTGTCCTCATCGCGACGCACGCGATGTCGCTGCAGTCCATACTGAAGGCGACGGAGCTGGACATCATATTCTTCCTCGTCGGGATGATGATCATAGTCGGCGTCCTCAAGGACCTCGGCTTCCTGACGTGGGTCATCCAGTCGATCATCAACAGGCGGAAGATGAACGGCATCTCCTTCACGGCGATACTGTGCGTCCTCTCGGCCGTGCTGGCGTCCGTCGTGGACGAGGTGTCGTCCATCGTCGTCGTCCTCGCGCTCGTGTTCCAGGTATGCGACACGCTGAAGCTGAGGCCCCATCCGTTCGTCCTCATCGCGGTCATGGCGACCAACATCGGCTCGTCCGCCACGATGCTCGGCAACCCGGTCGGCATATTCATCGGCAACAAGGCGGGCCTCACCTTCGCCCAGTTCCTCGTCGGCGCGACCCCTGTCGCGCTCGTCGCGCTCGCGGCGACGCTCGGACTCGTCATCTTCTGGTTCAGGAGGGACATCCGCGCGATGACGCTCGCGATGGCGCGCCACCGCCGCATGGGCCTCGGACCGGTCCTGAAGATCCCGTACAGGACGGGACTCTTCATCCTGCTCGCGACCGTCTCGGTGATCGCGTTCCACCACCAGATCGAGCACGCGCTCGCCCTCGGCGGAGCCGAGAACAAGAACGCCTTCCTCATCATGACGCCGCTCATCGTCGCGGGCCTGCTGATGATATGGCGTCCGCACCGCGCGCGCCACTACGTGGAGAAGGACGTGGAGTGGTGGACGCTCCTCTTCTTCATGCTCCTCTTCGCAATCGCGGGCTCGCTCAGCGAGCAGGGGATCACGAAGAACCTGGCGGAGAGCCTCACGGAGCACGTGAAGGGCGGCCCGAAGGGCATGATCCCGTTCGTCCTCGTCATCGCGTCGCTCGGCTCGGCGTTCGTGGACAACATCGTCTTCGTCGCGGCGTTCACGCCCGTCATCCAGTCGCTCGTCGAGCGAGCGGCGGACTACTCGGTCCTCTGGTGGGCGCTCCTCTTCGGCGCGTGCTTCGGCGGCAACATCACCGTCGTCGGCTCCACGGCGAACATCGTGGCGTCCGGACTTCTCGAGAAGCACGGACACCATCCGATCCGCTTCGGCACGTGGATACGGCTCGGCGCGATCGTGGGACTCGTCACCGCCGCCATAGCGTGGGTGATGCTCCTCCTGATCCCGTCGCCGCGCCCCGCCTCGGCCACAGCCGCGGAGGAGTCCGTCCCGCCGCCCGCAGCCGTCGCGCCGGGCGACCTCCCGTCCCTCAACAACGGCTGACCCAACTTTTTTCATCTTCCCCATTGACTGCCGAGGGCGTTTTTTGCTATACTATCTACTCAATCGCAAGGCCAGGTTAGCACAGTTGGTAGTGCGGCTCATTCGTAATGAGCAGGTCGGGGGTTCGAGTCCCTTACCTGGCTCCATCATGGCGGGAGTAGATCAATTGGTTAGATCAACAGATTGTGATTCTGTGGGTTGCGGGTTCGAGTCCCGTCTCCTGCCCCAGAAAGGATGAAGGCTGTGACTGTTCTCGAAGCTTTGGTAGAACTTCAGGAAGTGGATGGGCGCATCCGCGAGCTTGAGATCGAGCTCAAGGACCTGCCCCGCCGCAAGGCGCTGGAAATGGCGCGCCTCAACGGCGTCAGCGCGGACCTCAAGGCCGCGAAGGAGGGCCAGGAGTACGCGAACCAGCGCGTCAGGAACTACGAAGCGGACGCGCAGGCCCTCAAGGACAAGATCCAGCAGCTCAGGACGACCCAGGCCGGCCTTAAGAGCAACCGCGAATATCAGCAGTACTCCACCCAGATCGACCTCGTCAGCCACGACCTCGAGACCACCGAGAACAACCAGATCGCCGCGATGGACGAGCTTCCGTCCGCCCAGAGCCGCATAGACGAGGCCCAGGCCCGCTACGACGCGGAGAAGGGTGGAGTCGATGCCTTCTGCGCCGAGATCGACGAGCGCATCGCGATGGTGGAGTCCGAGCTGGCCGAGCGCCGCGCCGAGCGCGTCGAGAAGGCCAAGGCCGTCAGCGATCCCAAGTTCATGCTCTACTACGAGCGCCTCAGGACCAAGCGCTGGCCCGTCGTCGCCCCGCTCACCCACGCGGGCGTCTGCGACGGCTGCCACCTCGTCCAGCCGCCGAGCGTCGGCCAGCTGGCGGACGCCAACGCCAGGAACGGCGCCGAGGGCCGTCCGCAGTCGATCGTCGCCTGCACGATGTGCGGACGCATCCTGTACCGCTGATCTTTGATTTCTCCCGCTGAAGCGACGCGCGAGTGACCGGTCGCGGCCGAAAGGCTGAGGAAAGTCCGGACTCCGCAGGGCAGAGGATCCGTTCGTCAAGGACGGAGGGCGCGGGGCGATCCCGCGCGACGGAAAGTGCCACAGAGAACAGACAGCCCCGCAAGGGGTGATGGTGAAATGGCGGTGCAAGAGACCACCGGCGCGGCTGAAACGACGCGCGCAGGGCAAACCCTCCTCGGAGCAAGATCAAATAGGGGACCGACGGGCTGCCCGTCCGGCGCCGCCGCAAGGCGGCTTCAGGTCCCGGGTTGATTGCTAAGATGAATGATCGGAGTCCGCCGCAAGGCGGATGAACAGAATCCGGCTTATTCGCCGCGCGTCGCTTCAGCGGGATCCTTTCCCTCTCTCCCCGCCCATTTTCCACGCAAAGCAACGTCGTACCTGTCGCAAATGCGCGAAATATGGTATAATCATATGAAAGTGTTGCAAATAACAGCATGAGAAAGGGCATTTGATGTTTAGCCGCAAGAAGTTCAGGTACGAGTACGAAGACGGCGGGGACGCCGATCACGAGAACGGGATATACTCGTCGCTTCCGCCGCCGGCGCCGATAACGGTGTCGGACAGGCTTATCGCGCTTTTCCTGGGCACGGGCGTCGCGATCGTGTCGTGGCTGCTCTCGTACCACGGACTCCACCCGTCCGCATGGGCGGACTGCGCGGTCGCCGCCGGAATCCGCGCGCCGGCCGAGATATGCCCCGGCGTGTGGCGCGGCTTCGCGCGCCTCCTCTTCCTCGCGACGGGCCCGGACATCGGATGCCACATCGTCTCCATCGGCGGAAAGGTCGCGCTCGGCTTCCTCGCGGCGACGGCGTACATGACGTTCCGCTCGATGCTCTGCATCGTGGTGCGCAAGCTCCCCGAGAACGGCTTCTGGAACAGGCGCCTCGCCTGCGCGGCGTCCGCCGTCGCGGCGCTGGCGTTCGTCTTCTCCGACCCCGTCTGGATGACCTTCCAGGCGTTCGGCTCCCAGGCCGCCCGCACGCTCCTCCTCGTCGTAACGGTCGGCGTGTGGATCCGCTTCCTCCACTGCGGACGCCTCCGCCACGCCTACGGCTCCATGTTCGTGTCGGGACTCTTCCTCTCCGAATCCCCGCTCGGGTTCCTCGTCCTCTTCTCGTTCTGGTTCATCTACTCGCTCCTCTACTCGCGCGGATTCCTCGCGCAGGTCGAGCTCGTGAACGTCCTCGTCAAGCAGGACTCCAAGTGGAGCCTCACCGCGTGCGGCGCGTTCGGACTCATCCTCGGCGTCGCCGCCAACGTCGTCGGCTACATGATGACCGGCGGGCTCGCCGCCAACGGACTCGACGTCGGCTCCATCCCCGTCACCTACGCCGTCCAGTACTGGAATCTCATGTCCGGCTCCGCCTCCCTCGGCGGCTGGATCGTCGGCGCCGGCATCGCGATCATGCCGTTCGTCCTCGCCCTTGCGCTCGTCTGCCGCGCGACGGACGTCGAGTTCTTCCTCCGCTACCAGGTCGGCATCGTGTTCTTCGCGGTCGGATGCGTCGCGTACTCCCAGCTCGCCTCGCTCTATCCGCTCTGGTTCTGGACATGGATGAAGGCGCAGCCCATGGTGGGGAGTCCGCTCCTCCTCTGCTTCTTCGTCTTCATGGCCGCCGTCACGGTCCTCTGCGCGCTCTCCGTCCTCGGCGTAGATTTCTGCTGCCGCAACAACCGCCGCCTCGCGTGGCAGTTCGACCCGGACAACATTGCGTCCTCCGCGTCCGTCGGCGACAAGGGTCCGCGCCGCAACGCCTACATCGTCTTCACGACCATGGCCGTCATCGTCGCGGGCATCATCCCCGGACGCATCCAGCCCAAGACGATGGACATGCTGGACATCATGCGCGACTACGTGCTTGAGACCGTCCGCGAGGCCGGCGACGCGAAGTGGCTCTTCACGGACGGCACGTACGACTGCGCCATCGAGCTGGAGTCGCTCGTCCGCGGCGGACGCGTCAAGTGCATTCCGCTCAAGAAGATCATCCCCGCGCGCGACTCCTACGCGTGCATGCGGACCCTCCCCGACGAGGAGGACAGGCTTTCCATGAGCTCGGGCGGACCCAACCTCCTCAGCACGTGGGAGCGCGACAAGCCCGCCCGCATCGAGGACAGCGCGGTCCAGCTCTGCTTCGAGCTCTGGCGCCGCAGCGGCAAGGCCTATCCGCCCGTCGCCGGCGTCCTCGCGCGCGCGGCCGGCAAGATGCCCGTCACGGAGATCGACGCCTCCATCTCCAGGGCGACGAAGCTCGCGGAGCGCATCCTCGCCATCCAGGCCAGGGGCATCGCCCGCCTGGCGGGACGCGAGGTCGGCGAGCTGTTCCTCTACATGCAGTGGCGCCTCTCGCGCCTGGCGCGCGTCCGCGCCGAGATCTTCGACCGCATGGGCGACCATTCGCGCGCAATCGCCGAGGGCGAGCTCTCCCGCGCGCTGGACGACGCCAACGCCTCGCTCCGCCACATCGTCGAGGCCATGACGCGCCTGCGCGAGCTCACCATGCGCCAGATGACGCCGCGCGAGGGACTCCAGTTCGCGCTCGTCCGCGCCGACTTCGCCCTCGCCCGCCGCTACGCCGCGCCGATCCTGGACGCGGACCCCGACGACCCCAGCGCCAACTTCGGCATGGGCATGAGCTACTACGACCAGGAGCAGTACGGACGCGCCGAGGAGTACCTCTCGCGCTGCCTCAAGCGCAACTCCGGCGAGCCAACGATCTGGAACAACCTCGCCGTCGTCCAGCTCAAGACCGGAAGGCTCGAGGAGGCCCTCGAGAACGCCAAGCGCGCCCTCGCCATCATTCCGCAGTCCTCCGCCGTCCAGGACACCGTCGCCACCATCGAGGCGGCGATCAAGGAGCGCGACGCCGCCGAGGCGTCCGGCGGGGCGGAAGCGAAGCCCAAGGAGGAGTCGAAGTGACGTCCGACGAAAGGGCGGCGCTCGCCGAATCGCTCTTCAGGAGCGGCATGAACTGCGCGCAGTCCGTGTTCTGCGCGTATGCGGACGATTTCGGGATGGACCGCGCGACGGCCGCGAAGGTGTCGTGCGGACTCGGCGGCGGCGTCGGCCGCATGCGCGAGGTGTGCGGCGCGGTGACCGGCGCGGCGCTCGTCCTCGGAATGCGCCACGGCGAGGACAAGTCCGTCACCTATCCTTTCGTCCAGGACCTCTGCGAGCGCTTCCGCGCCGAGAACGGCTCCATCGTCTGCCGCGAGCTGCTCGCGGGGACCGGAGCGACGCAGGGCGGGGCGCCCGAGGCCCGCACGGAAGGCTACTACAGGAAGCGTCCGTGCGTCGAGCTCGTCAAGTGCGCCGTACGCATGCTGGAGGGGACGGACAGGTGAGGACCGTCCGCTGCGACGACGCGGGACTGGCCGAGACGGCGTCCGCCCTGAACGCGGGCGCCGTCGCCGTAATCCCGACGGACACCGTTTACGGACTCGCCGCGCACCCCGGCTTCCCGTCCGCCGTCGAGCGGCTCTACACCATAAAGGGACGCGCGGGCGCGAAGCCAATCGCGCTCCTGGCGTCCGACGCGGACGCCGTGGCGCGCTTCGGGTTCCCGCTTTCCGGCGAGGCGGCGCGCCTCGCCTCCGAACTCTGGCCCGGCGCGCTCACGCTTGTCGTCGGACCCGAGGGCGCGGCGGAGGGATTCCGCGTGCCGGACCACGAATGGACGCGCAGGCTCATCGCCGCTTGCGGCGGGACGCTGCGCGTGACGAGCGCGAACATGTCTGGGATGCGTCCGGCGACGGACGCGCCGGGGGCGCTCGCGGATGTGGGGCTTTCGGCGGACATCGTGGCGGACGGCGGCGTGTCGCCGGGCGGCGTCCCGTCCACCGTGGTGCGCGTCGGCGAGGACGGCTCCGTCGCGGTGCTGCGCGAGGGCGCGGTGAAGATTTGAGAAAGGGGAGAGGATGATAACGGTTACGAAGACGGTACGGTTTGACGCGGCCCACGTGCTGACGAACCACAGGGGGCTCTGCAAGAACCTCCACGGACACACCTACCGCGTTGACGTGTCCGTCACGCAGCCCGAGGGCGACTCGAGCGACATGGTGATCGACTTCAAGGACCTGAAGCGCATCGCGACGGAGGTCGTGTGCGAGCGCTTCGACCACGCCTTCATCTACAACACGGACAGCGAGGGCGAGCGCGAGATCGCGGCGGTCGTGGAGCGCTACGGGATGCGCACGGCGCCGATACCGTTCCGCTCAACGGCGGAGAACCTCGCGAAGCTCTTCCACGGCGAGCTCAAGGCGCGGATCCCGGGCGTGTCGTCCGTCCGTGTCTGGGAGACGGCGGACAGCTGCGCGGAGTACAGGGAATGAGGATCACCGGCGGAGAGATGCGCGGACGGATCGTCGAAGTGCCGCGCTCGGACGCCGTGCGCCCGACGCAGGACCGCGTCCGCGAGGCGCTTTTCAACATCCTCGCGCCGGAGATGGCCGGGGCGGAGTTCCTGGACCTCTTCGCCGGATCGGGCGCGGTGGGGCTGGAGGCCCTTTCGCGCGGCGCGGCGCGCGCGACGCTTGTGGAGTCCGACCGCCGCCACGCCGCCGTCGCCTCGAAGAACGCCGCCGCGCTCCTCGGACCGTCCGCCGCCGCGCGCGCGCAGGTGGTCGTCGCGGACGCCTACCGCTGGGCGTCCGCCTACACGGGTCCGGGCTTCACCATCGTCTTCGCCGACCCGCCGTACGCGCTCGGCGAGGAGCGCGGCTACGCGGCGTTCCTCGCGACGCTTGCGGAGCGCGGCGTCGTGCGGCAGGACGGACTCTTCATCGCGGAGATGACGGCGGTGCAGCACGCCGAGGAGACGCCCGGATGGGACCTCCTGCGCGACAGGCGCTACGGCAAGACGCGCATCTGCATCTGGCGCCGCATGTAGCCTTCCCAGTCGCAAGAAGCGCTGGTTTTTGGTATAATGTTGGCATGAACAAGACATCTTATCCTGCCGTGTCCATGCTTTTCGGAGCCAGGCTTCTTGCCGCCGCTTGCCTTGTGGCCCTGGCGTTCCCCTCGCAGGCCGAGGGGGAGCCTCGCGGTGCAGACGACTGGAGGCGAATATACCTCGGGTCGAACCCCAGCGTTGACGGCACCGGCCGCCGCTTCGCCTTCGAATGGAACGACAACATTTGGGTTGTCGATACGCGCGGCGGATACGCGCGGCGGCTCGGCAACGGGCGCTCGTCCGACACGTGGCCCGTGATGAGCGCCGACGGCTCCAAGGTCGCGTTCGCGTCCGACCAGGACGGCGGATGCAAGGTGTTCGAGTTCGACATCTCCGGCGACCAGGTCCGCCAGCACACCTACCACTCTGAGGCGACGTGGCCGCGCTCGTGGTGTCCGGACGGGCGCCTCCTCTGCAACGCGTGGCGCGACGGGGCGGGTCCGTCGATGTGCGGGCGCGTCCTGATGATCCGCACCGACCAGCGCAAGGCCGAGGAGGTCGCGTTCGACCTTCCGGCGCTGGACCCGGCGATGAGCCCCGACGGGACGAGCATCCTCTTCATGCGCCGCGGCGACGAGCTGTACAGGAAGCGTCCGCACTCCAAGACGCCCGTCGCCGGGCAGATCTGGCGCTACACGCTCGCTACCGGCGAATTCGAGCCGATGGTCGTCCACGACACCGACTGCCGCAGTCCGCTCTGGCTCCCTGACGGGTCCGGCTTCTACTACCTCGATGCGGCGGGCGGCGTCCGCAACGTCTGGCGGCACGACATCGCGACGGGCGCGGAGACGCAGCTCACGTTCTTCATGGACGAGCACGTGACGTGTCCGACCCTCAGTGCGGACGGCTCGACGATGGTGTTCCGCAAGGGCTTCGACTTCTGGCGCTTCGAGCCGACGGTCGAGGGCGCCAAGCCCGAGATGATAATCGTGTTCCCCGAGACGGGGTACATCGCGCGCGGAAAGTCCAAGCACCGCCGCTACGAGGCATGCTGGAACAACGATACGGACGGCGACGTCAGCTTCTGCGACAACGGCACGCAGGTCGCGTTCACGACGGGTGGCGACCTCTACGTGATGGACACGGTCATCTGCGAGCCGACGCTCATCCACGGCGACACGATCACGCACGAGCGCGAGTGCGCGTTCTCGCCGGACGGCGGCGCGCTCTACTACCTCAGCGACCGCGGCGACACCTCGCGCGTCATGAAGGCCGAGCCGGAGGACCCGTCGCATCCGTGGTGGGAGAACTCCTCCTTCAGGCGCACGATCCTCGTTGACGACATCGCGACGCGCCAGGGCTTCTCGGTGAGCCCGGACGGATCGCGCCTCGCGTGGCACGATCCTAGCGGCGTGTTCGTGTTCGCGGACACGAACGGCGTGGTCATATCGCGCGGACCCATGGCGACGGACGCGGGGGCGTACTCGTGGAGTCCGGACGGACGCTGGATAGCGGCGCAGCTCTCGGACGAGTTCGGCAACCCGGAGGTGTGGATCGTCTCGACGGACGGCACGTCCAGGCCCTACAACCTCTCGCGCAACTTCAAGTACGACGGGCAGCCGGCGTGGAGTCCGGACGGCAAGGTCATCGCCTTCGTCTCGGAGCTTCCCGAGATCGGCGGCGGAACCTACCTGCGCTACGTCTTCCTGGACAAGACGGTCGAGGAGATCGAGAAGTACGCCTACGAGATGGACCGTTCGCGCCTGATCATCCGCGACGGCGCCGTCAACCCCGAGAAGTACGCCGCGCTCGAGATGCCAAGCGAGCGCATCGCGAGGAACCCCGGCTTCTCCATCGACTTCACGGACCTCGCGGACCGTGTCCGCACGCTGAAGATCGCGGCGTCCATCCCGTTCTTCAAGTGGGACTCCCGCACGATCGCATACATGAACGCCGAGCGCAAGTGCGACGTCGTCCACGTCCCCGACGAGGCGTCCGGCAGGCAGCTCTACCAGTGCTTCGGCTCGCCGCGCGCGTGGGTCAACTGCAAGGGCGAGGACCGCATCCTCTGGGTCGTCGACCGCAAGCCGGCCATCGGCGACCGCCTGCTGAACTTCGCCGTTTACCAGAACACGGACTACGCGGACTACCAGGAGCTGGCGTTCCGCACGGCCTGGGCGCGCGTCCGCGACCTCTACTACGACAGCAACACGCACGGCTCCGACTGGTCCGCCGTCGGCGCGAAGCTCCTCGCCCCGGCCCGCAACGCGACGAGCTACTCCGTGTTCGGACGCGTCATGCAGATGCTCCTCGGCGAGCTCGACTCGTCCCACCTCGGCTTCTACGCGTCCGCCAACAGCAACCGCGAATGGGCGCGCAAGGGTCCGTCCTCCGGCTGGACCGAGCAGACCGCGCATCTCGGGCTCCGCTTCGGTCCGGCGCTCCCCGACGGCTGGCCCGTACGCGACGTGATCGCCGACGGACCGGCGGACCGCATAGCGATAGGCATCGCGCCCGGCGACGTCGTCACGTCCATCGACGGCGTCCCCGTCGGCGGCGACATGGATCCGACGATCGTCCTCAACGGTCCGCCCGGACGCAAGGTGCGCGTCACGTTCCGCCGTCCCGACGGCACCGAGGTGGGCGCGGTGATCGGCTCGTTCAGCTACGCCGACGCGCGCGCTCTCATAGACAGCGAGACGCTCAAGGCGAAGCGCCGCTTCGTCCACGAGAGGAGCGGCGAGCGCCTCGGCTACCTCAACGTCGAGGCCATGAACTGGAAGACGCTCTACGTGTTCCAGCACGAGGTGTTCTCCGAGGGGTACGGACGCGACGGACTCATCATCGACGTGAGGAACAACACCGGCGGCTTCACGGCGGACCAGATGCTGCAGATCCTGATGGGCGCGGACCACAGCCGCTCCGTCACGCGCACCTGCGGCGCCGGATATCTGTTCGGCTACTGGGGCCGTCCTGTCTGGTCCAAGCCTATCGTCGTGCTCTGCAACGAGAACACCATCTCCAACGGCGAGATATTCTCCCACGCCATCAAGACGCTGAAGCGCGGCAAGCTCGTCGGACGCGAGACGAACGGCGGCGTCATCGGCACGCACGACAACGACCTCCTCGACCTCGGCACGTTCCGCGACGCGCGCTACGGCTGGTTCGTCCTGGACGGGACGGACATGGAGCACCACGGCGCTAAGCCGGACTACGAGGTGGACAACCTCCCGGCGGACGTCGTCAGGGGCTTCGACCGCCAGCTCGAGAAGGCCATCGAGGTCCTCGCGATGGAGGTGGACGCCTGGCACATCGCCAATCCCGCCGTAGAGCTCAAGTTCTCCAGGTGACGCGAAGGCGAGGGTGGAATGAAGTCCGTCCAGGATATCGTCGATCTCGCCAGCGCCTACTACGGAAGCGCCGTCCTCTTCGCCGCGATCGACTGCGGCGTATTCGAGAAGGCCGAGCGCGGGGAGCTGGACGTCTCGTCGCGCGGAATGCGCCTCCTGGCGGACGCCTGCGTCGCCGAGGGGCTCCTCGAGAAGCGCGACGGCGCCTACTTCAACACGCCGGCCGCGAAGGCCGCGCTCGTCCCGGGAGGGGCGGCGGACCTCACCAAGGCGATACGCTACAACCGCGACGTGTATCCCGCGTGGGGACGGCTCGCCGAATTCGCGCGCACGGGGCGTCCGGTTGAGCGTCCGTCAATCCACCTCGGCGAGGACGCGGAGCGCACCAAGGCGTTCGCGGCGTCCATGTTCGGGCGCGCGATGGGGATCGGGCGCGGGATCGTCCCGATGCTCGGACGCCTAGAGGGGCGGCTTCTGGACCTCGCGGGCGGACCCGGCGCGTACGCGATCCTAATGTGCGGGGCGAACCCCGGGCTTTCCGTCGTCACCGTCGATCTCCCGGCCATCTCGTCCGAGGCGTCCGGCTACGTCGAGCGGGCCGGGCTTTCGGGGCGGATCGAGTGCCGCGCCGGCGACTACCATTCCGACGAGTACGAGGCGGGCGCGTACGACGCCGTCACGGTCTTCGGCGCGCTCCATCAGGAGTCCCCGGAGGCGATAGTCGGCATCCTCCGCCGCGCCAGGCGCGCGCTGAGGTCCGGCGGACGGCTCTTCGTCCTCGACATGATGACGGACGCGACGCATACGGCGCCGAAGTTCTCCGCGCTCTTCGCCGTCAACATGGCCCTCACGACGGACAACGGCTGGGTCTTCTCCGACGAGGAGCTGAAGGGCTGGATGCGCGAGGCCGGGTTCGAGCCGGACGGAACGCGCGCCGCTCCGCCGCCCATGCCGCACTGGCTCGTCTCGGCAACCGCCCGCTGACGGCCGCGCATCATTGTGGCTCACGGACATATTTGGTATAATATCTCCAAATGACGACTAGATTGAGCGAATACGGCTTCCTGTTCGAGGAGCTCGTCAAGCGCGACTTCAAGAAGAAGTACAAGCGTACCGTGCTAGGCATGGGCTGGAGCATGCTCATGCCGCTTCTCATGCTGCTTGTGATGAAGGTCGTGTTCGAGCAGTTCTTCGGACGCACCATCGACCACTACACGACCTACATCTTCTGCGGCAACCTCATCTTCTGCTGGTTCGCCGACGCGACGAACCACGGGATGCAGAGCCTCTACGCCAACGCGTCCATATTCACCAAGGTCAACGTCCCGAAGTACCTGTTCCTCTTCGCCGGCTCCGTGCAGACGCTCATCAACTTCGCCCTGTCGTTCGTCGTGTTCCTCTTCTTCTGCTGGTACGACAACATAGGCTTTTCGTGGAGGTTCCTCATGCTCGCCTATCCGATGGCGACCATGCTGCTCTTCAACGTCGGCATCGGACTCGTCCTTTCGGCCCTCTTCATATTCTTCCGCGACATCGACTACCTCTGGCGGGTGTTCATCCAGCTCCTCATGTACGGCTCGGCCATATTCTACACGATCGACAAGTTCCCTCCGCATCTCCAGCGCGTGTTCGCGTTCAATCCGGTCTATCGCCACATCGAATACTTCCGCTCTATCGTGCTGAACGGAACCGTCCCGCCGGTCGAGACGCACCTAGTCCTCGCGGCGTTCGCGCTGTCCGCGCTGTTCGCCGGGTTCTTCATGTACAAGCACTACAACACGAAGTTCCTGTACTATGTCTGACAGCAAGCCAATGCTCGAATGCCGCAGCGTCTCCATCCGCTACCGGATCGGGGACTTCAAGAACATCGGGCTCAAGGAGTGGGTGATGCGCCGGCTCACCGGGAACTACAAGGTGGTCGATTTCTGGGCCGACCGCGACATCAACTTCTCCATCGACAGGGGCGACATGCTCGGCATAGTCGGCACGAACGGCGCGGGCAAATCGACGCTTCTCAAGGCCGTCTCCGGCATAATGGAGCCGACGAAGGGGCGGATCGTCCGCGGCGGACGCGTCTCGGCGCTTCTGGAGCTCGCCAGCGGATTCGACGGCGACCTTACCGTCAAGGAGAATGCGTACCTTCGCGGCGCGATGCTCGGCTACACGCGCAAGTTCATGGACGAGACGTATCCTTACATCATCGACTTCGCGGAGCTCAAGAGCTTCGAGGACCGTCCGTTCAAGCAGCTTTCGTCCGGAATGAAGTCCCGTCTCGCCTTCGCCATAGCGTCGCTGGTGAAGCCCGAGCTGCTCATACTGGACGAGGTGCTGTCCGTCGGCGACGGCGCTTTCAAGCAGAAGAGCGAGGCCAAGATGCGCGAGGTGCTGGGCGGAGGGGCGACGACGATCCTCGTCTCGCACTCCGTCGGACAGATCCGCGCGCTCTGCAACAAGGTCCTCTGGCTCGACAAGGGACGCCAGATCGCCTTCTCGGACGACGTGGAGGGCGTCTGCGACAGCTACGAGGAGTTCCTCCGCGACAGGGGCTCGGGTCCCGTGTACGATCCGGTCGCCGCGAAGGCGAGGATCGACGCGCGCAGGGCCGCGGCGGAGCGCAGGGCCGAGGAGGCGCGGCGGATGGCGGACGACGCGGCGCGGATGCGCAAGGTGCGCGAGGTGCTGCGCCGCCACGCGGCGGCGTCCGCGGCGAAATGAGGCTTCAAGACTACAAGGAAAGGAAAATCGAAATGATAACGGTCGGAATAATCGGATGCGGTTTCGTCGGCGGGGCGCTCAAGGCCTGGCTCGAGGAGAACAACAAGGACGTCAAGATCGTCGTGAGCGACCCGCCGAAGGGCATGAACGACGACATCTCCGGCGCCGATGTGTACTTCCTTCAGATACATGTTCCGACAGAGGACGACGGAACTCAGGACCTGACGCTCATGAAGAAGCTGATTTCGAATCTTCCTGACAGGCCCGTGTTCGTGCGCACGACGATTCTACCCGGCACGAGCGACAAGCTTTCGAAGGAGACTGGCCACCGCGTGTATTTCATGCCAGAGTTCCTCACCGAGCGCACGCACATCGAGGACTTCAAGAAGCAGCCGATGGTCTTCACCGGCGAGGTGGACCTGCTCTCTCGCATCTTCAAGGGCAAGCAGTTCGTCCGCATGTCTCCGCTCGAGGCGGAGATCACGAAGTACGCCCACAACGTCTTCGGCGCGTACAAGGTGACCTACTTCAACGCCGTTTACGACTACTGCCGCAGGATGGGCGCGGACTGGACCAACGTCCACTCCGGAATGCTCCTCTCCGGCTACATCAACGACACGCACACCTACGTGCCCGGTCCCGACGGCAGGTTCGGCTACGGCGGCAAGTGCTTCCCGAAGGACGTCAACGCGTTTACCATCATGACGCAGGGCACGCCCCTCGGACAGCTCCTCACCCCGCTCCACGCGCTCAACGTCCACTTCCGCGGCACCGAAGAGCGAATCTGACGCCGGACCACATGGATCGACCCGTCCCCAGACCCGGCAGACAGGACGGCGGCGCGCCCCTCGTTTCGGTCGTCGTTCCGATCTACAATTCCGCTCCGTATCTGAGGCGATGCCTCGATTCCGTCGCCGCTCTGACGTTCAGGGACATCGAGGTCATCTGCATCGACGATGGGTCCACTGACGGCAGCGGCGACATCGTAAACTCCTATGTGGAGAAGGATGGCCGCTTCAGCCTAGTCAGGCAGGAGAATCGCGGAGCTAGCGCCGCCCGCAACAGGGGCATGTCGCTCGCGAGAGGCGAATACATCTACTTCCTCGACAGCGACGACTGGGTGGATTTCAAGGACCTGGGACGGTTGCTGGACTTGGCGCGGCGGGAAAATCTCGACCAGGTCGTGTTCGCGGCCGAAGTCCATGTGACCGATTTTGGCGATGCCCAGAACGACGCCGACCTCGCCGGCTATGCACGCATGGCGAAATCATACGTCATACCCGGCGATGTCGCCGATCGTCCCATGTCCGGCGTCGATATGGCGTTTACCCTGATGGAGAGGGAATGCTTCAACGTTCTTTGCACGGTGCGATTGATCAAGCGTGAGACCTTGGTCGATAGCGGCATCCTGTTCCCGGAGGGAGTGCTTCATGAAGACGAGTTCTTCACCGCCGCATTGTACGCGGTTTCGCGCAGAGTCGTGGCCGTGCGGGAGAAGTATTACCACAGGCGATTCCGTCCTGGCTCGATCATGACGGCTACGGACAATACGGTTGAACATCTACGCGGGTGCTTGACGGCCGAGAGGTTGCTGGACGAGTTCGCCAGAGCTCGTTTTGCGGAGGGCAGCGGCGAAATGAAGTTCCTGCGCGCCCGAATGCGCGTGATCGAGAACATAATTCGCTTCCATTCAAGGTCGATAACGCTTGGGATGCTGCCTCCGGAGAGCCGAGACGGTGTTTTGCACGACATGTTTGCAAACGACCAGACCGTCCGGCAGGTTGACCTTGCGTTCAAGTCGAACCAGAAGGCTTTGGCGTCCGAGAAGGCTCGCAACGCCAGGATCGAACGAGAGCACAGGAAGTTTCATGCGCAGTTGGACGAGCAGACGCGATTGCTGGCGGAAGTCCGCAGGGTCCGCGACGCTGTTCTGAAGGAGCGCGACTCCTTGCGCGAGAACCTGGACGCGACGCGCGCCGTTCGCGACGCGGCACTGAAGGAGCGCGACACCCTGCGCGGGAACCTTGAGGCGACGCGCGCGGTCCGCGATGCCGTTCTCAAAGAGCGCGACTCGCTGCGGGAGAACCTGGACGCGACGCGCGCCGTTCGCGACGCGGCACTGAAGGAGCGCGACAGTCTTCGCGGAACGCTTGACGCAACCCGCCAAGTTCGCGACGCGGCGCTCAAGGAGCGCGACAGTCTTCGCGGAACGCTTGACGCAACCCGCCAAGTTCGCGACGCGGCGCTCAAGGAGCGCGACGGTCTTCGCGGAACGCTTGATGCAACCCGCCAAGTTCGCGACGCGGCGCTCAAGGAGCGGAATTCTTTAAAGAAAACGCTAGAGGCAGTCCGTGCCGTTCGCGACACGGCGCTCAGGGAACGCGATGCGCTGAGGGCGAACATAGCGTCCGCGGCAAAGTCCAGGGACGGGGCGATTGCCGAGAGGAACGCAGTTCGCCGCGTGCTGGACGCGCTCAGGAAAGTGTTTGGTGAAGTGGAGAAGATTTGCGGAATCGAGAAAGGAGACGCATGAGCTACGATTACCTGGTTGTGGGCGCGGGACTCTTCGGGTCCGTCTTCGCGCACGAGATGGCCGAGTCCGGCAGGAGGGTGCTGGTCGTGGACAGGCGCCGCCACATCGGCGGAAACTGCTACACCGAGAGCGTTGACGGAATCAACGTCCATCTCTACGGCGCGCACATATTCCGCACTTCGCGCCGCGACATCTGGGACTACATGTGCCGCTTCGCGGAGATGAACCACTTCGTGAACAGTCCGATCGCGAACTACCACGGGAAGATATACAACCTTCCGTTCAACATGAACACCTTCAACCGGATATGGGGCGTAGTCACGCCGGCCGAGGCGAAGGCGAAGATAGACGAGCAGCGGACCGAGGTCGTCGGCGAGCCGCGCAATCTCGAGGAGCAGGCGATCTCGCTGGTCGGACGCGACGTCTATGAGATACTCATACGCGAGTACACCGAGAAGCAGTGGGGGCGTCCGTGCAGCGAGCTTCCGGTATCGATAATCCGCCGCCTTCCCGTGCGCCTCATCTACGACAACAACTACTTCCGCGACCCCTACCAGGGCATACCCGTCGGCGGATACACGGCGATAATCGAGAAGCTTCTGGCCGGATGCGACGTGAGGCTCGGGGTGGACTTCCTGAAGGAGCGCGGCGAGCTGGCCGGACTCGCCAAGCGCGTGCTCTACACCGGCGCGATCGACGAGTACTACGGATACGAGCTTGGCGCGCTGGAGTACCGGAGCCTCAGGTTCGACCACAAGCGGATGGACACGCCGAACTTCCAGGGCGTCGCCGTCGTCAACTACACCAGCCTAGACGAGCCCTACACGCGCTCCATCGAGCACAAGCACTTCGAGTTCGGCACGCAGCCGACGACCGTCGTCTCCTACGAGTACCCGTCCGAGTGGAAGCCCGGCATCGAGCCGTACTACCCGATCAACGACGCGAAGAACCAGGCGCTCTACGGACGGTACGCGGAAAAGGCGGCGGCGGACGGAACGGTCGTCTTCGGCGGACGTCTCGGGTCCTACAAATACACCGACATGCAGGACACCATAATCGCGGCTCTCGACCTTGCGGCAAAGGAGCTTGCGCCGTGAAGCGGCGGTCTGCGAACATCAATACGGGAAGGAACAGGTAAAATGACTCTGGCATACGTAGATCCCTCGGTAATGTCCTACACGGTCCAGGCGATAGCCGGCGTGGCGATCGCCCTCGGCGTGGTCTTTGGCGTCGTGTGGCGCAAGATCAAGAAGGGCGCCAACAAGGTGATGGGCCGCGACGAGAACGTCGGCAAGGAAGTCGAGGACGACGTCGAGGAAGTCTGAACGGGGCTTTCGCAAGAGGACCGGAACTATGGCGAAGAAGCGGATGTCGTTCGGCAGGCGGATGCTGGACTCCGTCATGTGCGCACTGGCGGTCTCGGCGTACTTTGCCGTCGTCCTGCCGCTGCAGTCGTACATCGCCTATTCGGACAACTTCACCTTCGATCTGGGCGACATGGTGTTCGCGTGCGGAATCCGGACGGCGTGCCTGACGCTTCTTCTGGGTGCCGTGTTGCTCCTGACGTACCGCTGGTGCAAGGGGTGGCTGCATCTCGCCCTGATCGGCCTGACGCTGGCGGCGGTCGCCGAGTCCGGACCGGGCTCCATCGGACTTCCCGAGCTAAACGGCGAATTCGCCGGCTACCGCAACGCCGTTCGCGGAGCCATCGACGCCGCGGTCCTCGCGGCTGTGTTCGCCGCCCCGCTGCTTCTGCGGCGCCAGCTCAAGGGACATTTGTGTCTGGTGTCGATGTGCCTGATGTTGTTCACCGGCTCTTCGTTGTTCGACGTCAAGAGGGCGGCGCCAAAGGATGATTCGCCGGAAGGCGATAGCTCCGGCGAAATGATTCCGAGGACCGAGGTCCTGCAATGCGCCAAGTTTTCGGCGGAAAGCAACGTGATCCTTCTGGTGCTGGACGCCATGGGCGCCTATGCGGTGCAGGATATCCTGTCTTCGGACCCCGCGTTGGCGTCCGAATTCGTGGGCTTCGTGAACTACGTCCGCAACGTCGGGATGCACAATCCCACGCAGGTTGGCCTGCCGGGGCTCCTGACAGGCAGGCATTTCCAGTCCGGCAAGGACATCGCGCGCTACGGCAGGTCGTACTATTCGCAGGATTCGGTGCTGGTCCCGTACGTCGAAAAGAACATACCTGTGTACTTCAACGTGTCCTTGAGCGTCAACGGATACACAAACCGCCGCATTGGCGAATATGAACGGACCAAACCTGAGGGCATGGCGGTGCTCAAGGAGCGGATGCAGGGAGTTTTCGCGCTGACGGTGGACGACATCTGCGCATTCCGGATCATGCCGTACCTGCTCAAGGAGCGGTTCCTTTCGTCCTCCAGGGAGAGGGAAGGGGATTCCAATCGGGGCGCCGGCGCGAAGGAGAAGGGCAGGCTTGAGCTGAACGTGTCGAGCGACGACCAGGTGTGGCCCTTCCTTGCGACGCGCGGCATCGACGGCGGCTGCCCGCAGACCTTCCACGTCCACCACACGCTCGGAGGGCACGTGCCGATCACCCACGACGAATACGGCAACGAGGTGAAGTGTCCGAACCCCAAATACGAAGACTACCGCGGACAGTGCAAGTTCTCGCTTCGCTGCGTGGCCAGGATGTTCGGCGCATGGAAGGCCAACGGCGTGTACGACGCCTCGACGATCATCATAGCCGCGGACCACGGGTCCTGGATCAAGAAGCCCGGAATGGACTTTTCGAAGATCCCTTCGCAGGCGTTCCCCGTGCTGATGGTGAAGCCCAGGGCGTCCCGCGACGCGTATTGCGAGTCGGACCTGCCCACGGCGCACGCCAACGTGTCCAAGGTGATCAAGGCCCTGGCGTCGCGGACGATGACGCGCGCCGAGATGGAAGACATCCTGGCGACGGACGAGCCGAGGCTCTTCAGGCTTGCCAGCGGCGGCAAGCTGAATGACTGGTACGTCTCCAGGGACGGCAGCGTGGAGTTCAGGGAGCTGGAGGACAGCGAACCCACGCTGGACGAGATCAAGCCGCTTGAATACGGGGTTGATTACGACTTCCGCGCCGTGGAAGGCGTGACGTATCCCGATTTCAGGGTCGAGGGAGGAAACCGGGTGGAGTCCGGCGGCCTGTCGATCGTTGGGCGCGAAATGACGGTCTGCATAAAGGTTCCTGGACCATGTGAACTGTCCGTGGTGGGAACGACCTTCTTGAACCGCGACAACGAAGCCGTCGTCGAGCTTGACATAGGCGGAGAGCTCCAGCAGTTCCCGTCGGAATTCACAAAGTTCACTGTCACGACACGCCGGTTCGCGTCGGTGACGCCGGACGAGCAGGGCGTCGTGCGTCTGAAGTTTAAGATCATCGGCAAAAGCTTGCAGTTCGTGCTGAAGAAGGTCAAGCTGTCCAAGATTGCCGAATAGGAGCTGTCGCATATGATAAACGTCGAGAGTTTCGTAGAATGCCTGAACGGAGCCGGGGTCTCGTTCTTCACCGGCGTGCCCGACTCGCTCTTGAAGTCGTTCTGCGCCTACGTGACAGACACCTGCGGAGTGCGCCACGTGATCGCCGCCAACGAGGGTGGCGCCGTGGGCCTTGCGGCCGGACACTACCTGGCGACCGGCAGGCCCGCGCTCGTCTATATGCAGAACTCGGGACAGGGCAACGCCGTCAACCCGCTCGCGAGCCTGGCCGATCCCGACGTCTATTCCATTCCGTTGGTGCTTCTCGTCGGCTGGCGCGGCGAGCCGGGCGTCAAGGACGAGCCGCAGCACGTCAAGCAGGGCAAGGTGACGGTTTCGCTGTTCGAGACGCTCGGCATTCCCGTGGAGGTGCTCCCCGACGACGAGTCCGCCGCCCTTGAGGCGACGCGGCGCATGGCCGAGCGCGCGAAGGCTGAATCGCGCCCTGTTGCGCTCATTGTCCGCAAGGGACTCTTCGCCGAATACAAGCTCCAGAACAAGAAGCCGGATATCGCAGCGCTTCCACGCGAGGAGGCGATTGAGGGCGTGCTTCGCGCCTTGCCATCCGATGCTGTCGTCGTTTCTACGACCGGCATGATCTCACGCGAAGTTTACGAGACGCGCGAACGCCTCGGACAAGATCATTCGAAAGACTTCTTGACCGTTGGCTCGATGGGGCATGCGTCGATGATCGCGATGGGAATTGCCAAGGCGCAGCCGAATCGAAAGGTGTACTGCTTTGACGGCGACGGCGCAAGCATCATGCAGATGGGCAATATGGCGATAGTCGGACACTCTGGTTGCGAGAACCTTACGCACATCGTCTTCAACAATGCGGCGCACGATTCGGTCGGCGGACAGTCGACGGTTGGCGGTGACATGGACTTCGAGAAGATCGCGGAGGAACTCGGCTACAATGTTCTCCAGTCGCCGCAGGATCAATATGTTGATCGCGATGGAATT
Organism: Kiritimatiellia bacterium; assembly: GCA_017650345.1. Classification (GTDB taxonomy): domain Bacteria; phylum Verrucomicrobiota; class Kiritimatiellia; order RFP12; family UBA1067; genus UBA1067. Next base: position 4,911 of record JAGCFB010000068.1, on the reverse strand, counting down.
GGAGTGAATGAAGTTGCCGCCGGAATGAGTTGGCTCGTCACAATGGAAGAGCAATCTAAGCAGCACAAGCCCGACTATTATGACGAATTGCCAAAGAAGCCTAACTTCATTCTCTTCAAGGTTGCCAAGGGAGCTCGCAAAGACCTTGGACGTCCCAAGGAGCCGCCGCAGGTCAACAAGGCTCTCTACATGAAGACGCTGGGGGTGATGTGATGGACAGGGAACCCGTAATCGGCAAGGAAGCCGGCGCCAGATTCATGGCGGAATGGCTTGAGGGCAAGGACGGCATCGTCCTTGTCACCGGCCGCACCTCGTATACCGCCTGCGGGGCCGAGGCCTGGTTCGCGCCGTTCCTGGCGGACAAGCCGGTGACGCACCTAACGACGGTCGGCGAGAACGCCAGGTCCGAAGACGTCGAGGAGAAGCGCAGGATGCTTCCGTCGAAAATAGACGCGTACATCGCCGTCGGAGGCGGAACCGTGATCGACACGACGAAGCTCCTGCGCGGACTGGAAGGGGAGCTTCCGCCGTTCCTGGCCGTTCCGACGACCGCCGGGACCGGCGCCGAAGCCACCCGCTTCGCCGTTTACTACGATCACGGCAGGAAGATGTCCGCCGACGATGTCCGCTACCTGCCCACCGACGCGCTGCTGATCCCCGAGTTCGCCGACACGCAATCCCCGTACCAGAAGGCCGCGACAAACTTCGACGCGTACGCCCAGGCGGTGGAGTCCCTGTGGGCCAAGGGCGCCACCGACGACTCGAAAGCGTATGCGACCAAGGCCCTGGAGCTGATGCGGCAGGACAACTGGCCGGAGGCAAGCTACTGGGCGGGGCGTGCGATCGACATCTCCCGCACCACGGCGGCGCATGCGTTCTCGTACTACCTTACCGCAAATTACGGAATCCCGCACGGACATGCCGTGTACATGGTCTTCGAGTACATCTGCCGCAACAACGGGCGGACGGAGTTCGTCAAACGCGTTCCCGGACTCAAGACGCTCAAGGAGTTCGCCGCCGAGCGGGGGCTCGGCTGGAGCGAGCTCGTGGACGCGCTTTTCGACAACGTCAATCTCAAACGCCTCGGCAACAATCCCGTCGAGGTGAGGAAGGAGTCGTTCAATGCCTAAGCGCGTATATGTCGCGATGTCCGCGGACATAATCCATCCCGGACACCTTAATATCATCAAGGAGGCCGCAAAGCTGGGCGAGGTGACGGTCGGCGTGCTTACGGACGCCGCCATCGCGAGCTACAAGCGCCTGCCGTACATGAACTATGAGCAGCGCGCGGCGGTCGTGCGCGCGCTCAAGGGCGTCTCCGAGGTCGTTCCGCAGGAGCAGCTCGACTACATACCCAACCTCCTCGGGCTCAAGCCAGACTACGTGGTCCACGGCACCGACTGGCGCGAGGGCGTGCAGGCCAAGACCCGCCAGCGCGTGATCGACACGCTCGCAACCTGGGGCGGCGAGCTCGTCGAGCCCGAGTACACCGAGGGAATCTCGTCCACTCAGCTCAACAAGGCGATCCGCGAGGTCGGCACGACGCCGGACATCCGCCGCCGCCGTCTGCGCCGTCTGCTGGCCGCCAAGCCCATCGTTCGCACCATTGAGGCGCATTCTGGGCTCTCCGGCCTTATCGTGGAGAACACGAGCGTAATGGTCCCGAAGGATCCGGCCGAACCGAATGGCGCGAAGGTGAAGCACGAGTTTGACGCGATGTGGCTCAGCTCGCTGACGGACTCCACGCTTAAGGGCAAGCCCGACAACGAGTCCGTGGACATCACCTCGCGCCTGCGCACGGTCAACGACATCCTTGAGGTGACCACCAAGCCGATCATCTACGACGGCGACTCCGGCGGACTCCCGGAGCACTTCGTGTTCCTGGTCCGCTCGCTGGAGCGCCTGGGCGTCTCCGCCGTCATCATCGAGGACAAGGTGGGCCTTAAGCAGAATTCGCTTTTCGAGACCGGCAACGTGCAGAAGCAGGCTTCTGTTGAAGACCAGTGCCATAAGATCAGGGCCGGCAAGCAGGCGCAGATCACGGAGGACTTCATGCTGTTCGCCCGGTGCGAGTCGCTGATAACCGGCGCGGGCGAAGACGACGCGATCGCCCGCTGCCGCGCATACGTGGAGGCCGGGGCCGACGGCATCATGATCCATTCCAAGTCCAAGACGCCCGACGAGATACGCTCCTTCGTCAGGCGCTTCCGCGCCGAGGTCTCGGCGGACAAGCCGATCGTTGTCGTGCCCTCCACATACGCGCAGATCACCGAGCGCGAGCTGGCGGAGATCGGCGTGAACATCGTCATCTACGCCAACCAGCTGCTCCGCGCGGCCTATCCCGCCATGAAGAGGTGCGCCGAGCGCATCCTCGAGTGCGAACGCGCCCAGGAGGCCAGCGCCGAATGCTGCATGCCCATCAAGGAGATCATCTCGCTGATATGAGCTACATAGTCCAGTTCTTCGCGTACCTGATGGATTGGTGCCACGGCGTGGTGCCGAACTACTGGGCGGACATCGTGATCTTCACGCTGATCACGAAGGTCCTCCAGTACCCGGTTTCGCTGTGGTGCCAGGCCAACTCGCTCAAGATGGTCTCGCTCATGCCGAAGTCGCTGAGGCTCAAGATCGACTTCTACGGCGATTCCGACACGATCGGCGAGAAGACGGCTGAATTGTACAAGCAGGAGCATTACCATCCGCTCCTGTCGCTGGTGCCGCTCGCCATCCAGATCGTGATCCTCATGGCGTTCGTCAAGGTGATCTACGGCATCGCCAACGCCGACCAGACCTCCCTCATCGGCAAGGTGCCTGTGCAGGACGGCGGAGTCGCCTGGCTGATGCCGCTGTTCGCCGGCGCGTCGGCGTGGCTTCTCGGACAGTGCCAGAACCGCATCAACCCCCTGCAGCGCGAGCAGGGACGGGCGGCGCAGATGGCGACCAACGGAATCTCCATCGCCATTTCGCTGTTCCTCGGCGCATTCGTGGGAATGGGCGTGGGCCTATACTGGGCGTGCAGCAACCTGTTCTCGATCCTTGTGCAGGTGTGCTGCAACCTGAACATGCGGCCGGAGAGGCACGTGGACTATCCGGCCCTGCGCAAGGTGCAGGCGGAGCTCAAGAGGTTCGAGGACGACCTGAAGGCGAAATCGACGGTCTCCCCCGAGGACAGGAAGCGCGAGAAGGAGGACTACAGGCGCTTCTTCAAGGTCGCCAACAAGCATCTGGTGTTCTACTCCGAATCCAGCGGATTCTACCGCTACTTCAAGGGCATCATCGAATGGCTGCTGGCCCATTCCAACGTCATCATCCACTACGTGACCAACGATCCCCGGGACGCGATCTTCGAGAAGGCCAAGTCGCATCCGCGCATCCGCGCCTACTACATCGGACCGATGCGCATCATCCCGCTCTTCATGAAGATGGACGCCGACATGGTCGTGATGACGACGCCGGACCTCAACACGTACCAGCTCAAGCGGTCCTACGTTCGCAAGGACGTGGAGTACGTCTATCTCGACCACGCGCCCGCATCGGTGCAGATGACGTACCGCAAGGGGGCGTTCGACCATTTCGACACGATATTCGCCAACGGACAGTACCAGATCGACGAGCACCGCGCCACGGAGAGGGTCTATGGACTCAAGGAGAAGAAGATGGTGCCGACCGGCTACGTGCTGCTGGACGACCTCTTCGCCAACTACAAGGACGTGAAGCGCGAGGACAAGTCCGAGCTGCTGATCCTGGTCGCCCCGTCCCACCAGCCCGGCAACATCTTCGACGAGCACCTGGACCGCATCGTCGCGCTCGTCAGGGGTCCGGGGCGCAAGATCCACCTCCGTCCGCATCCCCAGTACACGCGCCGTTTCCCGGCCCGGATGCAGGCGATCGACGAAAAGTACAGGAACGAAGCCGACGTGGTGGTGGAGATGGACTTCTCCAAGAACTCTTCGATCTACGATGCGGACATCCTGATCACCGACTGGTCTGGCATCGCCTACGAATACGCCTTCACCACAAAGCGTCCGGTCGTGTTCATCAACACTCCGATGAAGGTCGTGAATCCCGAATGGGAGAAGATCGGCATCACGCCGACGAACATCACCTTCCGCGACATGGCGGGCGTGTCCGTCAACACCGGCGAGCTTGAGCGGCTCCCCGCCGTGCTCGACGACATCATCGCCAACCCCGGAAAGTTCAGCCGGCGCATCGAAGAGATGCTGTCCGCGTACTTCTTCAATCCCGGACGCTCCGGCGAGGTGGCGGGCAGGTACATACTGGAATCGCTCAAGGGCAGAAAGAACAGGAGGCAGATGTCATGAAGGAAGGCGGAATCAAGATCAGCGTAATCATCCCTGTTTACAACCAGGAGCGCTACGTCGGGCAGTGCCTCGACACGACGCTTTCGCAGACCCTCGGCGACCTGGAGGTCGTCTGCATCGACGACGGCTCCACGGACGGAAGCCTCAAGGTGCTTGAGGAGTACGCCGCGAAGGATCCGCGCGTAAGGGTCGTGCACCGCGAGAACAAGGGCGTCGGGTACACGCGCAACGAGGGACTTCGCATGGCGAAGGGCGAGTTCGTCGCGTTCATGGACCCGGACGACTACTATCCGGACGACAAGGTCTTCGAGAAGATGTACGCCGCGGCCAAGGAGAACGGCGCGCTCGTCTGCGGAGGATCGCTCGCGATCTACAACGGCGAGACCGACACGCTCAAGGAGAACCGGGACTATCCGAACTACTTCGCGGACGAGGGATTCATGGACTACCGCGACTTCCAGTTCGACTACGGATACACCCGCTACATCTACGACCGCAGGATGCTGGAGGAGTGCGGAGCCGACTTCCCGCCGTACAAGCGCTTCCAGGACCCGCCGTTCTTCGTCAAGGCGATGGTCGCGGCGAAGCG
>JAGCFB010000067.1 GCA_017650345.1 Kiritimatiellia bacterium | reverse complement strand
TCTATTTACAGACCTATCGACAAAAGAGTATAAAATATCATAAAGGTATTTTTACGTTTTTCACAATTTAGGCATCATTTCAACTCTACCAATGAATTTTGATTCTCTTAGTTCTGGTTCGATTCCAGACGGGACAACCAACATGGCGGGGACGCCCCCAATTTGCCCGGCGCTCTTGATTCCGTACGGCATAATAGGCTATAATATAAAAGATACGGAGAACATGCGAGCGTCAACCAGGAACCCAAAAACGCAACCGAAAAGACAATGCTTCACGTAAACGAGAACTATTCCAAGATAAGGGCGAGCTACCTCTTCACGGAGATCGCCCACCGCGTCGCCGCCCACCAGGAGGCGAACCCGTCCGCAAAGGTGATCCGCCTCGGGATCGGCGACGTCACCGAGCCGCTCGCGCCCGCCGTCGTCGCGGCGATGCACAGGGCCGTGGACGACGAGTCCGCACGCGAGACCTTCCACGGCTACGGACCCGAGCAGGGCTACGCGTTCCTGCGCGAGAAGGCCGCGAAGTTCGACTTCCAGGACCGCGGCGTGGACGTCGCGGCGGACGAGATATTCGTCTCCGACGGCGCCAAGTGCGACTGCGGCAACATCCAGGAGCTCTTCGCGGGCGACGTGACGATCGCGGTCGGCGACCCCGTCTATCCCGTCTATGTCGATACCAACGTCATGGCCGGCAGGACGGGCGCCAACGACGGCGGACGCTACGCCGGGCTCCGCTACCTCACGTGCGACGCCTCGAACGGGTTCGTCCCCTCGCCGGAGGCGGCGGACGGCTGCGACATCGTCTATCTCTGCTATCCGAACAACCCGACCGGCGCGGTCGCCACGAAGGAGCAGCTCCAGGCGTGGGTTGACTGGGCCAACGCCAGCAAGGCGCTCATCCTCTTCGACGCAGCGTACGAGGCGTTCATCAGGACGCCCGGCATCCCGCACTCGATCTACGAGTGCAAGGGCGCGCGCAGCTGCGCGATCGAGTTCAGGAGCTACTCCAAGACTGCTGGCTTCACCGGCGTCAGGTGCGGCTACACGGTCGTCCCGAAGGGGCTCGTCGCGTACGCGGCCGACGGAACGCCTGTCGAGCTGAGGCCCATGTGGACGCGCCGCCAGACGACGAAGTTCAACGGCGCGAGCTACCTGACCCAGCGCGGCGCGGAGGCGATCTACACGCCCGAGGGCGCGGCGCAGGCGAAGGCGACGATCGACTTCTACCTGGAGAACGGACGTCTCATGAAGGAGGCGCTGTCGAGGATGGGGTACTCCGTCACCGGCGGCGGCGACTCGCCGTACCTGTGGGTCGATGTGAAGGGCGACAGCTGGGCGTTCTTCGACAGGCTCCTCAAGGAGGCCAACGTCGTCACCACCCCGGGCGCCGGGTTCGGCAGGGCCGGAGAGGGGTACATACGCATTTCGTCGTTCAACTCGCGCGAGAACGTTCTCGAGGCGATCGAAAGGATAGGGAGGGTGCTGTGAACATATTGTCCGCATTGCTGGTGGCCGCGGTGACCTGGTTCCCCGCCGACGACTGGAAGGACGAGCCGGACCCCGTGGCGTCGCCGCGCGCGCGCAAGGGCGGTCTCATGCGCTTCAACGGCTCGCAGCCGCCGAAGAGCTTCAACTACTACATCGACAACAACGCGTACTCCTTCATGATGTTCGCGCTCATGTACGAGCCGCTCATCACGCTCGACTCGCAGACGCTGGAGTTCTCGCCGGTCATCGCGCGCCGGTGGGGCGTGTCGGACGACAACAGGGAGTTCACGTTCGTCATCGACGAGCGCGCGAAGTGGTCGGACGGCGAGCCGATCACCGCGGAGGACGTCCGCTGGACCTTCGACCAGCTCATGGCGCCGATGTCGGACACCGGCGTGTACAAGTCCATCTACGACGTGTACGAGCCGCCGGAGGTCCTCGACGCGCGCACCGTCCGCTTCCGCGTCAAGGCGACGTGCCCGGTGGACTGGCGCTACCTCATGAACTGCGGCGAGATGCACGTCATGCCGAAGCACTACTTCGGCGGCAAGGACTTCAACAAGCTCGACCTGCTCGACGCGCCGGTGAGCGGTCCGTACCGCATATCCAAGGTCAGCGAGCGCGTGTTCACCGAGTACTCGCGCGTTACGAACTGGTGGCGCGCGGACTTCCCGTCCAGCCGGGGCGTGTACAACTTCGACCGCATCGTCATGCGCTACTACATGACGAACGAGAACGCGTTCGACGCGCTCAAGAAGAACATGATCGACGTGTACCCCGTGTACGTCGCGCGCATCATGAACTACGAGACGCTGGGCGAGAAGTTCCAGAAGAACTGGATCGTCAAGCGCCGCGTCAAGAACCACGAGCCCACCGGCTACCAGGGCTTCTGCATGAACATGCGCCACTGGCCGTTCGACGACCTGCGCGTGCGCAAGGCCATGTCCAAGCTCATCGACCGCGAGCTCATGAACAGGACGCTCATGAACAACGAGTACTTCATGCTGAAGTCCTTCTACACCGAGATCTACGACGAGGAGCATCCCTGCAGCAACGAGCTGATCCTCTACGACTTCGAGGGCGCCGCCGCGCTCCTCAAGGAGGCCGGCTTCGAGAAGGACGCCAAGGGCCGCCTCTGCAAGGACGGACGCCCCTTCGTGTTCACGTTCCTCTCCCGCGCCGCGACGGAGGACAGGACGCTCGCCCCGTTCCGCGAGAACCTGATGAAGCTCGGCATCGACATGAAGATCGAGCGCTGCGACTTCGCCAACTGGATGAAGCAGATGGACGCGTTCAACTTCGACATGACGTGGGCCTCCATGGTCGGGTCGACCATCAAGGCGCCCGAGTACGCGTGGCTCAGCTCAGAGGCGGACCGCCAGGGCAGCAGCAACCGCTGCGGATTCAAGTCCGCCCGCGTTGACGAGCTGATCGCCGCCGAGAAGACGATGATGAGGATGTCCGACCGCATCGAGGTCTATCGCGAGATCGACTCCCTCGTCGCCGCAGAGGTCCCGGTCGCGTTCCTCTGGACGTCCGACAACGTCAGGCTCCTCTACTGGAACCGCTTCGGCATGCCCGACACGATCGTGGACAGGATCAGCGACGAGACCTGCATCCCGGCCTACTGGTGGTACGACCCCGACCGCGACGCGGAGCTCCAGGAGGCGATCGACGAGGACAAGTGCCTTCCGTCCGTCCCGCTCTGGGTCAACTACGACGAGGTCATGAAGCAGAAGGCCGCCAAGTGACGCCGGACGGCTACGAACTGCTCGACTCGGGCGACGGACGCAAGCTGGAGCGCTTCGGACGCTACGTCCTGGCGCGCCCCTGCTCGCAGGCAATGTGGCGTCCGTCGCTCCCCCAGTCCGAGTGGGCGCGCGCGGACGCCTCGTTCGACCGCGAGGACGGCAACCGCTGGCACGGACGCTCCAACCTGCCCAAGGAATGGCAGATCGAGACCGCCGGGATCAGGTTCAGGCTCGGCGGCACTGACTTCGGACATCTCGGAATCTTCCCGGAGCAGCGCGCTCAGTGGCGCTGGATACGCGAGAACTCGAAGGGCGCAAGCGTCCTCAACCTCTTCGCATACTCCGGCGGCTCGACCATGGCCGCCGCGCTCGGCGGGGCCGAGGTATGCCACCTGGACGCCTCCAAGGGCATGGTGGAGTGGGCGCGTGCGAACGCGGCGCTGAACGGACTCTCCACCCACCCGATCCGCTGGATCGTCGATGACGCCCACAAGTTCATGCGCCGCGAAATCCGCCGCGGACGCCGCTACGACGCCGTGATACTTGATCCGCCGACATTCGGACGCGGCGCGGGCGGCGAGATGTACAAGATCGAGAACGACCTCAAGGACACGCTTTCGCTCGTCAAGGACCTCCTGTCGGACAGGCCGCGCTACGTGCTCTTTTCCTCGCACACGCCTGGCCTTTCGCAGACGGTTGCGGAGAACATCCTCGGACAGCTCTTTCCGAAGGCAAGGCTGGAGTCCGGCGAAATGCTCCTGGAGGGACGCTCCCTGCCCTGTCCCAGCGGCATCTTCTGTCGCTGCGTCATGGCATGAGTTCGGCTGAGCCTGCCGGCTCCGACGGATTTTACTAGACCAGTTCGGCGAGGATCGTGTCGCAGACTTCGGTTCCGCGCGCGGTAAGCCTGTAGCGGCTGCCGTCCTTGGTCAGGAGCCCCTCTGAAACGAAGCGGTCCAGGATGCCGATCCATTCGGGACGTCCTTCCGCATCAAGCCCCTCGCGCGTCCGCAAACTGAATATTCTTCGCTCTATTTTGTCTTTTTCCGCGGATATCTCTACGATTTCCGGGGTCTGTCCCCAGTTTTCCGGGGTCTGTCCCCAGTTTTCCGGGGTCTGTCCCCACGGTTGCGGCCACCAGTTCGCCGTCCGCAGCAGCCCTCGGCGTCCGTGCGCTCCGTCGCCGAGTCCGATGTAGTCCTCTCCGCGCCATGTCGCCATGTTGTGGCGGCACTCGCAGCCGGGAACGGCGTAGTTCGATATTTCGTAGCGTTCGAGTCCGATGGACTTCAAGTAGCGGGAGACGGCGGCGATCTGGTCGAGGACCTCGTCGTCGCCGGGCAGGCGGAGGGACTCGTTCGGACGTTCGAGCATCTTGGCGAGAATGGAACTCTCCTCCAGGATGAGCGAATAGACCGAGCAGTGCTTCAGGCCCCAGTCCGAAAGGCCAAAGCCGCCGTCGGTCAAGCGCTCGAAAGACCTGTCCCCCGGATAGCCTACGATAAGGTCGATCCCGGCGTTGTCGAAGTGTTCCCTTACGAGCGAGAAGGCGCGTTTGGCGTCCGCAATCGTGTATCCGCGCCCCATGTGCCGCAGGATGCCGTCGTCGAGCGACTGTACGCCCATGGAAATCCTGTTCACCCCGCCGTCCTTGAGCTCCTTCAGCTTCTCGCGCGTGACGTCCAGCGGATGCATCTCGACGGTGAATTCCGGCGCGGAGGCGCACTGTCCGAGGAAGGGGGCGAGGGCGTCCAGTACCGGACCGAGGCAGCAGAGCGCGGGCGAGCCGCCGCCGAAGTAGATGGTGGAGAGGGCGCTTGAGCCTCCGAGCGCCTGGGGAATGGCCTGGGCGATCCGCGCAACGTATTCGGAGCGTGCCGCTTCCGTCGTTGCGCGCGAGTGCAAAGCGCAGTACGTGCACTTCCGTCGGCAGAACGGGAAGTGCACGTACAGGTTGGCCGGAGCCGGCTTGGCTTCGGCAGGCATCAAGCCTTGAACTCTTCCTTCAGGGCTTCGACCTTGTCCGTCTTCTCCCACGGGAAGCCGTCGCGTCCGAAGTGTCCGTAGGCTGCGGTGTCCTCGTAGTTCCAGCCCTTGGGCTCGAGGAGTCCGAGCGCCTCGATGAGGCCGTACGGACGGAAGTCGAAGATGCGGCCGGACGCGAGCATGGCCTCGAGAGCCTCGTTCGTCACGCCGCTCCTGGCGGTGCCGTAGGTCTTCACGCAGAAGCTGACCGGCTTATCGACGCCGATGGCGTACGCGACCTGGATCTGGCAGCGGTCCGCGAGCCCGGCGGCGACGATGTTCTTCGCCGCGTAGCGCGCGTAGTAGGCGGCCGAGCGGTCGACCTTGGAGGGATCCTTTCCGGAGAACGCGCCGCCGCCGTGGGAGGCCCTGCCGCCGTAGGTGTCGACGATGATCTTGCGCCCGGTCAGTCCGGAGTCGCCGCAGGGCCCGCCGATGACGAACTTGCCGGTCGGATTGACGTAGAACTTCGTGTTGGACGTTAGGAGTCCGGTCGCGGCGAGGTGCTCGCGCGCGATTTCCCTGATCTTCGCGTAGTTTTCGTCGGTCGCCCCTGCCAGGGTCGTCTGGTGCGAGACCACGACCGTGTCGATCGCCACGGGGCGTCCGTCCTCATAGACGATTGATATCTGGCTCTTGGCGTCCGGCCTCAGCCACGGAAGCTCGCCGGAGTGGCGGAGCTTGGCGAAGAGCTTGACGAGTTCGTGGGAATAGACGAGCGTGGCGGGCATGAGCGAGGGCGTCTCGTTCGTGGCGTAGCCGAACATCATGCCCTGGTCTCCGGCTCCCTGCCTCTCCTTCTCCTCCCTGGAGACGCCCTGGTTGATGTCCGGGGACTGTCCGTGCAGGAAGTTGAGGTACCGGAAAGTTGAAGCCGCGAAATCCTCCCCCTCGACGGTGTATCCGATCCTCTCGGCAACGCGGCGCGCGATCTTCTCCGTGTCCAGGCGCTCCAGCACCTCCTGCGTGATTTCGCCGACGTTGACGACCACGTTCGGCCCCACCGTGGTCTCGCAAGCTACATGGGCCCCCTTGTCTAGCTTCAGGCAGGCGTCGAGGATTGCGTCGGAGATCTGGTCCGCCACCTTGTCGGGATGTCCTTCCGACACGGACTCCGACGTGAAAACGTGGCGATGTGCTGTCTCTTTCATATTCATTCCCTGTTGACTCAGCTTGTGTCACACCCGGCGGCAACCGCGCCGCAGGGTCACAGACTGAAATGACGGCGGATATTATACCATATAATTTGCTATAATAGGGGAATGGATCGCATAGAACTTCTTTCGCCGGCCGGCGATTTCGAGACGGCGCTCGCCGCGTTCGACGCGGGGGCGGACGCCGTGTACTGCGGACTCTCCGAGTTCTCCGCCCGCGCCTTCGCCAGGAACTTCACGTCCGACGACCTCCGCCGCCTCGTGCGCGTCGCCCGTGCGCGCGGAAAGGGCGTGTACGTGACGTTCAACACGCTCGTTGACGAGGACGCCATTGAGGACGCCGTCCGCACGCTCGCGGAGCTGGACGCCATAGGCCCCACGGCCCTCATCGTCCAGGACCTCGGCGTCGCGCGCCTCTGCCGCGAACACTTCCCGTCCCTCCGCCTCCACGCCTCCACCCAGCTCGTCTGCCACAACCTGGAGGGCGCGCTCGCCATGAAGGACCTCGGCTTCACGCGCGTCGTCCTCGCCCGCGAACTTAGCGCGGCGGAGATAGCGTCCATAGCGAAGCGGAGCGGCGGACTCGAGTTCGAGGCGTTCGTCCACGGCGCGCTCTGCTACTCGGTCTCCGGACTCTGCCTCTTCTCCGCGATGGAGAAGGGGCGCAGCGGCAACCGCGGCAGATGCGCGTACTGCTGCCGGCTACCGGTGGACTCCAGCCTTCCGTTCTCCATGAAGGACCTCCGGCTTGGCGCGGACGTCAGGAAGCTCGTCGATGCGGGCGTCTGCTCGCTGAAGATCGAGGGCCGCATGAAGAGCGCGCTCTACGTCGCGAGCGTCACCAGGTTCTACCGCCAGATACTCGACGGCGCGTCCGGCGGCGTCACGCAGTCCGACCTCGAAACCGTCTTCTCCCGCCGCACCACCGAGCTGTACCTCGACGGACGTCCGGAGTCCGCCGATCCGGCGTCCTCTCCGATCGACCCCGTCTCCCTCGGACACCTCGGCGCGCGCGTCGGCACGGTCAAGCGCGTCACGCGCGACCGCGAGGGCCGCGCATGGCTCCGCTTCCACACCTCCCGCGCGCTGGAGAAGCACGACGGACTCCAGTTCTCCGCGCCCGGCGGCGCCGGAAAGCCGCTCGGCTTCGGCATCTCCGAGATGCGACAGGCGATCTCCCGCGTGCCGGTCTTCGAGGTTGCGGCCGGAACGGACGTAGAGGTGCTCCTGCCTGAGGGCGGGGAGACGGACTTCCCGTCCGTCCTCCACGCAGGCGACGGCGTCTATTGCTCCATGTCCAACGCCGTCAAGCGCATGTTCCCCGCGCCGTCGTTCCGTCCGAGCGACTACGAGGGGACGATCGCCGTCGATGTGGACGTGGCGATTGGGGGGGATTCGATTGCGGCGTCCGCAAAATGCCGCGCGTCCGGCGAGGAACTCGCGGCCGAAGCCGTCTGCAAGGGCGCGTTCGGACAGGCGAAGGATCCCGCCAAGACGGCGGAAGGCGTCCGCAAGGCGTTCGCCAGGCTGGGCGAGACGGACTACCGCCTCGGACGCGTCACGGTGTCCGACCCGGAAGGGCGCTTCGCTCCGATGAGCATCCTGAACGACCTGCGGCGCGACATCGTGGAGCGCCTGGACGACGCGCGCGACGCGCTGAAGCGCAGGCGCATAGAGTCCGCGCTGAACGACGGCGCCATGAGCCCCGCCGTCCCGGAGGCGGCGGAGCGAGCAGAAGGACGGAGCATCCGCATCCGGCTCGGACAGCCCGTCCCCGCCGGCGACTGGCGCGAGATCGTCGTCGCCGTCGATGCGTCCGCGAAGCCGGAGGACCTCGCGGCGCTGGAGGGCGCGCGGCTCGCGCTGCCGGTGTTCAACCCAGAGCCGCAGTTCAACGCGCTTCGCAGCATGGTGAAGCGCCTGCTGCGCGCCGGTTGGGCGAAGTGGGAGGCGAGCGACCTTGCGACGCTCAGGATGCTGCGTTCGCTTGGCGTGGAGGACATTACGGCGGACTGGACATTGTACGCCTTCAACGCGAGTGCGCTGCGTCAGCTCGCCGACCTTGGCGTCCGGCGGTTCGTGGCGAGTCCGGAGAACGGACGCGACAACCTGCAGTTCCTCGCCGAGAGCGGATATCCGGTGGAGTTCCTCGTCCAGCAATCGACGCCTCTCTTCATTTCCCTGACGAAGCCCGCCACGGTCGCCGACGGCAGCGAAACGGCGTCCGTCGGCGACCTCGCCGTGTTCCGCCTCGGCGGACTCTGGATCACGACGAAGCGCGCCCCGCGCACCTTCGACGTCCCCGCAGGCTCTCCGCTCCGCATCGACCTCTCCTGGGATTGTTGTGTTTGAGTGTTGCTAGGTATGACTGAGACTCTTAAGATAAAGGACATGCCGCAGGACGCGCGTCCGCGCGAGGCGTTCATGCGCTCTGCGGCGCCGGACCGCGACATTCCCGATGCGAGTCTGCTGGCCATTCTCGTCCGTACGGGGCGGAAGGGGTCGAGCGCGCTTGACATCGCACACCGGCTGATCAACCATTTCGGAAACGCGGCTAACCTCGTTGATGCGACGTGGCAGCAGATCGTCGCGGCGAAGGTGCCGGGCGTCGGGAAGGTGGCTGCAGTCCAGCTTGCCGCCGCTTTCGCTCTCGTCAAGCGCAATGCGCGCGTTTCGCACCGTTCCTTTGCGCGGGCCGTCGAGACGCCTGACGATGTCGTCCGGCAGGTGCGGTCCGTCGGCATCGACGAAACGCAGGAGTGTGCGTACGCGCTGTTCCTTGACGCGAAGAGACACCTCCTCTGCGAGCCTGCGATAGTGTCGCGCGGCACGGCGGACAAGACTTTCATCCACCCGAGAGACATATTCCGTCAGGCGGTGCGCCTCGGCGCGGTGTCGGTCATCGTCGCGCACAACCATCCGAGCGGCGACCCTACGCCGTCCGACGAGGACATCTCCGAGACGAAGCGGCTCGCCGCCGCAGGCGACGTCGTCGGCATTCCGCTCGACGATCATGTCGTCATCGGCCGCGCCGGTGCGCATGTCTCCATAATGGCGGCCATTGAGGGATAACGCTTCTGCTGATATTTGGTATAATCTTATCCGTGCGGCAGAAAGGATATCGAGATGATTGATGAAAACGCGACGGCGCATGGTGGCTACAGAGATGAGATCGCCAGGTTGATCGACAGCTTCCCGCTGCCGATAGATAAAGACATTGTCGTTGAGGGACATCCGCCGACATCGGCAAACTCGGAGTTTCTCACAAACAAGGAGCAGGGCGACTGGGCCGAACGACTCGTCGTGAAGGCTGTCAACGAGGCAGATGTGGATCTTGTTGCGATTCCCTATGGAAGAAGCGATTCGATCGCGGCTGGCGACGATGGCTTTCCTGAGTTTTACAGGGCGTACCAGCAAGAGCTGAATGCAATAGGCAAGAAGCCGGACGTGCTTCTTTTCCGCCGAGGCGAGGAGCCTGGCGATGCCGATGGTCTCGAAAGCCCCGAGGTCGTCTCACGCGCCGTAGCGGCCATTGAGGTGCGCTCGAGCAGTTTCTTGTGCGGCAGGTACAAGAGCGCGATGGCGGAACGCATTGCCGTCGCGGAAAGGCGATGCGTCGAGCTGCGGGACGCCATCCTGGGCGAACCGTATGGCGATTTGCTGAACGAAAAGAACCCCGTTGTGTACGGGTTGCTGAAGGAGGCGTCGGCGGACACCTTCAGGGAATTGACTTTTCGTGCTGTTTCATGGTCGTCTTCCGAGGAGTTGAGGACGCTGTCCGCGATGATGAAGGAGCTCAAGGCAAACATAGCCCTTCTGCACAAGCGAGACTATCTCAGCATCACCCCGAAGCTGGAGGATATAGCGCTTGTCAACAGATGGATTTCCAGGTTCAACGTCCCCCATTTCTACCTTCAGGTGTTTTTTGACAGGGCGTATGTGCTGCCCTTCAAAAGCATATTGACGCTTTGCAGCGATCCACGACGTGAAGGCAGGGAGTTCTCCGTCGAAAGGGACGTCAAGAACCAGGGCAAGACGACCATAAAGATCAACGTTGACGTTGGCGAGCCGATCATAGGGAGAATCGACATGCCTTCCCATTTTTCGGCCATGAAGGAGCTTGACCGTGGACGGCTGCTTTTCTATGTCAAATTCGACGGCGGACAGGGATACATTGACATGGACGTCTTCAGAAAGACATTTGCACGATGATTTCCCTCGCAGAATACACCGCTGAGGTGGGATATGGGCACCGGAAGCGGCTGGCGCAGTTCTTCACGCCGCCGGCGATAGCGAGGTTCATGGTGGGATGGGTCCTCGGCGGCGCGAGGAGCGATCGCATCCACGACCCGGCCTTCGGACTTGGCGCGTTCCTGGACTGCGCTCCGGCGGACTGCGCCTTTACCGGCATGGAGATCGACGACCGCGTCGTGGATTTCTTCATCCGCCATTCGCGGCGAAGGCCCGAAAGCCTTGCGTGCGGCGACTACCTGCTCGATTTCGGAAGGCGGCACGCCAACATAGTCTGCAATCCCCCGTATCTGCGGTTCCAGAAATTCCTGAACAGGGATGCCGTCTTCGCCGCGTTTTGCGAACGGCTCGGCATAAGGCTTTCCGGTTACACCAACATCGCATCGGCGTTTCTCGTGAAGTCCGTCTCCGAACTGGAGAATGGCGGACGGCTGGCGTACATCCTTCCGTCGGAGTTCCTCAACTCTGGCTACGGCGAACTTGTGAAAGACTGGCTGTCGAAGGATGGGCACCTCGACTCGATAATCGAAGTGGAATGCGAGAACGAGGCGTTTGGCGAAGTGACCACGTCAGTCTGCATCGTCCTCTACGATTCCGCAAGAAGAATCGACGAGGTGGCGTTCAGGAAGATATCGTCGCTTGCCGAGATTGACGGCGTAATGGACATTCCTCCGCTTCGGTCCGTGCCGTTGTCATGCCTTGACGTTTCCGGCAAATGGGGCGTGTACTTCGTTGCCGCCGGGGATCGCGTGCAGCCGGCGATGCGGCATCTTTGTCCGCTTTCGGAGTATGGCAGGTTCTCGCGCGGCATAGCGACAGGCGCGAACGGGTTCTTTGTGCTCTCGAGGTCCGGCATGCGCAGGAACGGACTTTCTGCGCAGTCGTGCGTCCCTTGCATAACGCGGAGCCAGCAGCTAGCGGGCCTGACGTTCACGGATGAGGATTTTGCCGCGCTGGCGGAGGCGGACAAGGGGGTGTTCCTTTTTTCTCCCGGCGAAGATCCTGACGAGCCGTCGCGCCGGTACATACGTCAAGGCGAGGAGAAGGGCTACAACAAAGGCTTCATAACACGCCACCGCAGTCCGTGGTACAAAACCGAGGAAAGGGCAGTTGCCCCGATCCTGCTTAATGTCTTTTCGCGGTCGGGGTACAAGGTCGTAAGGAACTACTCGTCGGCGTTGTCGCTTACGAACTTCCACTGCTTCTATCCTCACCGCCTTCGCGACGCATACGTCGATTGGCTGTTTCTGTATCTGCATTCGGGCGTAGGACGGAAGCTGCTTTCGCTGTCCAAGCGACGATACGGCAACGCCCTTGACAAGTTCGAGCCGAACGACCTCAACGATGCGCTTGTCCCGACCAGGGCCTTTTTCGATTCGCTTGGCCAGGATGTCCTGACGGAGCTTATGGATGCCGTGATTTCCGGCAAAGATCCGAGTCTGCGTCTTGACGAGGCCTTCGCGCCTCTTGTCGCGGACGCCGAAGCCGGGGATGTCGTCCCAGCGCCGGTGAAGTATCCGTTCCGCCGCCGCGAGCCGGAGCAGATGCGGCTCGCGATCGAGAAGAGGAAAGGGTACGATAGCAGGAAGGCAGGAACGGCGAAAAAAGTCCGCCGCGGCGAATAGTTAAAAAAGGTAAACTTTACTGTTGCTAACTATCGCGGAATTTGGTATCATATGTGCGTTGTGTTAGAAAAGGCTAATGCGACGGACCGGGAGATGGTACCGGAGAAAGTGGAGAAAGCAACATGACGCTAGCTGAAATGAAGACGGGAGACAAGGCGCGCGTGTCCGAGGTTTCGGGCGCGGACGCCGTGAAGAAGCACCTCGGGTCGCTCGGGGTCGTGCCGGGCGCGCTCGTCACCGTGTGCCAGATCTCGTTCGGGAACATGATAATCGGAATCCACGACGGCAGGCTGGCGATCAACGAGGACGTGGCGCGCAGGATCAGCGTCGCGGCGGCTTAAGGAGGGAGGCTCGGAATGAACAAGAACGGAATCAAGATAGCGCTCGCGGGCAACCCCAACTCCGGCAAGACGACGCTCTTCAACGCGCTCACCGGGTCCGACCAGTACGTCGGCAACTGGCCGGGCGTCACCGTGGAGAAGAAGGACGGCAGGCTGGCCGGACACAAGGACGTCATCATCCAGGACCTTCCCGGCATCTACTCTCTCTCGCCGTACTCCATCGAGGAGAAGGTCTCGCGCCAGTTCCTCGTCGAGGAGAGCCCGGACGCGATCCTCAACATAGTTGACGGAACGAACATCGAGCGCAACCTCTACTTCTCCACGCAGCTCGCCGAGCTCGGGATTCCGATGGTGATGGCCGTCAACATGATGGACGTCGTCAGGAAGAACGGCGACAAGATCGACTTCGGCAAGATCGCCAAGGCGCTGCGCTGCGAGGTCGTGGGCATCTCCGCGCTGAAGCGCGAGGGCGGACTCGAGGCCGCGCAGAAGGCGGTCGAGATGGCGAAGAAGTCCGTCGTCGATAAGGGCCCCCGCAGGACGCCGGAGGTCCCGCACGTCTTCTCCGGCTCCGTCGAGCACGCCATCGCGCACATCGAGGAGTCCATACAGGGCAAGGTCCCCCTGCGGTCGATCCGCTGGTACGCGATCAAGATCTTCGAGC
>JAGCFB010000008.1 GCA_017650345.1 Kiritimatiellia bacterium | reverse complement strand
GTGATAGCGGACGACGACGGCGAGGTAGTGTACGTTCCCGTCGTGCTCTCCGCCGCCGACGAGATGCCGTACTCCCGCTTCGTGGACGCGAGGGTGTCGGTGACTGGGCTGTGCATACGGGACCGCAAGGGAAGCACGAAAAGGAAACTCCGCTCCAACATGTCGCACGTCTCGCTCGGCGACGTGAAGATCGTGCGTCCCCCTCCGTCCGACCTCTTTGACGTCCCGGAGCTGGGAGGCAGCGCGAACGACGTCTACGCTCCGAGACCAGGCGCGTTGCGAAGGCGGCGCGCGGCTGGACGCGTAGTGGCGGTCTGGCACGGCGACAGGTTCGTGCTGAGGCGGGCGAGCGGCGAATTCACCAACGTTGTTCTCGCCGACGCCGCGCGCGTGCCGAGCTACGGCGACGCGGTCGAGGCCGTAGGCCTTCCCGAGACGGACGTCTACCATCTCAACCTCTCGCGCGCGAGATGGAGGATGTCCGGCGCCGATCCGCCCGGACAGGACGCGCCGGAGCGGCGCACGCCCAGGGAGCTGGTGACGGACGGACTCGGCCACCGCCAGATCGACGCGAAGTACCACGGACGCGCCATCCGCGTAAGCGGAACCATAGCGAAGATGCCGTCCGCCGAGCCGGGAGATCTCCGCATCACCATAGAGAACGGCGGCTACGACCTGCCTGTCGACTTCAGCTCAGTGCCCGACGCGCTCGAAGGGCTTGAAAAGGGATGCGGCGTCGAGATTACCGGAACATGCGTGGTGGACATATCCAAATGGTATCCCCAGGGAGCGTTCCCGTCCGTCGAGGACTGCGTGATCGTCGTGCGCACCCCTTCGGACGTGTCGGTCCTCTCGCACCCGCCGTGGTGGACGACGGGACGCCTCCTCGCCGTGATAGGCTCGCTCCTCGTCGCACTTGCCGCGATCCTCGCGTGGAACGTAGTGCTGAACAGGATGGTCGAGCGGCGCGGGCACCAGCTCATGCGCGAGCAGATCGGACGCGCCAAGGCCAACCTCAAGGCAGAGGAACGCACGCGCCTCGCAGTGGAGCTGCACGATTCGCTTGCGCAGAGCCTGACAGGCGCATCGATGGAGATCGAGACCGCGAAGGTCCTCGGGGCGGATGCGCCGCAGGAGATGATGAGCCACCTCGACATAGCGGACAAGACGCTCAAGTCATGCAGAGACGACCTGAGAAACTGCCTCTGGGACCTCAGAAGCAGGGCTCTCGAAGAGACGGACATGAACAGCGCGATACTGCGCACGCTCAGTCCCCACGTGAGCAAGGCGCGTCTCGCCGTCCGGTTCAACGTGCGCCGCAACCTGCTCTCGGAAAACGCCGCCCACGCCGTGCTGCGGATAGTCAGGGAGCTCACGCTCAACGCAATACGGCACGGAAACGCATCCGTCGTGAAGATAGCCGGAAGCACAGAAAACGGCAGGCTGCTCTTCTCGGTGTCGGACGACGGATGCGGATTCGACGCGGACGCCGCGCCTGGAATACCGCAGGGGCACTTCGGCATCTCCGGCATAAGGGAGCGCGTCGAGCAGCTCGGAGGCGTCTTCACGCTCTCGAGCCGTCCAGGACACGGAACCGTCGGACGCGTCGAGCTGCCGATTCCACACCAAGGGGAGAAATGACAATGGACAAGACCAGAGTTCTCATCGTGGACGACCATTCGATACTGCGCATGGGTCTCGCGTCGCTGATCGGCACGCGCAAGGACATCGAAGTCGCGGGAGACGCGGATGGCGGACCCGCCGCGCTGAAGAAGTTCATGCAGCTGAAGCCGGACGTCGTGATAATGGATCTCGTCATGCCCGGAATGGACGGGATAGAGACGACAAGGGAGATCGTCTCGCGCCAGCCGGACGCGAAGATACTCATACTGACCACGTTCGGCACATCCGACAAGATTGCAGCCGCCCTCCGGGCCGGTGCTCTGGGCGCGATCATGAAGAACGCCGCCTTCCCGGACCTGGTGAAGGCCATCAAGACCACCGCGCGCGGCGAAAGGTACATCGCGGACGAGATCGAGCGCATAATGGAGGATGACCCGCCGGTGCAGGAGCTTTCGCAGCGACAGCTGCAGATACTGGAGCAAATGGTCCGGGGTCTCTCAAACCATGACATCTCCGTCAGCCTGGGGATAAGCTTGGACATGGTAAAGGAGCACGCGACGTCGCTTTTCGCGAAGATCGGAGCCGCGAACCGCACCGAGGCCGTCGCAATCGCCCTGCGCAAGCAGCTCGTCGCGACCTGACCGCAGAACCAGAGACAGTGGCGGAATTGAATCGGCCTATCGGACCACCGTGACGCCGGGAGGTGCGTCGATCTTGGTGTCGATCGATCCGTCGGGACGCTTCTCGTGGCGGACGCACACAACGCCCTGCGCCGTCGGCAGAGCGCCTTCCGCCCAGTCAGAGGTTGGCAAACGGGTTGCAGGAAAATCCGCCCGAACCAGACGAAGGCCCGAACGAAGTGCGCGGCTCGCGCTTCGCACGCGGCGCTCCGGGCGCCGCCGCACCGCCTATCGTCGGCTTTGATTTCGCGGAGAGCGAGATGCGCCCTCTCGCGCGGTCGACGCCGATAACGGTGACCTGAAGACGGTCGCCCGCCTTCACGACTGACGCAGGGTCTGAGACGAAATTGTCCGAGAGTTCAGAGAGATGGATAAGTCCGTCCTGATGGACGCCGATGTCGACGAACGCGCCGAAAGCAGTGACGTTCGTGACGACGCCTTCGAGCTTCATCCCCTCCTTGACGTCCTC
>JAGCFB010000007.1 GCA_017650345.1 Kiritimatiellia bacterium | reverse complement strand
CGGCATGTCGTGATGCGCGACGGAAAGATCATGCGCGACGACCACGGCGAGGGCGGCAAGAAGACGACCGAGCAGGTTTCGCAGCTCGTCAAGGAGGCGCTGGCATGAGCTTCCTCACGATATTCAAGGTCGCGCTCCGGTCGCTGGGGCGGAACCCGATACGGTCGTTCCTCTCGTGCCTCGGCATCGGCATCGGAATCGTCGCCGTTATCCTCGCCATGGCCATCGGCGAGGGCGCGAAGACGATGATGGTGAAGGAGATTTCCTCGATGGGCAACAACCTCATGATGGTGTTCCCCGAGAGACGCAACCACGGACCGGTCTCCGGCGGAATGGGCCAGGGCCAGACGATGACCGCCGGCGACGCGGAGGCGATCAAGCGCGAGCTCGGGCACCTCGTGCAGGGGGTGAGTCCGCAGGTGAGGACCACGGTGCAGATGATGTACGGCGCGAAGAACTGGTCCGGGAACGTGCAGGGCGTGGCGACGGACGTCCTGAACATCAGCAACTGGACCGTCACGGACGGACGCTTCTTCACCGACGACGAGACGCGGCTCGCGGCGCGCGTGTGCTGCATCGGGACGACTGTGAGGTCTAATCTCTTCGGCGAGGACGAGGATCCGGTAGGGAAGGTGATACGCCTAAAGAACATGACGTTCAAGGTGATTGGCGTTCTCGGCTCGAAGGGCGCGAACAACTGGGGCCAGGACCAGGACGACGTCATAATGGCACCGTACACGTCCGTGCAGCGATACCTGCAGCGCTCGAAGTTCAACAACATCAACATGATGAACCTCTCGCTCGTGACGATGGACGACCTCGAGGAGGCGCGGCGCGAGGTTTCGGCGCTCCTGAGGCAGCGGCACCACCTCGCGGACTACCAGGACAACGACTTCGAGACGCGCGACACGACGGAGATCATGAACACGATAGGGTCCGTCACGGGAATCGTCGGCACGCTCCTCCTCATCTTCTCCGTCATCACGCTCGTGGTGGGCGGCATCGGGATCATGAACATCATGCTCGTCTCGGTGACGGAGCGCATCAAGGAGATCGGACTCAGGATGTCCATCGGCGCGACGCCCGGAATCATCCTCGTGCAGTTCTGCCTCGAGGCGATGGTGCTCTCCACCGTCGGCGGCGCGGCGGGGGTGGGCGTCGGAATCGGCGCGTCGTACGCAGTCGGCGCGGCCGCGGGCTGGCCCGTCCTCGTCGAGCTAACGTCCGCGGTGTACGCTTTCATAATTTCGTCGATTGTGGGTCTCTTCTTCGGCTTCTACCCCGCCTGGCGCGCCTCGAAGCTGAATCCGATCGACTGCCTCCGCTACGAGTAGTCACCTCGCGGACAGGTGCGCAAAAGGGCACATAATAAAGCCGTAAACAAGGATTCGCGGCGGCGGTTTTTCTGGTATAATTCCAAGCATGAAGTTCTCCATATGCATGTTGGCCTGCGCCGCCGCGCTTTCGGCGGCCGCGGGGGATGCGGACGTCAAGGCGTCCGCGAGGTCGCTTTTCGGCGAAGGCGTGTTCGTCTTCTCGCCCGAGGACTCCGCGGCGGAGATCGACCGCGTCGTCGAAGGCGTATTCAAGAAGCAGCACCACCGTCAGTTCGGCGAGGACCGCTATGCGTTCCTTTTCCTGCCCGGGGACTACACGAAGACGAAGGCGATCAACATCGGCTACTACACGCAGCTGCTCGGGCTCGGCCGTCTGCCGACGGACGTGAAGCTCACCAACGTGAAGACGCCCGCCGCTCTCGACAAGAACAACGCCACGTGCAACTTCTGGGTCGGAATCGAGAACGTCTCGATCGTCGATCCTGACAACAACGGCGATCCGTTCTTCGGCTTCCAGTGGGCCGTCTCCCAGGCGGCGCCCGCACGGAGGCTCCATGTCGCGCGCAAGTCGTTCTTCGACTGGTTCTACGGATGGGCGTCCGGCGGATTCGTCGCGGACTGCGTCTTCGAGAAGGGCGCAGGTTCGTATTCGCAGCAGCAGTACTTCTACCGCAACAACGCGTTCGGAGCGGAGCTCTTCGGCATCAACTGGAACCAGGTCGTGGTCGGATGCTCGGGCGACTTCGCGTCCAAGAGCAAGGACAACAGCGGCACTCCGCTCTCGCGCTGCGAGCCGGTCTCGGGCGAGGGCGTGTCGTCCAACTGGCGTGCGGGCGGATGCTCCACGCTCGTCGAGTCGACGTCCGTGATGCGCGAGAAGCCGTTCCTCTTCGTCGACAGGGGCGCGTTCAAGGTCTTCGTCCCGGCAGTGCGCAGGAACGCGAAGGGCGTGAGCTGGGGCGAAGGCAGGGCGAACGGCGGAATGGGCGAGGGCGAGATACTCGACCTCGCGTCGCGCTTCCACGTCGCGCGCTCCGGCAAGGACTCCTCGAAGACTCTGAACGCCGCGCTCGCGGCGGGGAAGAACATCCTCTTCTCGCCAGGCGTGTACCGCCTCGCGGAGCCGCTGCGCGTGACGCGCGCGGGCACGGTGCTCCTTGGAATCGGAGAGGCGACGCTCGTTCCGGAGAACGCGGACGCGGCGCTTCGCTGCGCGGACGTCGACTCGCTGGTCGTTGCGGGGCTCGTATTCGACGCGGAGCGCGCATCGCGCCGCTTCGTGGTGCTCGGCGACAAGAAGGGCGCGGCGTCGCACGCGAAGAGTCCGTCGTTCCTCATCGACACCGTCTACCGAGTCGGCGGGACCGGAAAGCCGGGCAAGACGGAGGTCTGCCTCGAGATCAACTCGAACGACGCGGTGGTGGACCACACCTGGATATGGCGCGCGGACCACGGCGCGCACACCGGATGGAATTCGAACACGTCGAAGAACGGAATCGTCGTCAACGGAGACAGGGTGACGTGCTTCGGACTCTTCGTCGAGCATTTCCAGGAGCACGACGTCCTCTGGAACGGCGAGGACGGCAGG